>NZ_CP009227.1:300896-601792 GCF_000775995.1 Treponema sp. OMZ 838 | reverse complement strand
GACCAGCTGCATTGCCTTTTTATTCTTTTTATTGATAATGAGCGGGCCTTGCAGATTTGCTGTAATTGCCGACCCGTCCGACGGAACGGTAACCAATGCAAACACCAGTACGTCCGACGGAGATTCAATGCCGAGCGGTTCGAGCAAACTATCATCGATGTCCAGTTCATAGTCAGGCCGGAAGATAAAAGGATCGATGGCGATAAACGCAAGCTCTGCATCGTCAAGCGACTGAATCCATATAAATGGCTTTTGCTTTGCATCGAGCAACGCAAAGCGGTGATACTTTTTAAATCCGTAAAAACCTTCAGACAGGGTGATGATTTGATCTTCTTCAATCCGAACCGTACCCAGCGCCTTCGTTTTTATTTCCATACTAAAACTCCCTTTCTTTTGTCATCGTTATCTTAAATAATTGAGCAGCGTGTTTTTATATAAATTGCCGACCGTACTTAACGATGCTTGATGCGTATACTCATACATTTTAAGATCGGAAATAGCTTGTGTCAAATCCAAATCGGCTTCGCGGGATTCCGCTCCCGTTACGTTCGGTATCTGGGTATTCAAACGGGCGAGCGCCGCTTCCGCGCGTTCATAGCGGGAACCGTTTTCCGCAAGCCGCGCTGCGAGGTTGTCGATAGCTCCGTCCACACTGCCGAGTACTTTGCCGCCGAGCGATTCATGGTCTCCTGCATACATCGCGTTGCGCATCGCGATGACCGCATCAAAAAGCGAACCTCCCGATACGCGCACCGAATCGGCAAGGTTGTACGGCGGCCGCTGCTGAGGTTTGACAATACCGAGCGAGGCGAGTACGTTTCCCTCTCCGGCATCGCGCAGCCAGAGCTGCCGTGCATCGGTCGTTTCGATATTCATACCGTTGGTAACGGGGTCGAGCGAAGCCTTAACCGCTGCGCCTGAGCTGTTGATCTTAGACATAATCGCATAGACGTTATCGCCTGCGATGAGCGGGATAGTAACGCCGTCTATCTCGATGGCACTGTCCTGCTGTATGATAAAGTTCCGTGCATCGGTTGCGGAAAAGAGCGTTTGCCGTTCCGCCCAGAAGATACGGTTCCCTGCCTGATTTGCCTCCATAAACGAAAGCTCGTCGCTTTCCACCTGTTTGGTGTCGATGGAACCGTTGTACCGTACATTGGTGATAACCGCGGAACCTGCGCCGTCGATGTCGCCCATCACAATCTCAAAAGGTTCGGTAAAACTTTTAGTACCGGCAAAGAGACGGGTGCCGTCCGCACTAAAACTGTTTGCCGTTTGAACAAGCTCGTATAACAGCTCATCTACTTCCGGCGCCATCTTTTTAAGATCCGAAGCGGTATAGGTACCGGTTGCACCCGCTACGGAAAGTTCGCGGAGCCGCTGCATAATGTTGAGCGCACTCTGCATCGGCGCCTCTGCAACCTTATATTGGTCGTTGAGCGTCTTGGCATTTTTTTCAAAGCGGTCAAGCCGTGCCAAAAGCGATTTATAGCGTACCGAGTGTCCTGCAGCGATAGGATCATCGCGGAGCTGCTGAATACGCCGCTGAGTACTGAGTTGACTATTTACCTTGTGCAGCCTGCTTTCTTGTCTCCGCACCGAATAGCTGCTGTCCGAATGCTGCATATTTGAACTAATCCGTTGCATACTTACTCCTTTTTCCCGGTAAATATATCAGGGGTAGTGTGATATAGCCCGCAGAATAAAAGCGGCCGTCCAACCAGAGTTGAATCGCTTCGCGATTCAAATGGTTTTCCTGCCGCTTTTATTCTGCGGCTTCGATTAGTCACCGCCCCCTGATATATTTACCCATGGCCTAGACACCAAGGCGGTTGATAATGGTATCGAGCATCTCGTTGACGGTAGCGACAAAACGAGCAGTCGCATTGTAGCCGTGCTGGAATTTAATAATATCCGCCAATTCTTCGTCGATGTTGACACCGGAAATTGAGTCGCGCATATCGCGGAGTTCCTTGCCGATAGCGGTTTGTGTATTCAACGCAAGCTCGGATTGTTCGCCCTTTAAGCCCATATTGGTAACAGCCTCGGCGAAGAATTCGTCAAAGGTGCGGGTGTTGCCGACCATAACCGGCGTATTCCGTATCTTTGCGATAGCGACGGCGGCACGGTTGTCTCCGGGGTAGGGGATACCTTCAAGACTGGGGTAACCGGCGGCGATATTCTGTAAATCGCTTACGACAACCGGATTGATTTCCATCCAACCGGAGGGGTGCGCAATGGGGGAAACTGCATACTGTGCACCTTCCTGCGACAGTACGTTCACCGCATCGGGTTGCTGCCAGTCGTAGGCGTTTTCCGCACCGCTTCCGGTAAGCACGCCGGCGTATCCCGCTAAAAAGCGCCCTGAATCTTCGACGTGTCTGATAACAAAGTCGGGATTTTCGGTATCCTGCGCCGCTGTCCCCTTGAGCACGAGCTTATTGTTTTGGTCGAGATATGCGACGACTTCTGCGCCGGAACGGTTGATGCGGTCTACAAGGTCGGCGACCATATCAGTGGAAGCGTAGGGTACTTGAACTGTTCTCGTTCCTGCGGAAAGGGTGATCGTCCCTTCCAATCCGATTTGTTCGCGCGGATCAAGGCTATATGCGCCGGTCAAACGGAAGATATATGAAGAATCGTATTCACCGTCGCCGTTCCGGTCGAAATTACCGACCGTATTGTTGATAAAATATTGTTCTTTGAAAAAATCGATACCGGTTTTTCCGTTTAAGCCCATCGCATTGCGGTGAATGTCGTTAACAAGGTCGACAAAGTTCATTGCCATCGTATCGAGTTTATTGATTTCGTCGCGGACATCTCCGTCGCGCAGTTCGATAAGGGCAGCCAGCCTGCCGCCGCCGAAGTGCGCAAGATTGCCGGAATCTTCCCATACGACATTGGCATACCCTTCGTTTCCGGTACCGCTTTTAAGTCCGAAGGTGCGGAATGTCCGCCCTTGTACCAACTCCATACCGTCCGAATAAATGATGTAGGATTCGTCGGCATCCACCTTCTCTACAGAGATGGAGATAAGGTTGGCTAGTTTTTCGGTTAATACATCGCGCTTATCCATCAAGTCGTTGGGATTGTCGCCCATCGCTTTAACTTTTACGATTTCTTCATTGAGCGCCGCAATCTGCCGGGTAAAGGAGTTTACCTGCTTAACCCGCGCTTCAATGTCGCCGTTGATCATATCGCGGATGCCCTGCAAGCCCCGATACTGATGGTGCACGGCATCGGTCAGCGTTTTTGCGCGGGTAGCAACCGCACTGCGCGCCGCCGTCGATTCGGGATAGACTGACAGCTCCTGCCATGAATCCCAAAATTGATCGAGCCGTGTCCGAACGGAAGTATCCTCCGGTTCGTTATACAACTGTTCCAGCATATAGATGTAGGAATCGCGTGTTTCCCAGTACCCCTGCTGATCGGTTTGGGCGACAATCCGCTGATCCAACAGCTCGTCGCGCAGGCGGGTAATGGAGCTGACGGCAACACCCTGTCCGATTTGTCCGGGAGTTTCCGCCCGTGAAAGATCGGGACGGTACAGCGGCTCGTAAGAATCAAGCTGAACACGCTGACGGGTATATCCTTCCGTGGATGAGTTCGATATGTTATGACCGGCAGTTTGAATGGACTGCTGGTGTGCAAATAAACTGCGTTTTCCCAATTCAATCGAAGCAAATGTAGACATTTTTATCACCTTCCTCCTTGAATACTATCCGTTAAAATACCGTATCGATAACCAAACTGCTGTAATTCGATTGGCTCGGTGCACCGGTGCGGGTATAAAATGACGTTCTTGTACCGATTGCCGCGGCATCCATCATATCTTGTACCAACGTCTGTACATGCGTAACGTAGGCATCAAGCGTATCGTTTGCAGTTTTTGAGAGCTGCACCTGCTGTTGCAGGTTACGGTATAAATAACTGAGCTTTTTTTGACTTTCCACAGGCAGCAATGCAATGTAGCCGTAAAAATCGCGTACATCGTCGTTATACGGATCAAGCTGATTGAGAAGCAAAAAGCACTGCTTATCGAGCCGTAAAAACTCATTGGAAGCCTCCGTACTTTTCAGTACGCAGCGTTCAATCCCCTCCCATGAACGGTTGCGCACGGAGTCCGAAAGCTCTTTTTGATATGCATATACTTCTTTCATCACGGTAATTTGCTGCTGCAAGACCTGTTCGATTTTCTCTGCAGCCGATATTTTGTCCATTTTATACCCCTTCTGCTACAGTGTCGGAATTTAGCGGAAAACCTTGAGGAAAATCGGGAAACGCATCAGATTTCTTGGTGCATTGCCCGCAGAATAAAAGGGCTATTCAACCTTTCCTTTTGAAAATATGCATACCGTCTACAGCGTTGCAGAGTGAATAACAGTCCTCGACGTGCAAAAAGCACGCCTGCGGGTGTTATTCACTCTGCGCCTTGTATCCGGCACCCCTATTTTCAAAAGGCTAACGGAAAGGTTTTTGCCAAAGCTGTAACTTCTATGTTGCGGAATTTAATTTATTCATCTGATGCGTTTGCCTCTTTTAGAATAAAGTGCGTGAAATTTTGGATAAAATTTCACGCAGAAGGAAGGAAACGCATCAGACGTTTTATGAATATTCCCCGCTTTCTTTATAGAAGAAAAAAAATGCACGAAATTTTGAGGAAAATTTCGTGCATGCGGTATGAGGTGTGTTTTGTTTTATAGATTTAGCAAAGTTGAAAGTGCTTTCAAGTTTGCGGTAATTTCGTCTTGAATGGTTTGCCACTCATTGACTTTTGTTTCGAGAACATTGACCGTTTCTTTGGGCATCACAATATCCTCAAGGATGTTTTTGCTGAATATAACCGATGCATCGGTTCCGAGCTTAAGAGTATGCTTTTCCTTCTCGAGTTCCTCCATCTCAATGTTGATGGTATCGATGTTATATGTAATCATATCCGGTTCTTTTACAACACTGCCTAATGCCTGCATTGAGGCCGCTATGCTTTCGTTCATGTTGTCATTACGCGAGGGTGTTATATCCATGTCCGTACTGATTTTAAAGTTGTCGCTCTGTTTTGCGGTATCGGCATAAAATGAACCATGCATATCGAATACCGGAAGCAGCGGAGTATCGGGATTATCCGTAAACGATACGGAGACGGAACAATCGATATCGGCTGTCGTGTCGGTTACAGAGCCCTTAGAAGCGAACACACAAGATACTATACCTCCCACCTTCGAGTCTTTATCTGCGGTATTAGCCCCTGTAATATTGAGCGTGTATGTCATGCCGTCGATCGGGTTTTCATAATTTTTGATGCCGCAGCCGAATGTAACTATCTCTTTTCCGCTGACAGCAACCGTATACTGAGCTTTTGCGGCAAGGTTATCTTTAACGGTCAGCTCTTCCGTAAAGGTACAGTCTTTTATGTTATCTTTTATTTCCGTATTAAATTTTTCTTCAATCTCTTTAAATTCTTTTTCTAAGAGTTTTTCATAAAACTTCCAGAGGAATGTTAAACGGTTATCGTTTTTTACCGCATCTATCAGCGCAGGGATAAATTTAATGACATCATCATTATTGAATACGATGGAATACGTATCACCGTTCCGTGTGATAACTGCGTTCTTATAGAGAATATCTTGCGCTTTATCATAGCGTTTTTGCGAGGCTTTATTCGGACGGATGGAACTCAGTGTTCTCAATGTATTGTAGGTTAAATCGATATTGAGATTTGTGGGAAATTCCTTAGAGTCGATAAGCGCAAGGGCTTTCCCGAGGTCTTGTGCAGGAATGGAAAATGTTTTATTGAATATCGAAGGACTCGCCGCTTCAATATTTTTTTGCCCGATAATAATATTTATCAGGTCGGTTTTCTCTTCGTTTATTAAAATATTATTCAATGCATACGAATACTTAAATGCCTTAGCCTTTTTATCGTTGACCCAAAGCCCTGTTATACCGATTTTATTTGCGATCATCGTATCGGCAATCGTTTTTGTTTGTAATATGCCTTGCGCTTTAGGCCCTTGCAGATCATAGTCGGTAAGGAAAAATTCTGCTTTTGCAGAGCCGTTATCAAAAACATCACTGCGCAGCATAAAATTATTTTCAAATTTTTCGAATGCACTGATAAGCTTTTCGGTCGATGCCTTTTTAATGCTTATGATATTCTTTGTATCTTTATTACCGCATGATACCGTAAAAATAAGCATCATAAGGGTAAAGACACATAATTTGACGTATTTCATATTATATACTCCTTTGCAGAAACGGGCTTTTTTGCTCGAAATCCAACCGTACTATATACTTTTTTTTGATATTTGTCAGCATCTTTTAAAAGAGAGTACAGACTTTAAATGCTGCGTGTGCTTGTCTATCGCCTAATTTATCGGTATACTGCGTTTGTATATTGTTAAGGGGAACCTCTAAAAAACTCGGTTTTTTAGAGATGCCCTAAATACAGTCTTTGAATACGAGGTGATAGAAAAATAATGACACGCGATACAAATATACAAGGTAAGATCCTTTACGAAGATGAAAATCATAAATTTATCTGGCTGGGCGGCGAAACAAAATACCGGAAGGGTGCCGTACAGACCATGCAGTATCTCATCATTGATAACGGCCGCGGTATTCTGCTGGATCCGGGCGGGGTACATCTTTTTTCACAGGTAGTAACCGCCGTCAGTAGATTTATATCAGTAGATAAAATAGACATCATCTTTTTCTCTCATCAAGATCCCGATGTATCTTCGGGCATCGCTCTGTGGCTTGGTGTTACACAGGCACAGATTTATATTTCTTCTCTTTGGCTCCGTTTTATGCCTCACTTCGGTATTGTTGACGTTTCACGTATGACCGGTATCCCCGATAAAGGGATGAGCGTTTCTTTACCTTCCGGCAACAAAATACGTTATATTCCCTCCCACTTTATGCATTCTCCGGGGCAGTTTTCACTCTTTGACGAATGTTCCCGTATTTTGTTCAGCGGCGATATCGGTGCTGCGGTGTTTGAGAAAGAGGAAGATGAAACGCTCTTTATCGATGATTTCCAAAAGCATATCCCGTTGATCGAACCGTTCCATGTCCGATATATGGCAGCCAATAAGATTGTCAAGCGCTGGGTTGAAGCTGTACGGCTATTAAATCCTGTCATTATTGCGCCGCAGCACGGGGCTATTTATACAGACGACAAGGTAGAGCTCTTCTTAAATTGGCTTTCTCATTTGCAATGCGGAGTCGATTATCTTGATAGGTTATTTTAGGGAATAATATATGGTAGATGAACAAGCAGCTCTGCAGAATTTTGCCGATTTAGTAGATAAAATTGTTGTTAAGTACAATAAAGGCGTTGTATTAGACTATGTAACGCGACATTCGTTTCAAATTATCAATAGCTCCATGGAGCAGCTGGAGCAACGGTTTGAAACAATCCTTTCAGTATTTGAAGAAATCCAAAAAGAGAGTAGCTCTTCCGCTGCGAATGCGAACCATGTAGATGATTTATTAGATGCGGTGCTTAGCGGACGAAAAACACTGCAAAAAGAAATCCATAATCGGCTTGGTGAAATCGATGAAGCGGCAGCCACTGCACGAACCACAGCAGCCTCATTTGAAACGCTCAAAGAACACACCGGTGAAGTTAAAGCGATGGTCTCAGATATCCAAAACATTTCGATAAAAACCGGTATTTTGGCTATTAATGCTTCAATTGAAGCCGCTCATGCAGGCAAGGCGGGCGACGGTTTTAGAATTATTGCAAATGAGGTACGAAACCTTTCTACCAAAACCGG
This sequence comes from Treponema sp. OMZ 838, assembly GCF_000775995.1. NCBI lineage: Bacteria > Pseudomonadati > Spirochaetota > Spirochaetia > Treponematales > Treponemataceae > Treponema > Treponema sp. OMZ 838. The sequence continues at coordinate 594,014 of NZ_CP009227.1, read as the reverse complement.
CACCTTTGCTAAAATGATTGAGACAAAAATGGCTGAGTTACAGTCATCGGTAAAAAGCATCAGTGAAAGTATGACCCTTTTTATTTCACTCTTTTCAAAGTTTCAAGAATCATTCACCGGTATTCTTTCCACCTATGATAAAAATTCAGAGACTTTGGATGCAGCCGGTCTTGCGTTGGCAGAAATATCCTCTTCGATTAAAGAGCAGGATACTACTATCCACGGCGGTTTTAGCTCGCTTAAAGATATTGAAGCATTCTTAAAAGAGACAAGCGCCGTATTGGAAGTAGTACAGACCAGCCACCAGCATTTGGGTACCTTATTGCAGAAAAAAGAATAGAGGAAACGTTGTTGCGGTTCTAAACCATTGCCGTCCTCGTCCAAAAATGTTTTCAGAACTACACTTTTGAGCCACGGCGGATTCTTAGGTTAAACCCCTAATTGATCTTAAATTTTCCCACTTCATTTGCCAGTTTTTCGATACTTTCTCGGTTCTTCTGCGTCATCATATTGACTTCTTGTACGGCATTATTGATCTGTATGGCGCCCGATGCCATCTCGTTCATGCTGTCGGTGATAGTGCGCGTTAATTCGTCAAGTGTATGCATTTCGTGTGCTGCACCTTCTCCGCCTTTCAACATTTCTTCAGAGCCGGATTGCACTTCCATTGTTACGGTATTGATGTTTTTAATAGCCGATAATATCTCTTTGCTGCCGTGTTCCTGTTCTCTTATTGCAGCGGTTAAAAGATCACTCATTGATTTTACTTGTTCCGCCAATCCAAAAATTAAGTTGAATTTTTCTTCTACGATTTTAGATGAAGCTGACAGTGTTTCAATTTCCGCAGTTAAAGATTTAAGCGTTACCGTAATTGTCTTTCCTTGTATTGCAGAGTCTTCGGAAAGTTTACGGATTTCATCGGCGACAACGGCAAAGCCTTTTCCTGCTTCTCCAGCATGAGCCGCCTCGATAGCTGCGTTCATTGCAAGCAGGTTGGTTTGCGAGGCGATATGCTGAATAACGTTAGAGGCTTCCATTAAAGAACCGGATTCTTCGGAAATCTTCTGTGTTACCGTATTGGAAGTTACCAAGGCTGCCTTTCCGTCCCCCGTGGCGGAAACAAAGTTTTTAATAATTTGATCGGTTTTTCCGAGTGTTTGCCCGATCGAAGCAATATTTGCAACCATCTGCTCTATTGAAGACGAAGATTGTGCGACGCTGCCTGCTTGCGTTTCGATGCTGCTATTCAATTGCTTGATTGTTCTGATAATCTCTTCAACGGTTGCCGCCGTTTCGGTAACACTTGCCGCTTGGTTGATCATCTTCTCTTTTACCGTTTCTGTTGTTGCCGTAATTTGCCGTATTGCACTTGCGGTTTCAAGCATATTATCTGCAAGATTGGTACCCGTGACCTCCATATCAGCTGTATTTGCTTCTATGGAACGGATAGCTCCGGCTATCTTTCCGATTGTTTCGTTAAAGTACTGTGCTATATCGGTAAGCTCGTCTTTTCCCTTAACAGGCAGCGAGACCGTTAAGTCTCCCGTTCCCTGTGCTATTTCTTTGAGCGCATCCGCTGTCTTCTGCAGCGATCGTGAAAGTCCGAGTGAGACTGCATAAATAATACAAACCACCAAGATGACCAGTATCGTATCGATAATAATGATAAGTCTAATGGCGCCCATGTATTTTTGACGATAATCCGTTGCAATAAGTGTCCAGCCCGTTGTCGGGATCTTTGCGTATGCAGCATCTTTTACCGCGCCTTTATATTCATAAGAGCCGGAACCGGAAGTTGCCGATTGAACGGCGGTATGTTCAAAATTTCCGACACTTTCAAGGCTTTTATCCGATTGAGATTTTACGTAGGAATTTTCTTGCGAATAAATGAGCTCGAGGTCATGGTCGGCAACAGTAGTGCCGTCTTTATCAAGGATATAAACCTCGCCGGTTTCTCCGATTTTTACATTCCGTATTGTTTCATATATTTTTAAGCCGTCATATACGGTTGCGATTGTGCCTATGATCGTTTTGTGTTTTCCGTAGATGGGCGCTGCTACCGTACAGACCAACGAGCCGTCTTTAAAGGAAGAGTACGGCGTACTAATGAAAAATTCCCCTTGTATGCTCTTTTGGAACCATTCAAGGCTTTTAACGTTCGCCATTGTACCATCTGTCCTATACGCATTTCCTTGGGTGTCGGTTACGAGCATACGTAAGCATCCGTCTTTCTTCGCTATTTCCGCCTCATTTTTTAAAATTTCTATTTTTTCAGACAGAGGAATATCTGTATTTGAAATTATGGAACCTCGTGCTAATGTTTCCATTTGTGTTCTAAATTTTTCAATATATGTTTGCTCAAATATTGCCGCTTGATTTTGTGCTACTGTTACTAGATGCGATGCCGCTTGCTGCATAAGTGCGAGACGGGAGCTGCTGATAGAAATAACATTAATGACTGTCATTGAAACGGCAAATAATAAACCGAAAGTAATTGATAAACGTGCTTTGAGCGGAAATCTTTTGAGCATAACTATCCCTTCTACTTTAATCGTATATTTTATATATCGTTAAAATAGAGCCGCTTATTGAGTGTTTTACTAATTTTTTTCTATTAAAATATATCCGAGGGATTTTAATTCACTGTAGAGCGGAGTAAGTGCTGGTGTGTATCCATAGCTGACAGCATAAAAGTTCACGCACCAGTATATTTCCGTTCCGCTCGAGCTGGCGGCCTGTACATCGTTATCGCCTACGGCGATATTGTCTTTATTAAATGCACGTCTGGTAGGAGAGATTCTAGTATTTCTCTGTGGGATTCCTTTTTGAACTGAGTTTACAATAAGCTTTGCTGGATCGCTAGGAGATGAACCGTAGTCTTGTAAGCGGAAGCGGACAGTAACATCTGCAGAATGTTTATCAATCAATGGACGTGTTGATATCAGATTTGTCTCTAAGCGATAGTATTTCTTTGTTTCTTCCAAATACCTTGCCGCTTCGAACGGGTTATCATCATTATACTTGTCGATTTGACTGCGGTCGTTTTCGCAGTCATCCTTCCGTGCATAGATTCGATAGTAAATTTCGGTTCCTTGAAAGCCTGTCACAGCACTATTTGCCGTATCAGCGGTCTTGAATTGACAGTACCGCTGACTTAAATCTTCACTATTACTGTTCTCACGTACTGAATGCGGCTTTTCAAGATAGGTCAAGTTCGGAATACCGCAGGTTGTCATAAACAGACTGCAGAGACAACAAAAAAGAAAAGTATATCGTTGGTATAAAAGCCGCAACAGCTGCATAGCCCCTTATAGTGTTTTCCCGCTAATTGATGGAAAGTGCAATAATCCGCGATTTTGCAAGCAGTGTCCAATCATTATCGGGATATGATTCCGTAAGTTTGGTATATGCTTCAATCGCTTTGTCCGGATGAGCGAGGGTTTCTTCAAGCCGTCCGATGTTAAACAATGCTCGCGGCTTCAGCGGAAAGTCGTCTGAGGCTGCCGACAAGGTATACAGTTCCAAAGCTTTATCATGCTGCTGCAATTCATCGGCGCAGACTGCTGCATTAAAATAGGCGATACCGGCAGTATACGCTTTCGGAAGAGCCTCTCCTGCCTTTTGGTAAGAGGCGAGTGCTTTTTCCCAATCCTTGCGCAGTACGTAGATTTCGCCGAGGGTTGTGTAGGCTCTAAATGCGGAGTATGAGTGGCCGTTTGCTGCGGCTTGCTTTTCAAGTTTTTCGGCAAGTGCATCTTCTTTAGCCGTCATATCTTCGGCGTTTTTATCCCGTAAATCCGTCCATTCGGAGATTATTGTCTCCGTTTCTACGGATGCCTTTTTCGCCGCGCGTGTAGTGAGTGATGATGCAATCAAAGCGATTGCCGCAACCGCACAGATTGCTCCCAGTATAATGACAATCGGTTTCCGATTCTGAGTTAAAAATTGTCCGCAGCGTTCCGAAAAAGAAAGCGTCTGGTCGTTTTGTTCTGCCATATAGGTCTCCCGTTAATCCTTTGGGCATCTCTAAAAACTTGGTTAGATTTTTAGAGATGCCCGACGAGTTTCAATTTAAGTCTTTTTACTGTAATGACTTAAATTGAAACATCGCAAAATAAATCTAAGGTAAACCTCTAAAAAACTGAAGTTTTTAGAGGTTCTCCTTTATGTTTAGCTCTTTCATCAACCGTGAAAGATATGTCCTTTGAATTTTCAGTATCGAAGCTGCTGCCGTTTGATTGCCGCCGGTTTTCTCCAGTACTGTTCGGATATATGTCCGTTTAAATACGTCTGTCACGGTTTTAAGTCCACCGGTCTCTCCGGTTAGTACCGCAGCCGCAGAAGGGGGAAATAAATATTCAGCGGTAACGAGCGGCGGACATCCGTTTAAGCATCCGTATTCTACGCTGTTTTTTAGTTCCCGTATATTTTCCTTCCATTCCGCTTGCAGTAACGCCTCTTGAGCATCCGCCGAAAAACCGGCAAAGGGTTTCCGCATTTCCTGTGCTGCCTGACGCAAAAAAAACTGTGCAAGCGCTTCGATGTCTTCTTTGCGTTGCCGTAACGGCGGTATGTACAGCGGCAGTACGTTTAATTTGCCGTACAGTTCCGACAGAAAGTCTCCTTCGCGAGTTAAGCGTTCAAGGTCGCGGGAGGTTGAAGCTATCAACCGTATGTTCCGGCCGCTTTGTTCAAGCTGTAAAATCCTGTCTAAAAGCCTTTTCTGCAGTGAAAGCGGAATGGCTGCCGCCTCATCAAGGAATAAGGTACCGCCTTCGGCTTGTTGAAAACAGCTTTTATCGGAGGCATCGGTAACGGACGTACCGTCTGCAGCACCGCCGAATAAGTGGTGCGCAAGCAGCTGTTCTGCCGGTTCGGTACAGTTCACACGAATAAAGGGATGATCCGCACGGCGGCTGTGAATATGCAGCTGCTTTGCAACCGATGCTTTTCCTACCCCGTTTTCACCTATAATGAGTACCGGTATATCGGAGAATGCAAGCTGTTTACAGAGTTCAAATTTCTCCCGCATTACCGGACTGGACGCTATAAAAGGTGTTTCTTCCGTTATATAGTCTGTTCTTTGCTCCCTTTGCTTTACAGCATCCGCATAAACCTGATATGCGCATGAAGTACGATAAAGCGGTGCAGCGTATCCGGCTGCAAGGCTCAATAACGAAAGATCGGACTCTGAAAAATTCCCTCCGTCTTTTTTCCCCACTGCTTGAAGGACACCGATACGTGAATCCTCCACACACAGCGGTACTGCGATAAACCCCGATGTTGAACAAGAAGTTCCGTCCATACCGTTGGAGGTAAAACGGCTTTCCGCATCGGGTGTATTCATTCTTAGCGGTTCGTTTTGCCGTAACACCCACGCCGCTGCTGCCGATAATTCTTTTTTTGCGTTAAAGCGATAAAAGGTATCATCGCATATATATGCAACCGTTTGGGCTTTTTCTAACGTTTCATCCGCTAAAAAAAGAGAAGCAGCGGTACTATCCACTGCTTGCATACTCGAACGGAGAATTATTTCGAGCAAGGTATCACCCGAAGCCGAAGCTCCGCGGGTGAATAAGGGGGTGTTGATGAGAGCAGCTAATCTTTCGGGTAAAATACGGCCTGAAATATACATACGCTGCTCTCACAGCAAAACTATTCCGATGCTTTATTCTTCATAAGATCGCCCAACGTAAAGGCTCCCTCACCGTCTTCCTGTTTGGTGGACATATAGCGTGAGAGTTCTTCTTGTTGAAGGCGCTTCTTATAGTCGCGAATTGAGAAAGCCGTTTTCTTATCCTTAACGTTAACGTCAAGAACAGCTGCTTTTACTTTATCGCCGACAGCGTATTTCTTTAATACTTCGTCGGGATTATCTTCGCGGTTTTCTACAAGATTTTGCTTGTGAATAAGGCCTTCGATATCACCGGGCACTTTTACGAATATACCAAAGTCCGTTACCGAGGTAACTTCGCCTTCAACGGTTGAACCAGGCTTATATGCTTCCGCAAAGGTCTTCCACGGATCATCGCTCAACTGCTTTACGCCGAGGCGAACGCGGTGTTCTGCCGGATTGCATTCGATAACGATTACTTCAAGCTCTTGACCTGCTTCAAGCTCGCTGTTCGGGTGGCGTACCCGTTTTGTCCACGAAAGATCATCGACATGCAAGAATCCGTCGATTCCTTCTTCAAGCTCGATAAACGCACCGGCGTTGGTCAGTTTAACTACTTTACGGGTTAAGCGGGTGCCCACAGGATACCGTTCGCCGATATTGTCCCACGGATTTGCCGTTACCTGTTTTAAGCCGAGCGAGACCCGTCCAGCTTGAATATCGTAGCCGAGGATCATGCATTCGACTTCATCGCCGATTTTAACCATATCGCTCGGCTTGCTCACCTTTTTCACCCAGCTGAATTCGCTGATGTGTACAAGACCTTCGATACCTTCGGATAATTCTACAAAGGCGCCGAAATCGGTAATCTTTGTAACATGACCTTTTACGATATCGTTTACTTGGAATTTATCTTCAAATTCAAGCCATGGATCAGGTGTAAAATGCTTTAATGAAAGATTGATGCGCTTTTCAGCCGGATCAAGTCTGATAACTTTTAGATCGATTTCTTGACCTTTTTTAACGAAATCCTTCGGACGGGTAACATGGCCCCAGCTCATATCGTTGATATGGAGCAAACCGTCAAAACCGCCGAGATCGATAAATGCTCCGAAGCTGGTAAAGCTTTTTACGGTACCTTTTACAACGTCACCGATATTGGTATTTTCAAAAAATGCCTCGCGGTTTTTTTCCAGCGTATCTTCAAGATATTTTCTTCTATTAACTACAATATTATCTCTGTTTCCCTTGCGGTCAAAGACCATCTTTTCAATATAGAAAGATCCCTTTTCGCCTAACAGGGATTCAGGCTTGTCTACTTTCTGCGCAGCAGCTTGACTGATCGGTAAGAATGCAATCATATTTGCACCGAGATCGACATCATATCCGCTTTTGTTTACAAGCTTTTTGATGACGCCTGTTACCGGAGTTTTATTCCGATATGCATTTTGCAACTCTTTGCGTAAAATGTTACGGTCTGCTTTTTCTTTGGAAATAATCAGCTTACCGTCAGTTGCCTCGGTCTTTTCAATGTATACCTGTACGGTATCGCCGATCTTGGGCTCTTCGGTAAATTCTTCGCGTGCGACGCGTCCTTCCGATTTACCGCCAACGTCAATAAAAACCGAATCATCAGTTATCGCGATAATACGGCCTTCTTTTAATGTTCCGACTTCAGGAGATTCAAAATTTAAATACTCCTCTGGTAATTGTGTTTGGATGCTCTGATCGGAATTTGTAACTGCATCCATTGCCACTTCCTTTTGTTCCATAAATAACCCTTTATCGTGTATTTTGTCTTTTATTTTCTCACAAACCTGCATTATGGTCAAGTCCGATGTATCTAAATAGAAAGCATCTTCAGCAATTTTTAGACTGCCTTCTTTTTTATTCCGGTCGATAGCATCCCGTTCTTCAATACTTTTCCGTATTTCGGCTTCCGAAAGATTGCTGGTACCTTGTTCAAAGCGGCGCCGTGCCCGTGCCTCGGCGGAAGCATCGAGGTAGACCTTGCATTCGGCATCGGGAAATACCACGGTGGTCATATCTCTACCTTCGCAGACGATGTTCAGTTTTGCCGCCGCAGCACGGATTTTTTTATTGATGAGATGCCGAATTGGCACAATCGCGGAGAGAGCTGCAACAACCGATTCCACGGCATCGCTGCGGAGATATGCTTCCACACAGGATCCGTCTAAATACATTCCGTCCTGCTTGTATTCAAGCGATACGGTTTTTGCGAAATCCGTCCACTTTACTTCGTTTTCCAAATCCGGTTTTTCTGCGCCGGCGCCGCTTTCATCCCCGCCTAATGACCGCAGAACTGCGAGGGTGAGCGCACGGTAAAAGCTGCCGGTGTTCATAAAGGTGAAGCCCAAATCCGCCGCGATCATTTTTGCAACGGTACTTTTGCCCGAACCTGCCGGGCCGTCTATCGCAATAATCATTGTTTACCGCCTTTCAGAGCTGCCGGAACATCTTTTAATAATAGGGTGGTTTCCGTCCGGGTCGGCAGGTGTTTAAGGCGCACCGACATTTCGGCACAGTTCTGCGATGCCGGAGAAACGGAGAGATTGTTCGGTTCGCTGTTGCTATCGGAACCTTCCGGCAGCGGCTCGATAAAAAGCCCCCAGTCGATGCCTTTCTTTTCGGCATAGCCGTACTGCTGCTGTATCTTCTTAGGTTCGGGGAATACTTCTACACGGCAGCCGCATTGTTCCAGATAAGTCGCCGCTGCACTGTTCAGGCGGATGGCGTTACCTTTCTCGTAAAATACGATTGCGTCGATAAAACCGGCCTCTTTGGATCCGATACCGAGCTGCTCCAATCCTGCGAGGAGACGGTCAAGTCCGATCGAAGCGCCGACCCCGCTCACCGTATCCTTCATGTAGAGTCCCGTTAAATTGTCGTAGCGGCCGCCGGAACAAACCGAGCCGAGCTGCGGAAGGTCGGTTAAAAAGGTTTCGTACACAATGCCGGTGTAGTAGTCAAGACCGCGTGTAATGGAGGGGTCAAGTATGAAGCTGTCCGCGATACCTGCGTCGTATAGGAGCTGATATACGTCCCGCAACCGGCCAGTATCGGGGGCGGCGCCTCCTGCAAGCGCTTCTATGTGCGCAAGGATTGTTTCAAAATCGCTGCCTGCTGAAAGGCCGCTGCTGTATTGCACGATTTTTTCAGCCTTTTCAGCTCCGGCAATTTCCGCGAGTTGTTCGATTACCTCCTCTTTGCCGATTTTTGCCAATTTATCGACAATGCGGAGAATGTCTTCGCTTTTATCCTTTAGATCCAGCCTGTCCAAAAACCGATTGAATATGCCGCGGTGCGAAATATGAATACGGAAGTTTGTAACGCCGAGCGCTTTGAGAGCACTATACATAACTTTTAGGATCTCAAAATCGGTATAGGCACAGTCCGAACCGACGCTGTCAAAATCACATTGAATAAATTCGCGGTAACGCCCCGCCTGCGGTTTTTCGCCGCGCCAGACTTTTGCAATATGATATCGCTTAAACGGAAAATATAATTCGCTGTAGTGCTCCGCAATAAAGCGGGCAAAGGGAACGGTCAGGTCAAAACGAAGCGCAATGTCCCGGCCGCCGTTATCGTTAAAACGGAATACTTGCTTTTCGGTTTCCCCATTGCTTTTGCGCAATAGCACTTCGGAATATTCCAAAGCAGGGGTGTCGATGGGCACAAACCCTGCATTTCTAAATACATTAGTAACGGTTTCGATTAAAAGAGCCCGCCGTATTTCATCGCGCGGCAAAAAATCTCTAAACCCTTTAAGAACTTTCGGTTGTATCAATTCACTCATTTTTTCAGTATACTGAAACTTTCCGTTTGTTACCAGTGTAATTCCACACCGCCTGTTTTCAAAAGGAAAGGTTGAGCAGCCCCAATTATTCTGCGGGGCTGTTAAAAAACAATCTGATGCGTTTGCCCGGATTTTTTCGCTTGCATAAGCGGGGAAAGCAGGGTATTCTCTTTATATGACTACACATAAACGCCTCGGCATTTTAACATCGGGGGGCGATGCTCCCGGATTAAACGCTGCTATCAGAGCTTTAGCTCGGACAGCGATGAACCGTTACGGAATGGAAGTGGTCGGTATTGAGCAAGGATACCGCGGACTCATCGAAAATAAGTACCATATATTGACGGAGCAAGATCTTTCCGGCATCCTCGCGCGCGGGGGGACGATCTTGGGTGCTTCCCGTGAAAAACCGTTTAAAGACCGCGGCTGGCGTAATGCGGACGGCAGCGGGGCGGTGGACTGTATCAAAAAAAACTACAAAGACTTACGTTTAGACTGTCTTGCCGTTCTTGGCGGTAATGGGTCGCAGACTACTGCCGATATGCTCGTAGATGAAGGGCTGAACATCATCGGTATTCCGAAAACCATCGACAACGATATTGTGCATAATGATATGAGCTTCGGCTTCCACACCGCGCTTGATATTGCAACGGATGCGATCGACCGGCTGCATACGACGGCGGCAAGTCATAACCGTATTATGGTGATAGAAATTATGGGGCATAAGGCGGGATGGCTTGCGCTCTACGCGGGTATTGCCGGCGGCAGCGATGTCATTATCATCCCGGAAATCCCCTATCGGATTGAAGCAATAGCCGAGCACTTACAGGAACGCCGTAGAAAAGGAAAAAACTTTTCAGTTGTTGCAGTCGCTGAAGGCGCCGTATCGTTTAGCGAAAAGGATATGAACAAAAAAGCTTTAAAGGAAGCGCGTAAATCTATGGTCGGTTCAATCGGCTATCGGGTTGCAGGGGAGATAGAAGCGGCTACCGGCGCCGATGCACGGGTGACGGTGCTCGGCTATTTACAGCGCGGCGGTACTCCTTCAGGTTATGACCGTATATTGGCGACGCGCTTCGGCGCTGCTGCTGCCGAGTTCGCCGCGGAGGAACGATACGGGGTTATGACAGCTCTGCAACAGGGTGTTATCACTGCCGTACCGCTCAGTAAGGTCGCCGATAAGGTTAAAAAAGTACCGGAAGACCACCCGATGATTCGTGCCGCGTGGGATGTCGGCACCTGTTTTGCCGGTTAACTTACCGGCTATGCGATTAGCTGCCGAGACCGCCTTTTTTAATTTCAAAATGGCTAAAGCTCATCGTAAAAGAGGCGCGGCCCTGCGTAACGGAACGTAAATCGGTGGAAAAGCCGAAGAGTTTCGCCATCGGCGCTTGTGCATGAACAACATCGATATTCGGCTTTGAATCCATGCCGAGTACCATGCCGCCGCGCTGCGTCATCTGACTCATCGCATCTCCGACAAATTCCTTAGGACAGAGGATATCGACATTCATTACCGGCTCAAGCAGTTCGGGGGCGGCTTTTTGGCACGCCTCGTCAAAGCCCATCGCAGCGGCGGCTTCAAACGCGAAGGTTGTCGCAGTCAGCTCGTCGTATTGGGCATCGATGAGGGTTACGCCGATGTCTACGCACGGATAGCCGTATTGAATACCCGAATTAAAGGCGCCGCGAATCGCGTGTTCCACCGCCTCGACAATATCTTCAGGCAGGGAATGCGCCTGCGGAGTGCCTCCCGTAGAAACCTTAACCGTGTTCTTAAAGCTGTTTCCCGAACCTCGTTCAAGCGGTTCGATACGGAGTGTGAGCTGTGCTGTCTGTTCTTTGCCGGCGAGCACCTTGCTGAACCGCTCGGTGTGTTCTACCGTTTGTGTAACGGATTCGCGGTAGGTTACCTGCGGCTTGCCGATACGGGCTTCCACCTTAAAATCCTGCAGCATACGGGTTGTAAGAACATCCAAATGCAGCTCGCCCATACCTGAGATAATGAGCTGTCCCGTTTCCGCATCCTCACGGCTTATAAAGGTAGGATCTTCCCGTGATAGAATCGCGAGTGTTTCTTTGAGTTTATCACTTTCCGAAAGACTTTTCGGTTCGATTGCTACGGAGATAACCGGTTCGGGGAACTGCATGGATTCAAGGAGTATCGGCATTCCCTCACTGCCGAGTGTGTCGCCCGTTTGTGCCAATTTGAGCCCGACAAATACGGCAATATCGCCCGCTTCCACGCTGTCCATCGGTTCGGACTTATTGGAGTGCATCCGCAGGATACGGCCGATCCGCTCACGTTTTTTCTTGCCAACATTATATACCTGATCGCCTGCCTTTATTTTTCCCGAATACATGCGGACATAACAGAGCGCGCCCGCTTCTCGGTCATATTGAATCTTAAAGACCAAGCCGAGCGGCACGCCGTCGCTTTTGCAGGGAACGGAAACAGGCGTTTCTTTTTTCAGCTGAATTCCTTCGGCAGGTGCAACTTCATCGGGAGCAGGGAGATAGTCTACGATAGCATCGATGAGCGGCTGAATACCGGTATTGCGCCGTGAAGATCCGCACAAAAACGGAATATACTGCCGTTTGAGTACCGCGGTACGGATTTCTTTTTTAATCAAGTCTGCCGGAATGGGTTCTCCTTCAAGCATCAACTCCGTTACCGTATCGGAGTAGGCGGAAACAACATCCAGCATTTTTTCGCGGTATTTTTCCGCCTCCGCACGGTATTGGTCGGAAAGCGGGCTGCGGGTGAATTTTTCCCCTTCGGTTTCCGCATCCCAGCGGATTTCTTCCATTGTTATAAGGTCGATAACGCCTTCAAAACTTTCTGCACTGCCGATGGGAATTTCAAGCGGCATTACCGTGCAGCCGAATTTCTCTTTGACATCCTCCATCGCCGCAAAAAAATCGGCGCCGATTCTATCCATCTTGTTTACAAAACAGATGCGCGGTACGTGGTAGTGATCCGCCTGCCGCCACACCGTTTCCGTCTGCGGTTGCACCCAGCCTACCGCACAGAGTACGGCAACCGCGCCGTCGAGTACGCGCAGTGAGCGTTCTACCTCGGCGGTAAAGTCAACGTGTCCGGGTGTGTCGATAATATTGATTTGATGATCACGCCAATAGGTTGTCGTTGCAGCACTTTGAATGGTGATACCCCGATCTTGTTCCTGCTGCATCCAGTCCATTGCCGCCGCTCCGTCATCAATTTCTCCGATACGGTGAATTTTTCCGGTATAAAAAAGAATACGTTCGGTTGTTGTTGTTTTTCCGGCATCGATATGCGCCATAATGCCGATATTTCGCATAGTGTTAAGCACGCGCTGCTCCTTGTTACTATTGAGAAGTGCCGATAAATCTATTTTAAAATTAACCGGTACATTAGTTACAGCTGATTAGCTGTTCCATTGTTGTGTCGTAAAATACCACTTTATTTCTTCCGGTCTGTTTTGCACGGTAGAGCGCACAGTCCGCTTTATGGATCATGTGTTCAAAGGTGTCTTTTTCGGTAGGTTCTCCTGCAAAAACTCCGATACTGATAGTTGCTTCTCCTACCATCTCTTTAGCGTGCCGCTCATGCATTGTTGCTATCGTTTTTCGGATTCCTTCCGCAATATGCATCGCTTTTTCGGGAAGCAAATTATACATTACAATCAAAAATTCTTCACCGCCGTATCGACCTATTAAGTCTGTTTCCGTTCTAATGCGCTTTTTTAAATCAGCGCCGATTAAATGCAGCAGTTCATCACCTGCCTGATGACCGAAGCGGTCGTTATAATTTTTAAAGAAGTCGATATCGAACATCATGACTGCTATCGATGTCTTATGCTCCATCGCCATTTGCCATATTTTTAAGCCGAGCATATCGATATACCGACGGTTGCCTATTCCGGTTAAGTGATCGAGCAGGGAAAGCTCTTTAAGAGTAAAGTTGTCTTGTATCAATACCAGCTGTTTTTCTTCAAGCAGATCTGCATACCGCTGCAACCAATAGAGCTTATGGATTTTGTAGGCTAAGAAAACCATAATCGAGACTACTACGATATAAAACCAAATCATAACGGGGGAGATAAGGAAACTTTGCCGTATCGTGAACGAGATACTGTCGTGTACGATATTCTTCCCCTCGGCTGCATTTTTTACTGAGAACGTATACGATCCGGGTGGTAAGTGTGTATATCGTACATAGTTTCGGTCTGATGAAACGATCCAGTCTTTATCAATACCGGTTAATTTATATGCGTAAACCGGCTTTTTGTGCCGGGAAGAGTAGGGCGCTGCAAATGAAATTTTAATATCATTGGTTTTGTAGTCGAATGTGAGCGGCTGTTTTTTTGTATAAAGATTAACCGGTTGTCCGTCTGCGGTAAGTGCCCGTATTTTAATAGGTACAAATTGAAGCCGGAAGGCATAGAGCTTTTCTTGAGATATCTTTAATATTCCCTTATCGGTACCAAAGAAAAATAATCCTTTATTTTTTAAAGCGATAGGGGGGCAGGAAAAATAACCATATTGGCGTATGTTGGCGATATTATATGCTTGGGCTGTTTCGTGTGCTATATCGAATAAATTTAAATATTTGAGTCCCGCTATCCATAAAAAGCCGTCATCCGCATCGGTTATGCCGATGATCTGATTGGAGGAGAGGCCGACATCCTTTGTATAGGTATGGAAGAGTTCTGTTTTGGGGTCAAAGCGGCAGATACCGCCATCGTTTGTACCAAACCATAGTGTCCCCTCCAAATCTTCGCAAAAAGAATCGACACGGTTGGAGGAAATTCCCGTCGGTTTATTTACATTATATAAATATGAAGTAAAATCCTCTGTTTCGGGAATGTACCGGCATAAGCCTTTATTTGTTCCAATCCACAGTGTACCGCGGCTGTCCCGATTGATAAAAAAGACAATGTCGTTACTTAACGAGCGCGGGGCATCGGAATGACGATACTGCTCTAGAATACCGTTTTCTGGGGAAAAATGGATAAGACCTGCACCATACGTGCCTATCCAGAGAGTATCATCTGAATCTTGATAGAGAGAGTGTACTAAAAAACTTGAGGTATCGGATATTCTGTTGTTATATAATGAAATAGGCGTAAATGAAGCAGTAGTTGAATCAAAGAAAAATAAACCTTTGTTGGTACCGATCCAGGCTTTCGTATCGTTTACAACGCTGATGGAATAAATGATCGCGCCGTTCACCTCATTTTTCCCCATTGTGACCGGAAACTCTTCCGGCTCACGCTCATTAAAGTTATAGCGTACAAGGATATTATTTGAAGCCGCCCAAATGCAGTTATCACTGGAGGCTAAACAGGCAATAGTGTCATCAAGATGCGATAATTTCTTGTTGTTTCCGGCAGTTTCGGTATAGAGCGGTACTGCGATGTCGCCCGACTGGCGGCTTAAATCTGCTATGTTTAGCGCATCCGCCGTTCCGACAAACAACATATTATATTTATTGATAAAGAATGAATATATGACATTATTGGTTAAAGACCCCACCATATTCGGATTGGCTTTATATGGAATGACTTCCTTTGTTCTTTTATTGATGATGTATATACCGCCGCCCCACGTTCCTGCGGCAATGTACTCATTGGTGATAAAATTATTATAGAGCGTATATATCCGTGCATCCGGCAGCGAATATACTTCATAACTGTTTTTGCCGGGCGTAATACGGACAAGCCCTACACCCCAGACGGAAAGCCAGTATACGCCGTTGGTATCTTCTATGAAGTGGTATACAACACCGTTTTTTCCGGGGCATCCTTCAGGTATAAGACTGCACGGTTCAAAAGACCCTTCCGATTCATTGTATTGCCATACCCCGTCATACGTTGAGGCGTAGATGATGCCGCGGGAATCTTCGCTGATTGATCTGATGGTATTGTTCCCGATAAAAGAATTATATTGATGGTTATTAAAAGGAATAAAGTTTTTACAGCTTCCGTCACGGCAAAAGTATAATCCATTGATCGTTCCTACCCATAGGTGCCGTTTTGAATCGCGGAAAATCGCTGTAATCACATCATCGCTGACAGGAAAATGATTGATCGTGCCGCTTTTGATATCGAAACGCTCTAATCCGTTATAGGTACCGAGCCACAGCACATCATCAGTGTCCATATACATGGTTTGAATCTGACTTGAACGCATGGTCGTATTATCAAAAGGGAGATGCTCATATTTTTGGGTGGTAATTCCGTTATATTTAATGAGTCCCGAATGGGTAGCAAAGTACAGACACTCATGACTGTCTTCTACAATACCTACTACTGCATTAAAGGGGAATAAAGCCGGTTCGGTATAAAATGAGAGCGGTGTTAAATCCGTACAAAATACCAGACCGGCCATTAAAAAAAGTATGCTAACGAATGTAATAAAATATTTCATGCCTGCTCGTACACCCCTTCTATAGAGGAATAATCCTAGAATGAAATAGCGATATATTCATCTCGCTGCAACTTATTTGAATGCATATTTCAAGCAACAGTTATTAAATACGAGGGTACTGCTTAATGAGATGTATTTTCGGCAGCAGTTTCCTCGGAAGATTGAGGCGCCGTTTCGGTATTCTCCGTATTGCCGGCTCCATTAGCATCGGATGATGTCTCTTTCCACCATTCGGTTGCCGTTTCCGCTTGCTGAATTTGAGCATCCTGCTGCAAACCGGAGTCACCGGGGCTTTTATTCAGCCATGCAAGGAAAAACGTAACAACAAAAAAGAGCGTTATCAGTGTATAGGTTGCTCTTGTCAGTACGTTACCGGAACGCGAACCAAACGCCGAATTCGATCCGCCTGAAAAAAGGCCACCTAAGCTGTCGCCTTCTTCATTCTGTAATAATACCAGTCCGACAATCAAAAATGCAACTATAATGAAAAATACCAATAACGCGATACTTACTCCGCTCATAAATACTCCAGAAATTTAGTAAATTGCCCTCTATTATATAAATATTTACAGGGTTATGCAAGCATTATTTTTGACAGCCTTATCTCTTTTTGATGACATCAAAACCGCAATAGGGAACCAGCGCTTCAGGGATTTTGATACTGCCGTCCTTCTGCTGGTAGTTTTCGATAATAGCGACAAGCGCGCGGGATACGGCAATTGCCGTACCGTTCAGCATGTGCACGTATTTATTTTTTCCGTCATCGTCTTTAAACCGTACATTGAGGCGGCGTGCCTGATAGTCGGTACAGTTCGAGGTAGAGGTAACTTCTCCCCATTCCCCGCCGTTGCGTCCGGGCATCCATGCTTCCAGGTCCCATTTACGGTAGGCGGGAGCACCGAGGTCGCCGGTGCAGGTATCGACAACGCGGAACGCAATGCCTAAACCGGTGAAGATTTCCTCTTCGATAAGGCGGAGTTTTTCGTGGATTGCATCGGATTCTTCGGGGGTGCAGTATACGAACATCTCCAACTTGGTGAACTGATGCACACGGTACAGTCCCTTAGAGAACTGACCTGCCGCTCCCGCTTCGCGCCGGAAGCAGTGCGAAAGGCCGCAATACATCAACGGGAGCTTTGCTTTTTCAAGTATTTCGTCCGAGTGATATCCGCCGAGGGTAATTTCCGCCGTGGCGACAAGGCAGGTGCCTTCATCTTCTATAGTATAGACATTTGACTCGCTTCCGCGCGGATTAAAGCCGATACCACGGAGAATTTCTTCTTTTGCGACATCCGGGGTAATAAACGGAGTAAAGCCGTGTTTGCGAAGGATATTCAGACCGTACAATACCAGCGCTTGCTCCAGGAATACCGCTTCATTTTTAAGATAGTAGAATTTTACGCCGGAAACCTTTGTTGCGGCATCAAAGTCGATTAAATCGAGTGCTTCCGCAAGCTGGACATGGTCTTTCGGCTCAAAATCAAACTGAGGAACGGTACCAACCTGTTTTACTTCGCAGTTTTCCGTATCTTCTTTGCCGACAGGAGCATCAGGGTGCGCCATGTTCGGAATCTGCATCATTGCAGCATCAAGTGCCGCTTCTTTTTCTTTTAATGCTGTTTCTGCAGCCGCAATTTCAGCTTTAATCGCCTTACCGGTTTCGATAAGCGCGTTACGCTCTGCAGCATCCTTTGCTTTCTTCATTGCAAGAGAGTTTTCATTCCGTTTTGCCTGTAACCCTTGCAGCGCAGTTACCATCTCAGTCCGTTCGTCAAAGAGGCGGACGGCAGCCTCTGCATCGGCATGCATAGCGCGGTTAATAATATTTTGTTTAACCGCTTCCAAATTATTTTTGATAAATCGATAGTCAAGCATAGCATTCCTTAAAATTCAACAGTTGAATAAAATGTGCATTTTGGAAACTGTTGAATTAGTGCGCGGAAAGCGCACATGTTTAATAAGCGATGTTTCAGCTTTGCCGAAACTCGACGGATAACGAGGCAGCCTTATTGTGGCTGCTGAAGTTACTCCGGTATTCTATGCAGTTCCGGTACTTTTTGCAAGCGTTTTATTATTTTTTGCTATAAAGTGCTTGCTTTAATATATTTTTTTCTCTAATATGTAAGCTCCTTGCAACAAAACTCATAGTTTGAAGTAAGGGATATCACAACATAAGGAGTTACACCATGAATAAGTGGTCTGACTATTTTTCTTCATTTAAGGGTGATTGTTGGCGCACCGGTATCGATGTACGCGACTTCATCCAAAATAACTATACTCCCTATACGGGAGATGACGGCTTTTTGACTCCTGCTACGGAGAAAACATTGCGTGTGTGGAATAAACTCACGGAAATGTTTAAAGAAGAGACAAAACGGGGCGTATATGACGCTGAAACCAAAAAGCCTCAAGGGATCGATGCTTACGGTGCAGGGTACATCTTAAAAGATGATGAAGTTATTGTCGGTTTGCAGACGGATGTTCCGCTCAAACGCGGTATCTACGTTAAGGGTGGTTGGCACGTTGTCGAGAATGCGCTGAAAGCCTACGGATATGAACTTGACCCGCTCACCAAAGAAATCTTTACCAAGTACCGGAAGACGCATAACGACGGCGTTTTTTCCGTCTATACCGATGAGATGCGTGCAGTGCGCAAGTCGGGCATTATCACCGGTTTGCCCGATGCCTACGGACGGGGACGTATTATCGGAGACTACCGCCGTGTCGCACTGTACGGCGTTGACAACTTGATACAGGAACGCAAAGAAGCGATGCAGCAGCTTGATGTAAATGAATTAAGCGAATCGGATATCCGCTACCGCGAAGAAATCAGCGACCAAATAAAAGCGCTGGAGGCCTTTGTCCGGATGTGCGAAAGCTACGGCTTTGATGTAAAGCGTCCTGCTGAAAATGCGCGGGAGGCGGTACAGTGGGTATACTTTGCATTCCTTGCCGCTACAAAAGATCAAGACGGAGCGGCCATGTCGATTGGGCGTACCTCCACGTTCTTGGATATCTTTATCGAACGGGATATCGCAGAAGGAAAGCTCACCGAAATGGAAGCACAAGAGCTTATCGATCAGTTTATTATTAAGCTGCGCATTATCCGCTTCCTCCGCACGCCGGAATACAATGAGCTGTTCTCCGGAGACCCCACGTGGGTTACCGAAGCGCTCGGCGGTATGGGCGTTGACGGACGTCCGCTTGTTACCAAAACTTCGTTCCGCTATCTGCACACACTGTACAACCTGGGCCCGGCTCCGGAACCGAACATGACCGTGCTGTGGTCTAACCATGCGCCGGAAAATTGGAATAAATTCTGTGCAAAGGTTTCAATTCAGACTTCTTCCATTCAATATGAAAATGATGATCTGATGCGCCCCGACTTCGGTGATGATTACGGTATCGCGTGTTGTGTTTCTCCGATGAAGATCGGTAAGCAAATGCAGCTGTTCGGTGCACGAGCAAACCTGCCCAAGTGTTTGCTGTATGCCATCAACGGTGGACGTGATGAAAAGTCCGGCGTACAAGTAGCACCGATGTTCAGCCCGATCACATCGGAATATCTCGACTATGACGAGGTGATGGAACGGTTCGAGCAGATGATGAAATGGCTTGCCGGTGTGTATATGAATGCGCTGAAAATCATTCACTATATGCACGACAAATATTCATACGAAGCGTTTGAGCTTGCCTTGCACGATGCGGATGTTGAACGCATTCAGGCTACCGGTATTGCAGGCCTTGCAATTGTTGCAGATTCGCTTGCAGCAATCCGCGACACCAAGGTAAAGGTTATCCGCAATGAGGACGGGCTCGCGGTTGATTTTAAACGTGAAGGCGAATATGTTCCCTACGGTAACGACAATGATGCGACGGATCAGCTTGCGGTTATGGTTGCACGTAAGTTTATGAACTACCTGCGCCGCCACGAAACCTACCGCCATGCAAAAGCAACGCAGTCGGTATTGACGATTACCTCGAACGTCGTATATGGAAAGAAAACCGGTGCAACACCGTGCGGACGCTGTGCGTATGAACCGTTCTCTCCGGGCGCAAACCCGATGAACGGGCGCGACACCAACGGAGCGATTGCTTCGCTTGCTTCAGTTGCCAAGCTGCCGTTTGAAGATATCGGTGACGGTATTTCGTACACCTTTGCAATCGCGCCGAATGCGTTGGGTAAAGAAACAAATAACCGTGTAGATAATTTGACCTATCTGCTGAGGGGTTACTTTACTCCGGAAGGCGGACAGCACCTGAATGTCAACGTGTTCGACAGGGCGCTGTTGGAAGATGCAATGGAAAATCCCGAAAAATATCCGCAGTTGACCATCCGCGTTTCCGGTTATGCGGTAAACTTCGTGAAGCTGACGCGAGAGCAGCAGTTGGATGTGCTTTCGCGTACCATCAACCAGTCCTTTTGAAATATACGACGCATCTACGGCGTCATACGGTAAAAAAGTGTCCTCAACGTATCAAAGATACGCCTGCGGTACTTTTTTACCGTATTCCTTGTATCTGCATCGTCTATTTCAAAAGGCTTACGGATAGGGGGCATCTGCGTTGTCGCTTAACAAAAAACAGTCCTCGACGTACAACAAGTAGGCCTGCGGGTGTTTTTTGTACGCTCCTAGCATCTGCATCGTCTATTTCAAAAGGCTTACGGATAGGGGAGCATCTACTGCGTCGTATCATTAAAAGTGTACATCCGTGTACACTTTTAATGGCGAATTTCGGCAAAGCCGAAACATCGCTGCTGGTTAATACGAGCGGCATCCGTGCCGCTTCTGCAATAAATGCGCAACGTATCAGAACGCCCAAGGATGGGCGTGGTTCTAAATAGCAGCAAGTTTTTCGCTAGAAAAACTTGTCGTTGAACAGTGTACACGGAAGTACACTGTTCAACAGGCTTACGGCAAAAGGATTTTATACAACAGTTTCTATGGCATATATTCATTCGTATGAAACATTTGGGACGGTAGATGGGCCGGGATTGCGGTTTGTGGTATTTCTGCAAGGGTGTCCGATGCGCTGCAAGTATTGTCATAATTGCGATACGTGGGAGCGAAAGGATGCTCGTATTCTGGATACTGCTGAGGAGACGTTTGAGCGGATCAGACGGTACAAGCACTACTACCTTTTTGCAGGCGGTGTTACGGTAACCGGCGGGGAGCCGCTCGGACAGCCTGAATATGTAAAAAATCTCTTTGAACTGTGCAAAAAAGATTCACTGCATACGGCGGTGGATACATCCGGCTATTTTCTAAACGATAAAGTAAAGGCGGCTTTGGAGTACACCGATCTTGTTCTGCTCGATATAAAATCGATTGATGAAGAGCAGCATCAGGAGCTGACCGGAGCGCCGCTTTCCCGTGTTTTAGCCTTTTTGGATTATCTTACTTCTATTAATAAACCGGTGTGGCTGCGGCATGTGATTGTACCGGGCATTACATATAATACAGCGCTATTAGAAAAGCTAGCCGACTTTATTAAGCCGCTGCCGAATGTGGAAAAAGTTGATCTTCTTGCCTACCACACACTCGGTGTATTTAAATGGAAAGAACTCGGCAAGGTCTATCCGCTGGAAGGCGTGCCGCCGCTTTCGGCTGAAGAGTATGCAGTTGCAAAGCAGATTTTTCTTGACCGCGGTTTACCGCTTACATCGGGTGCGGCAGAGAAATAGCGCGGCGCTCTGCTTATACAAATGAAACGGCTCGTCTTTGCATGAAAACGGAAGCACATACTGAAAACCGCTTACTTATACTGAGGATTTGTTTCGTAAAAATCTGCGGGTAGAATATCCATCAGGATGATATTGTGGTATTCCATATTTCGGATTAAACCGTCGCGGATTTCTCCGATTTTTTTAAAGCCGACCTTTTCGTAGCAGGCAACGGCACGCCGATTAAAGTCATATACTCGTAACAGAATATTATGCAGGTTAAGCTTTTTAAAAGCGTAATCCAGCAGCAGCGACAGTGCTTCTCGCCCGTATCCCTTACCCCAATAGCTCTTATTGCCGATGAAGATACCGATTTCCGCCGTCCGGTGAAGGTGATTGATGTCGATAAAGCCGACATTGCCGATCAGCTCATTAGTCTTTTTGTCGATGATACCGTAATTGTGATCTTGAGCGAGTTTTTTTAGAAGCTCCCTTTCTCCATCGACAGGAATAATCGATGAAACTAATTGCAGATTTTCGGTCACTTCCATATCGTTCAGCCAAACGGTATATTGTTCGGCATCTTCGATATTGAGTGGCGAAAGATAGCATTGAGTGCCTATCAATTTTTTTATGTACATACAAATCTCCAAAAGCCAACCGTATCAGGCTGCTGTGTGTATCCCCGCAAAATAAGTGAGGCTATTCAACCAGAATTTCGCCGCATTGCGGCTCAAATGGTCGCCTAGCCTCACTTATTTTGCGCTGTTTATTTACTTGTCTGATGCGGTTGGCTTTTTCTGAAATCAATAACCCCGACGCAAAGCATCGGGGCATTAAACCCTCCGCACGAATAAAAATTGCTCGCGCCTTGTATCTACACCGTCTATTTCAAAAGGCTGACGGAGAGATTATTTGCAAAAGCGCTGGCTATGCAAAATCACGATGGCAGCCGGTAGTTCTAATCAATAGCGTGTTTGCCCAATGAACTTGTAGTTAAACATGGACAAGGATGTCTATTTTTACCGTGCGCCGGGAATCTTTACGACGATGTTTGCAAGTTCCGGTTTCTTTTCGAGGTCTTTTTTTAGGCCTTCCGCGCGAGCTTTGTTGACATAGTCGGGCGACTGGAATGAATAGGTGAACTTGGTATGCACGTCGTAGGTTCCCTTCATCAATGCATATGCGTCTTCCGTCATAACGAGTTCTTCGTCGGTGGGGATAACGAATATCTTTACCGGCGAGTCATCAGCGCTGATGCAGGTTTCCGCGTTGCGGGTACGGGCAAGTGCATTCTTCTTGGGGTCAATCTTGATACCGAGGTGAGTTAAGCCTTCGCAGACGGCGAGCCGGGTGTCGAAGCCGAATTCTCCAACGCCGGCGGTGAAGACAATTGCATCCGGTTTTTGACCAAGCGCGGCGATATAGGCGCCGAAGTATTTTTGCAAGCGATATACTTCCATATTAAAGGCAAGCCGTGCCCGTTTATCGCCTTCTTCCATCGCCTTAGAAACATCGCGGCGGTCAACATATTGTCCGGTAACGCCGAAAAGTCCTGATTTTTTGTTCAAGGCAGTATCCATTTCCGCCGGTGTCATGCCGGTTTTCCGCATAATATAGAAGGGAAGGGCGGGATCGCAGTCGCCGGATCGGGTACCCATGACCAAGCCTTCCAATGGGGTCAGTCCCATCGAGGTATCGAAGCACTTGCCCTGCTTGACGCAGCACATCGAAGCGCCGTTCCCGATATGCGCGATGACGATATTGGTATCCTCCGGCTTTTTCCCGAGGATGACGGCAGCTCGCTTTGCCGTGTAGAGAAAGCTGGTGCCGTGGAAGCCGTAACGGCGGGCGGAATATTTTTCGTACCATTCGTGGGGAATGGCGTACATAAAGCTTGTTTCGGGCATCGTCTGATGCCACGCCGTGTCGATAACCGCACAGTGCGGAACATTCGGCAGTACTTTCTGAGCAGCTTCGATACCCATAATATTGGCGGGATTGTGCAGCGGTCCTAAATCCTGCACTTCGCGGAATGTGTTGATGATTTCGGGGGTTACGATAACCGACTTGATAAATTTATCTCCGCCGTGGGTTACGCGGTGGCCGACAGCCTTAATCACATTCATGTCGGTGATAACACCTACGGACGAATCCGTTAGGGTCTTGATAATGAGTTCAACCGCATGGGTATGGGTGGGACAGGGGCTTTCCAGCACATACTTGTCTTTTCCCTTTGCCTCGTGGGTAATAACGCTGCCGGGCTGAGTTACCCGTTCTACAACACCCGATGCAAGGACACTTTTGTTGTCCCAATCATACACCTGATACTTTACCGAAGAACTGCCGCAGTTCAATGTCAAAATAACCATGAAAAAACTCCTGTTTATTGATAATAAGTATAGAATATCGATAGACTTTCTTTCTTTAAAGAGCCTCTATCATTCATGAGCTTTCAGTATATAGCGAAATCGGAGAAATGTCAAAAAGTAAGAGCTATTCTATCTTATGGTGAGGTGGGCTGTAATTTTATCTTCTCCCCATCAAACATCATAGCAAGATTATCGATTTGAATAGATTGATTGAAATATTTACTGTCAAAACCTTGTATCTCTATTGAACCTATATAAGTTTCAACATCATACTCACCGATTATGTGATCTAGAAATAGATATGCAATTTGATAATAAATTGTGCTTTCGGATTCATTATATCCATTCAGAAAAAGTAATATTCCAATTTTATCTTTTTCATCATCATTAAATAAAAGGAATCTGATTTCTTTCGGCTCAATCTTCTTTTCATGGAATTGAACTGTATGTATTGTATCACGTCGGGGTCGGAATTTAATAAACTCCCATTCAGCGATCTCCGGTTTTGCCGAGTATAGTTTTTCAACCGCCGGAAATGAAGCTTTTATTCCGCCGGCACTTATTATAAATTCTCTTTTACCGTTTTGTATAGGACCAAATTCAAAAGTTAAGTCTTGATTTATTTTTCCAAGCTGAAAAGCAAGCTCATTAAATATTTCTTCTTGTTCATTTTCAAAATGAAACAACCGCGATGAATTTTTCTTAAACCAAGTCCAAAATACTTCTTCTTTATTTCTACTGTTAAAGCAAGAAAATAAACTCATGATCGATACCCCTATTATGCATATTCGTAAAATCTTTTTCATTTTTTGCCAAGACTTTCTGTTAATCATAAATGAATCCGGTATTTTAATTATTTAAAATAAATCCATCTAAAGAACAAAAATCAGGAATAATCTTAATGTAATTTATACAGGTGTCCTCCCATTTGGTTCCTTTATAAACTTCTTTAATTACCAGTTTTATAGACTGACATTTTTCTGCAATTTTAAAAATCTGAGGATTCGGCGTATCTTTAAGTTCAATTTCTTGAATTTTTTTGCCATCCTGATTATAGACATCAAAAAGTTTAACACGATTATTATTTTCATAAAGATCCGGTTTATTAAAATGTACATATCCATTTGAAATAATAAGCGCCTGAATCTGATCGTACTGTATATGTATATACTCACCGATTCCGTCTCCCTTTACAGCTTCAACCCAAGGCGCATTGCCATCTTGATTATCAAGATTTTTTGCAGAATATAAAGTGTTCTTTTCTTTTAACTCACTGGAGGCGGAAAAAATATGTGGCATAGAAAATCCAAATAATTCCTTTCTTAGTACGCTGATTCCATCAACGCCATAGTAAATTTCTTTGTTATAATCATTTATTAATGATATAAGATTATCATTTGCAAGCATTAGATATTTTTTATTATTAAAGTTGATATAATCTAATTGATATTCTACATCTTTCTTTAAAGGAAAAAGTCCGCTTATGTTATTATTTAATACATCCGTATCAAAATCATCTGTCGCACATATATGAATAGCATTTTCATAAAATACGATAGTCGTAAATTCATCGCTATAAGATTTTTGAAATTTCAACTCAGGTAATTCTTTTAGTGAACCTGTGATAAACTGTATGTTATTTACCGAAATCCACCGCCAGTCTCCTTCTAAAAGTTTTATATAGACCCATTGACCATCAACTTTTCCGCTTGCAAGAAATTCGCAATTAGGATGTATAAGGTATTGTGTATAATCATCTTTCTGAGTGTTTTTAAAATCGGTATATACTTTCGTTTTTCGGTACATTTAATAATGGTTGTTTGATTTTTACATTTTACGGAATTTGATTTTATTTCCCAGATATTATGATATTGTTTATTTCCCTGAGTTATTTTTACCCGCCCGGTATACTGGGTATTATTATTTACAGGCTTATTTATATATTCTTTTTCATAAGATTCGGAAGCATATGCAAATGAAAAGAAACAAAGATATATAATAGAAATAATAATATTTTTTCTCATTATTTTATCCCCTTAATTCATTGATATAACTGTTATTTTGGTTTTGAATTACATTGTTATTTTTCAGATAGACATATATTAATTGCAGATTTATTTTTATATCTTCAAGCATTGCCTTTGCTTTTTTTTCGAATCGATAATTCCTTTGTGTATATTTTCCAAA
Organism: Treponema sp. OMZ 838; assembly: GCF_000775995.1. Classification (NCBI taxonomy): domain Bacteria; kingdom Pseudomonadati; phylum Spirochaetota; class Spirochaetia; order Treponematales; family Treponemataceae; genus Treponema; species Treponema sp. OMZ 838. The sequence continues at coordinate 567,945 of NZ_CP009227.1, read as the reverse complement.
TAAAAAATAATCTGTTATAGTGGCTTTTCCTACCCAATTTAATTTTATAAATAACTTTGGTAATTTTATATCAAAATTCACGGGAATATCTGAAAAAAGCTCAACTGATTTTAAGGCTTTACAATATTCTATATACGTTCTATGGATTTCAGATATTTGAAAGTAATCATAATATTCTTCATCAATAATCTTATTTATTGAATTGGATAATCTATTCAGAGAAGCTATAAAATCGTTTCTTAAACTTTCTGTTAACTTCATTATCAGTTCCTATATTGTGTAATAAAGACATAAATAATACATTGCCTAAAATAGCAGCGTTAAAAAAATTCGTGTCAAAATAAATATCTCTAATATTTATATATTCCGGTTCCTTTACATCTATGACACTTTCCAGAACCTTTACACGCAACACAATTATGATTATAATAATGCGTATCGTAATCTTGTCTAGTCCCATCGCAGTGTGAGCATTTTCCAGTTCCACGGCATTGCAGACAGGGTTCTTCTTTTACTTCACAACTTGCAAATCCAACTGCTACTGATATTGTCAATAGACAGACTAGTAGCACAACAAATGTATTCCTTTTCATTTAAGAACTCCTATAAATTTTCCGCAAGTGATTGGCTTGTCGACCTAACCTTATAGTTTCAGAGTTTTATTTTCATCCCATTTACATATTATATACATCTATACTATACATACTATTTTATCGATTTGTCAACACAAAATATTTTATAAAAATCGGTGAGTATGTGATGTGAAAAAGCTTTTTAAACTGAATCTTAAAGTTCGGCTTATGTTCAGCAACTAAAACTTGCTAAAAAAGATTTTTCTCATCTATTATCCCATTACAGCGCCCCAGCGGGTGTTATATCAAATAAATTGTTTAATAAGCATTCCAAAATATAATGAAAATAAATACACATCCCCATGCATTCTTTGTTATAGTTCTAATTATTGATGAAAAACTATTGTATAAAATAATAACAAGCATTGTTGATATAAAAATGATCCATAAATCAATATCCGATTTTTTCTTTAGTTCATTTTTTTTCATTCATGCTTTATAACTCCTGAATTGATAATTCGTACGATAGTACGTTCATCTAACATACAGTTAAGTTGTAAAACGTATCGGTGTATAGCAGACTGCCATTATTTATTTCTTTTTTTGCTATCAAACCTTTCTCTTATCCATTCAATTAGACAGTGAATTAACAGAAAAGGTACTAACAAGATTAAAATGATTATATTTTTTATACATTCTTCTTTTCTATACTTCTCTTTTAATTCAGGTTTCTTTTTTATAAGTTTTTTTATTCTTTTGTTTCGATTACGGTTTTTTTCGAATATGTAATTAACACATCTTGCTAATAATATAATAAATAAACCTCCCATTGCACGGATAAAATTTCCATTTATTTCATTTCTTTTATACGCTTCTTTTTCAGCTATTGGAAGTTTGAAATCATTTTTAGAATCGTGAATAATTTGTATTCTTTTATTTTCATAGTATTCTTCACTTGGCTTGAAATCAAAAGAACAAATTTGTTTTAAATTTTCACCAAGCAAACTATATTCAATTTTTACATGATAATATGTTCCACTTCCCTCTATATGGCTTTTTATTGAATATGATTTTATAATTGCGGTTTCAATGATTCCAAATTTTTCCAAGTGTGAAAGATTATAATAATTCTTACATGCTAAAAATAAAAAAATACAATTAGTAAATAACAAAGTATTTCCCAACCGCTATTTTTATCATTATTACTAGTCTTCTTCATTTTTTATAAAACACAAAAGTTGAGTATTAGCATAACTTTGTTTTAAACCGCATTTGTGGTTTTTGCCAACGGCAAAAATTGGCGTGAAAAGTTGCAGTGTGGCAAAGGCACGAAAAGCAATTTTTATGACAAAACAAATGTCAGGTTGAAGCGGGTGTTAGGAGTCTCTTGGGGTTACTTCATATTCAAAGATATAACGACCAATTGGAATTGACAGAGATTTATCTTTCGATGTGAAATTTATATGAAAATCATAAGTTGTTCCATTTCCAATATGATATGGCATTTTCTCGGAAATATATTCATGGGGGCTTGAAATTAGTTTTACAGTTGTCTGAGGTATATCATCAAACGGAGGTATTAACTTACATGTTCCAGTTGCAATTTTTGTTTCTCTTAAAACTCTTATTTCCATAGTTCCTTTCTGATAATTTTCACTTCTTTCGTCAATAGTATAATTTGTTATTACAGACCTTATCACAGACATTCTACTTGAAGGTAATATTTGCATTAACATCTGTTGCTTAAGCAGATTATTTTTTTCATTATGAATATCATACTTTGTATTAGGTGTTTGACGGCTATCATTGGTTTCAAAAACAACTTCTTTTATAGTATTAAATTTAATCTCAAGATTTTGTTTACAACTATCAGAAACAACACCAAGCCAATCACTTCTAAAAGTGTCATTTGAAGAACTTAATGAATTCACTCTATCCGCCGCTGCTAATATTCTTTGTCGATAAACAGCTTGAATAACATCAGAATCCTTCAATTCATCCTCAAGTGCCTCTTCTGTACTTAACAAATAAGTTCGTAAATTTTGCAGTTCTAGAGAAAGATTAACCATTTTTTCACAAGATCTTTCAGCAATTGTGTCTATTTTTTCTGTAGATAAACTTTTATTAAATAAATAACCAGAAATAACAGAACCAACTGTAGTAAAAAGAAATAATAAAACATTACTTATAATTATTTCATAATTCGATGATTTTGATCCACGTAGTCCCATGACAATCATTACAATAAAAGCTAATATAAAAGAAGCCCAAAATACAATACACAGCAATATTTCCTTTTTACTTCCTTTTGGCATACATACTCCTTGCCTTTTCTTCTTATTGCGCCGAAGGCATCAACCTAACTATGTAGCTAAACCGCAAACGGGCTTGTCCCGTTTGTCGGCTTTGAGCTACTTGTTATGTGATTTTTTACTCATTTGCAACCAATTTTACCACAGCTTCCACAAGCTTCTGATAATTTTCTTCGGAAAGTCTTGACACCTTCTTTTCAAGGCAAAATTTATTTACCGCACCAATAAGATGAATTACTGCGACCGAATCTTTCGAAAGCCCAGTTTCCTCTTTTTCAATAAGAATATTAGGCTCAAAATCTGCTCGGTTTAGATTCGAAGTAAAAGGAATTACCACAACTGTATTCAGATCTTTTATTCCAAGCAAATCATTTTGCATTATGACGGCAGGACGTATTTTTGACGGCAAGCTGCCTACCGGTTGCCCAAAATCAATTGTCCATATCTCACCATGTGTCATTTTTTAATTCCTCCCACATAGTGTTCATTGAACTTCGGGCAATATCATTTTCCATTTCGGTATAATTTTCTTCATTCCGTTTTGTTTTCAAAGACTCGAGCATTTTCCCCATTAAAATAATTGTCTGTTCATAGGAAAGAGAAAGCACTTGTTCCGTAAAATCTGCGTAGGCGGTATCTGACATATCGCACCTCCAACTTTCATTATACCATATTTCAAACAATTTTTCACAAAATTATGCTTTTTTTATCGGATGTCTGATGACCGTTTTCCATTTTTCCGGAGAACTTTTTCTGGGGTCTGAAAGATAAATTTCATGGTGCAAACGTTTTTCCGTCATATCGTTTTCATATCCATTTGATCGAATGAAATCATCCATAATTTTTACGCTTGCCGGTTCATCGTCATAAGAACCGTTATGCATTATCTGAACGCACAAGCCTTCTTCAATCGATAGAAATTCCGCAGAGGAGCAATCGATTTTTTTCTTTTCAGCAGCAGTCTTTACAGCCCAATCAAAATCTTTTTTTGTAACAAAATCTGGAATACGAATTACCGAAATCCAATTGAAGCTTGATTTGTCTGAATAGTCTACGCCGTCAATCCCGGCCTGCCATCAAAAACCTTCCAACGGAGGAACAACATATTCAAAAAATTCGTTAATTTTATAATCAGTCTTGTAACTCATTTTTAGAGTATACGCTACCGCATATAATACTCCAACTGCCCGCTGATAAGCGCCGCCTGCTTCATTTGGATTTCCTTTTCCCCTAACTGCAATATAATTCATTTTTGGAACTGTTACAATTTCCGGTTGATTTTTGGGAAGATAAAATTCCCGATATTCTTTCTTGAAATCAAATGCCATTCTTTTCTCCATAATAGCTGCCCACTGGGCAGTCCACATAACACCTTTTCGATCTTTCCTCATAATATCATAGAAACTATGCGCTTTCAATCTAAGCTGTACCTCTCCAAACAACTGTATCTTTCTACCATAATACTCGCTTGAACACATCATCAGCAGACAGATTAGGCCTATCTTCACTAAATAGGCCTAAGAAAATCACATCCTGTTTATAGGGCTTTTGAACGCCGAGACCGCCGCGGTTGAGGGCGTGGATGTCGTTCCAAATCCGGAATCGGTATGTACAAACTGCAAAAGCAGTATGGAATCCCTCTAAACAAGTTCTAAGTGAGTTTTTAGAGCTGCCCCATGTATTGTAGGTGTATCATAGACGAGAAAATCCATCGTATAAAAACGGTTCGAGCGTTTTTTTGCCGCCGAGCAGCATGATTAAGCGGTCAAAACCCATCGCGACGCCCGAACATGGGGGCATACGGGCGCAGATCCCGCCGAAGTTCTCCGGTACGGGATGCGGAACCCGCGCCGTTGCATTTTTGATCGCAGTCTCGTCCGTAAAAGAGCGGTTGATTTCTCCCGCATCCCGCGCTTCGGTATAGCAGTTTGCGAGCTCTACTCCGCGTACATACACTTCCCACCGCTCTTTTGTCTTCCATATATATGTCCGTCCGTCCGCGGCTGTACGCTGTTCCGACCGTTCCTGTGCAAGGCAGGGTACCCGGGCGGGATAGTCCAGCAGCGCAACCGGCACATCGGGCGGAAGCTGCGGTTCGATGCAGTGCACCAAGAGCAGCTCGTATAAATCATCCCACGCCCAGTCTTCATATTGCGCCCTGTCGCCGAGGCCGAGCTGTTCCGCATGAAAGGCAAGCTCCGGTGTTTCCGCTTCGGCAAGGGAAAAACCGGCGAATCGTTTAAAGGCTTCGTCCATAGTCAGCTGCAAAAACGGTTTGGAAAGCACCGCACCCAATTCGGGGGCGGCAAGCGGCAGTCCCGCAACTGCCTGCGCCATAGTCTGTAGAAAAGCTTCGGTAAGCGTGACGGAATCGCGGTAATTCGCCTGCATGGTGTAGTATTCCAGCATGGTAAATTCGGGGTTGTGAATATGCCCGACTGATTCGCAGTTGCGGTAACATTTGGAAAGCTGAAACACCGAGCGGCCGTGCGCGGCAATAACCGGCTTGATGAATACTTCCGGGGAGGGGACAAGAAAGAGCGGGACTGCCGCTTCTTCGCCGGTCTTAAAGGGTTTGAGGTATTCTGTGCGGAACACTTCGAGACAGCTTTCGGGGATGAGCGCCGGAGCAAGCGCCGGAGTGTCCAGCTCCAGATATCCATGTGTAATAAAAAAATTCCGCGCGGCCTGCAAACAAGCCGCACGGAATTCAAGCGCTTCGATGTCCACTGCTTATTCCCGAATGCTCAAGTGCAGTTCGGCAAGCTGCTTTTCGTCAACCTCGCTGGGGCTTTCGTCCATGGGGCTGACGGCAAAGGTGTTTTTGGGGAAGGCGATCACTTCTTTAATTGAGGTTTCGCCTGCCATCAGCATTACGATGCGGTCAAGACCGGGTGCAATACCTCCGTGGGGCGGCGCTCCGTATTTGAACGCTTCCGTTAAAAAGCCGAACTTCTTTTCCGCATCGGCGGGGTTAAAGCCGACAATGTTGAATATCCGTTTTTGCAGCTCCGGATTGTGGATTCTGATTGAGCCGGAAGCGACTTCGTAGCCATTGAGTACAAGGTCGTACAGGTCTCCCTTTACCTCGCCGGGGTTTTGCTCCAATGTATCAAGGTAGCGTTCCTGCGGCGCGGAGAACATATGGTGTGCGGGATCCCATTTTTGTTCATCTTCATTCCATTCAAAGAGCGGGAAGTCGATAACCCACAAAAAGGCGAATACTTTTGGATCGAGCAGATTTAAATCCTTACCGAGCTTGCTTCTGACGGCGCCGAGCGCGGTGCAGGCGGTTTTATATTTTGCATCAGCAACAAAGAGGAGAAGGTCGCCGTCTTGAGCGTTCAGCTTTTTGCATATTTGAGCCTCGGCACCGGCACAGTATTTGGCAATACCGCCTTCGAATGCGCCGCCTGCAACTTTTGTCCATGCAAGCCCCTTTGCCTTGTAGATTTTTGCCGCAGCTTCAAGCTCTTCAATCTTTTTGCGGCTGTAGTTTTGTGCCTGTCCTTTCACTACAAGCGCCTTGACAGCTCCTCCGGCGGCGACTGCATCTTTGAACACAGCAAACTCGGTGCATTCAGCCATCCATGCGGCATCCTGCATCTTCATCTCAAAGCGGATATCGGGTTTGTCCGTGCCGTACAGGTCGATGGCATCGTCATAGCTGATCCGCGGGAAGGATTGCGCCAAATCCGCATCGATCGTCTTTTTGAACACCGTGCGGAACATATTTTCGGTAACATCGAGCACGTCATCACGGGAAACAAAGCTCATTTCAATATCGATTTGGGTGAACTCAGGCTGGCGGTCGCCGCGCGCGTCTTCATCACGGTAGCAGCGGGCAATCTGAAAATAGCGGTCAAAGCCGGAGACCATCAGTATCTGCTTGTACAGCTGCGGGGACTGCGGCAGCGCATAGAACTTGCCCGGATAGAGGCGGGAGGGCACCAAATAGTCGCGCGCGCCCTCCGGCGTCGATTTAATAAAGGTCGGCGTTTCAATTTCCAAGAAGTTTCTTGCTGTGAGAAACTCCCGCACGGCGAATGTAACCTTTGAGCGCAGTATCAGGTGATCCTGCATTGTCTGGGAACGCAGGTCAAGGTAGCGGTACTTGAGCCGGAGGTCTTCGTTGGCGTTGGTTTTTTCGTCAATCTGGAAGGGCAGTACAGCGCTTTTCGACAGCACGACAATGCGCTGCGCCTTCACCTCGATATGTCCGGTTGTCATTTCGGTATTGACCATGGAATCGGGACGTTCCCGCACCATACCTTCAACGGCAATACAATACTCCATCTTCAAACCGGCTGCGGTTTCCTTCAGCTCAGCACTTGCATCGTCATCGACAACCACCTGTGTCAGCCCGTAGCGGTCGCGTAAGTTTATAAAAGAGATACCGCCGTGGTCGCGCTTGCGGTGCACCCATCCGTTTAATACTACTGTTTTACCGGCGTCGCTTTTTTGCAGCTCTCCGCAGGTAACTGTCCGTTTCATTTCTATCATAATAAAATAAGTATAGTTGAAACGGGGCGTTTATGCAATTCGTGTTCTGATTCATGCTGGACAGAGAAGAGCGAGTAATCCCCTCAACTTGCAAATAGGTGGAGCAGATGCTAGGAGCGTGCAAAAAACACCCGCAGGCACGGTACGAAATGTACATCCATGTACATTTCGTACCTACGTGTTTGCAAAGCAAATACGCTACAGACTAGAACCACCGCCGTCCGTGGCGGTTCTGAAATATCCGTCGGCGTAAATAGAGGGAGCAGATACGAGGCGCGTGTAAAAATTAACCGGTGGCGTATCTTTGATACGTTGAGGATTAATTTTTACTAAGCAACGAAGTAGATGCCCTTCTATTTACGCCGACCACTGGTCGCTTTCTCTCTGCAGCCGATACATCTCACGGTAAATACCGTCTTTTTCCATCAGCTCTGTGTGGGTGCCTGTTTCGGCAATGGTGCCTTTGTTGAGCACGATAATCTTATCGGCGTTTTCTACGGTGCGGAGGCGGTGAGCGATGACGATAACGGTTTTACCTTTTATAAGTGTACCGATGGCGTGCTGGATAAGCGTTTCGTTTTCCGGATCGAGGGCGGCGGTTGCTTCGTCCAAGAGGATGATCGGTGCGTCCTTGAGGAGAGCGCGGGCGATGGAAAGCCGTTGGCGTTCTCCGCCGGAAAGGGTATAGCCGTTTTCGCCGATTTCCGTATCGTAGCCCTGCGGCAGTTTTTCGATAAACGATTCGCACTGCGCGGCTTTTGCGGCGGCGAGCACCTGTTCTTTTGTTGCATTCCGGTTGCCGATTAAAATATTGTTGTACACCGTGTCATTAAAGAGCACGACATCCTGAAACACAATCGAAAATGCACTGAGCAGGGTTTCCGGTTCTACCGTGGAAACATCGACGCCGCCGATGCTAACCGTACCCGATGACGCATCCCAAAAGCGCGCAGCCAATCGCGCAATGGTGGATTTTCCGCAGCCGGAGTGTCCCACGAGCGCGGTAATTTCGCCCTGCTTTGCAGTAAAGCTGATTCCGCTTACCGTGTTTTCTCCGCCATCGTTTGCGGCGGTGCCTGCATTATTTGAATTATCGGCAGCGCTTCCGCCGATGTTACTCAGACCTTTGCTGCTCGGTTCATTATACGAAAACGACACATTATTGTAGCAAATGTCGTAGCCGTTTGGCTTAAAACTTTCACTGCCCGTCTGTTTGGGATAATTGACAATCGCCTGCTTCCGCTCAACAGCAATCAGTGTATAAAAGAATTCGGCGAGCAGCATAAACACCGTCGTCAACGGATCGAAGATACGGCATGAGACCAATAAAAAAATGATATATGTCAACAGTTCGATTTTCCCCTGCGACAGCAAGTACGCTCCGTAAGAAATGACGAGCGGAAAGCCGAACCGGATTAACGCGGCCACACCGAACATAAGCGCGCCGATTGCAGCTTCCGATTTGAGCGCAGCGTGCGTTGTTTCGGTAATATCGTCTTTGAGCTTTTGCACATACAAAGCTTTTTTATCAGAAGATTTCAACACCTTGATATTGTCTATCATCTGCTGCAGCGAATCGTATATTCCATCCTTCCGTACGATGACGCTTTTCATCTTTTTTTCCGACAGCTTCCGGCAACCGACAACAATAAAAAATCCTGCAAAGGCGCAAACAAACAATGCAATAGTCATCCGCCAATCCAAAAACGCTAAAAGAGCCGCCGCAATTAAAATCGAAATAATACCGCCGAACATTTCCGGCACGACATTTGAAAACGCTTGTTCAATCGTTGTAACATCGTTTAAAAGCGTTGAGGTTAAATACGATAAATCCTGCCTGCCGAAATACGACAGCGGGAGCTTCCGAAGCGACTCTGCAAGCGAAATACGCACGTTTGCCGCTTCTTCATACGCGCCGTTATACGTCCTGCCGTACTTTAATTTTTCGAGGATAAACAGCACGGCTATAAACGCCGCTCCGGCTGCTACTACCGCCCATACATTCGGGGCTTGAAAACCTTGCTGCATAATGCGCGCCAAAAAATACTGCAGCACATACAGCGAAAGTCCCAGCGGAACCATTATAAATAAGTTGATAATAACCGCGAGCGTAATCGACAAACGTAAATTCCGCGTCCCCGCATCGGATAATGCAAAAAATCTTTGTAACATAATTCCTCCTTCATTTAATTGGTAATTTCAATTGGTAATGTGTAATGGTTAATTGGTGAAGTTTCAAACATTACCAATTACCAATTATGTTGAGCTCTTCCCGTCCGTAAACATTTTAAGCCCAAACAAATCACTCATCAGGCTGAAATGTTTATCAAATGAAAACAAAAAAAGGTCATTATTAATCGCATTTTGAGCAATTATTAGATCGGGAATACCGACTTTATTTATACCGTTTAATAGGTTTTTAGTTTGCATATCGATAATCTTGTCCCAGTCTATTTCGATATCTATTTGATTAACCGTAAGCAGGAGCCGCTTCAATTTAGATTCTTTTTTCAGATTAATTGAAGGAATCAGTTCTGCCAGCACAAGGTTATTGATACAAAGCGCGTTGTTATTGATCAGCTCATTAAGCACAGCTGCCCGTCCGGTTCCCTTAAAATATTCTATCCAAACGGAGGTATCCACCAGTACCATCTTATGTCCTTTTTCTCAGCGCATCTAAATCGATATCCAAATCAATTTTTCCGTAATAGTTTTTCAGCTGCTGCACTTTCTCTTTTTGGATCAAATTTTCAAGCGCACGTGTGATAACCTCTGTTTTTGTCCGAATTTTTGTCAACGCCATTGCCTCTTCGAGCAAAGGAGCGGACAGATCAAGCGTCGTTCTCATAAAAATCCTCCATACGAGCATATTATAGCATTGAATTATATGCATGATCAAGAATTTATATATGCACTTCCGGAGCCTTTTCAGAAATTATCCATTATCAATTATTTCACACCTTCCACTCGATACCTTTTTGGAAATTGTCCCACATACTTGCGTACAAACCCTTCCGCGCAAGCAGTTCCTTATGTGTGCCTTCTTCTGCGATTTTGCCTTCGTCTATAACACAGATTTTATCAGCGTTTACGACTGAGGAAAGGCGGTGTGCAATCATGATGACGGTTTTATCTTTGAGCAGTACGTCGAAGGTCTTTTTGATTTTGTATTCGTTTTCGGCATCGGCAAAGGCGGTTGCTTCATCCAGCACGATGATAGGTGCGTCCTGTAATAAGGCGCGGGCGATGGCGAGCCGCTGAGCTTCTCCTCCTGAGACGTATGTGCCCTTGGTGCCGTACACGGTATCGATACCGGCGGGGAGTTTTTCGATAATATCCATACACTCGGCTTTGCGGAGCGCTTCCATTACCTCTTCGCGGCTTGCGTCTTTTTTGCCGTAGCGGATATTTTCTAAAATGCTTTCCTTAAAAAGCTTATTCTCTTGGAACACAAAACCGACGGTGTGCAGCAGGTCTTGTGTTTTTATATCGCGGATGTCAACGCCGCCGATGCTGATACTGCCGGAATCGATTTCCCAAAAACGGCCGAGCAAATTGACCAGTGTGGTTTTGCCGCCGCCTGAGGGACCGACCAGTGCGGTGAGCGAATGTTCGGGGATGTGCAAACTGATACCGTTTACCGCGGTTCGGTTCTGAGGAGATGGGGCTGCTCTGCCGGTGTTTCCTCCGTCTGTTTCCGGCACGGTCTTTGCAGAGGCGGCAGCCGGTTCCGTCTTATATGAAAATACTACGTCGTTAAATGCAATATCATATTTTTCAGGGAGTATGGATATTTCCGGTTCCTTGGTCAGCGGTGCTTGCAAAATATCTTCAATACGGTTGAGCGCATCGTTTGAGCGCTGATAAAACGTGTTTGCATACATAACTTTCATCAGCATCGTGTAGGTAACCGGTGCAAAGGCGAGGTAAAACACAAAGCTGTAAAAAAAGTGCGGGTCAAGCGTTGCCGTTCCAGCCATCAATAACGCTGCCGGAAGTAAAAAGACAAAGCCTAGTTTAATAAGCGATAAAAAAATCGAATAGCCGTTTTCCCACGACATCGAATATTGGAGAACGAACTCTTTATAGTTCATAATAGAGGTGTAAAAGTTTTTGAAATAGTAAACAGACTGATTAAAAGTTTTGATAACCGAAATACCGCGTACATATTCGGTACCCGCGTTATTCATTTGCTCAAGCGCGTCTTCATACTTTTGCATAAAACCGGAGTTTGTACTGATCCGCATTAAAGTAGCTTGTAAAACAAACGCAAGCACAAGCGGTAAAAGGGAAATCAGCCCGAGCCGCCAGTCGAATACCAATGTAAGCGCAAGTATTGCAAAAGGAGAGACCATGTTCTGTGCGGTGTCGGGCATATTATGAGCAATGAGCGTTTCAAGCTGATTAACATTTTTTTCAAACACCTTGCGCACCTTGCCGCTGACATGCGTAATATGCCAGCCGATGGGTAGGTCCGCCAGCGCTTCCGCCATTCGTATCGAAAGGTTTTGTTGAATGGTAAATGCCGTCGCGTGCGAAAGCATGAGCGCTGCGTAATACAGCACAAAGCCCGCCGCAGCAGCACCGACCGCCCACAGCCCGTAGCGTGTAAGAGCTGCTGCATTCACCGCTTCTTTTGCCGCAACTGCGGAAATCACATCGCGCATTACAAAGAACACCATAATGTACGGCACAAAACTGACGAGTGCGCTTAAAGCGGAAAGCACCAGCGACAGCGATAAAAATTTCTTGCTGCTGCCCGCATAGCTTAATAGCCGTTTAATGGCTTGCTGTTTCGCCGGATTGCGTTCCTGCTGCGGTGCATTTTTTTTCTGTGCCGGATTTTTCTCTGTAGCATTTGCCGGGAATTGTTGCTCTTTTGTAGAGCTTTTCCCCTGCGTTTTTTTTGTATCATTCATAGAGAATAGTCCTCCATATCAAATAATCGACGGCATCGTCAGTTGTTTAATATGAAAAAATATATCTAAACAGAAACAGATTGTCAACAACATCTAACAAAGATGCTTGTAGACAACAATCGCTTCTTTAAGTGCTTCATATAAGCCGTTTTAATTATGCAGCACCGATTACCAATTACACATTATCAATTAAACATTATTTTCGTCTTTTCCATGGAATAAAGCGATTAACCCATTTGCAATATGCTGCATATTCATCGCCGAAGCGTTCTGTGAGCCATTTTTCTTCCGTCAACTTCATAAACACGGTGAGGTATAACCAAAAGAGTAGCGGTAAAATCAATACATACCAATTTCGGCAAAATAGCAGCACGCCGGTGCAGATAAATAAAAAAGCGGAATAAATCGGGTTACGCACGAGGGCGTAAACACCATCCGTTGCAAGCTGATTTGATTTTATCTTAATATCGATACGGGAACCGAATACTGCAGCACACCACAATGCGATGCCGCCTCCAATACACAATATTCCGGCAATGACAAAAACGATTGCAATGATTGCACTACGCACGTTTCCGCTTGTCAGTAGATCGAATTTTACCACGGTAATACCTGCGGCAGTGAACGCAATCATAATTGCAATACATACAGGACCGATACCCATTACAGGGAGATGTTCTTGTTCAGTTGTTTTCATTTAAGTATCCTTTGTCTCCTTTTTACTACGAATAGTGCCGATCAGATGTTGTAAGCTCAAAATCGGATGTCGGAATAACATACGCGGGCCGCTGTAACGCATAACTGCGCGGATTTGCCGACGCATCTCCGGCTTGTAGCAATGTACCGGACAAACATTACAAAACGGTTTTTCATGCTTGCCACGGTATCGGCATTGTTCAATTTGTTTATGTGTATATGTCTTTAATGACTCTATGTCCGGTACCGCTGCCTCAATAACTTCCATATCAGACTTTGAAGAATCATACCGATGCGCCGTTGCATAGAGATCGATCATCGAATCAACTAAGCGCACTTCATCTTCTACCGTCATCTTATGCATATCGGTACCTCATTGTTGCGTAATCGGAACAATTTATTCGCACGAAGCGTTTACGACTTCGATGCTCTGCCTTTGGGAATTCGATTGCTCACATTCGGGTACTGTTATCGTTTGGTTCCCTTTTATATGAATGTCGAGCTGTTGGAAAGGTATCTCAATATTTTCTTGCTTAAGCCTTTCATCTATTTCGACAAACAGTGAATTACGTAAATTTACAAAGTCTTCGATTTTTGTCCATGCCATAAGAGTCAAATCAATACTTGAAGTTGAAAAACTTGTCCAAAGAATTGATGGCGCAGGATCATCAATAATAAATGCATTATTTTTTGCAACGGATAAAAGTATTTGCTCCAGCTTTCTTAAATCAGTACCGTAAGCGACACCCAATTCCGTCTTAACCCGTCTATACGGAAACTGAGAATAATTTATCAGGTTTGCTTTTATTATCGTCTCATTTGGAATTCTGACGTATTGACTGTCAAATGTTTTTAGGATAACCGACAATAAATTAATCGATTGCACCGTGCCGATAGCTCCTTCAACTTCAATGACGTCGTTTATTCTAAATGCTCGTTCGGTTATAACAAATAATCCGGAAATAATATTCGATATTGAAGTTTGAGCTGCAAAGCCTATTGCGACACCGGCAATTCCCGCAGCACCAAGGAGTGCCCTGATGTCTATCCCCAACCGATGAAAAACCGTCAGCACCATAACGGCAAAACCTGCGTATCTGATACCTTTATCAATTATATGCTGTATTTGCAATGAACATTTTTTTACCGTGATTTTTTTTACGATAGAATTCAGTATTTTAAAAAAGAGAGAGATAACAGAAAGAATAAAAACAAATTGTATAATACCAAATATTTTTGCCGATATGATTTCGTTATTTTTAAAAAAATCTATAAAAGTGCTTAAGCTATTCATGGGCGACAGTTTAACATAGTTATAAAAAAAATAAAGGCATGGGTACATCAGCGCGCAGCAGCTTAAAACATATCTGACTAAAATCACACAAATTAGCAATACTTGACATATCCTTCTTTTTTATGTTATAAACCCACGATTTAAATTAAAAGAGGCAATGATGATAAAGCGCTTACGGCAACACCAGTATAATCCTTGTGTACCATTCGGGGGTATAATCCGCAGGGGTTTACCCTTTCAACTGCCGGTAAGCATTATTACCGTAACCGATAAGGATACTGTTTTCTAAATGAAGACAGTATCCTTTTTTTTTGCTTGAGGAGTGTAAAATAAAAGCCGTACAAATAGCACGGCTTTTATTTACTCAAGTTTGCTCAAGCGCAAACTTGTATATCTTATGCACGTTCTCACTTCGTTGCGAACGCGCGTAAAAAGTCAATCGAAAGTTGATACTTTCTTCTTGACTTTTTATGGGAGGTTCTATGATAAACGGGAAGAAGGATATCATTTCAATGAATGATTTCACCGCAGAAGAAATTCTGCACATTTTGAAAAAAGCGGAAGCAATAGAAAAAATGTCTGATGAGGAAAAACTTTCGCTGATGCACGGCAAGATTGTTGCAACCATGTTTTATGAACCGAGCACGAGAACCAAACTATCATTTGAGTCGGCTGCAATGCGGCTCGGCGCAAATATCCTCTATTTCGATACGGAACATTCATCCGTTAAAAAAGGAGAATCCTTTTCGGACACCATACGCATGGTGGAATCCTATTCGGATATCATTGTGATTCGTCATCCGCTGGACGGAGCGGCGCGTCTTGCTGCTTCCGTTTCGCATAAGCCGGTGTTAAACGGCGGCGACGGTTCAAACCAGCACCCAAGTCAAACGCTCCTCGATTTGTATACCATTATGAAAGAAAAAGGCACTTTGGAAAATCTCCACATTGCTTTTACCGGCGATTTAAAATACGGCCGTACCGTTCATTCGTTGGTTAAAGCCCTCAAGCATTTTCATCCGGTTATCTACTTTGTTTCTCCGTCAAACCTCGCCATGCCGCAATATCTGCTTGACGATTTGGATGATGCAGGAGTGACTTACTATATAGAAGAAAACTTTACCGGCTGTTTGGATAAACTCGATGTATTTTATATGACCCGCATTCAGCGCGAACGCTTCCCCGATCCGGAAGAATACGAAAAGGTGAAAGGCATTTATATCATCAATAGAGGCAACATAGAAGGGAAGTGCAAAGACGATATGATTATCCTGCATCCGCTGCCGCGTGTGAATGAAATCGATGTGGATTTGGACACTACAAAATATGCGCGTTATTTTGAGCAAGCGCGGAACGGCATCCCGATTAGACAGGCAATGATGATGCTCTCTCTAGAACAATAACAGCTCAAGAAGCGATGGAGTATTAAATCCTCCGCACGAATAACGGAACGACAAGAAGGAGTTGAATGATGGAATTACAGATAACTGCATTGGAAAACGGAATAGTGATTGACCATATACCGCCGGAGCGTACCTTTGCGATCGTCAAAATGCTGAAATTAAAAGAGTATACCGACATGGTAACCGTCGGTTTTAATTTGCATAGCAAGGCGCACAATAAAAAAGGCCTGATTAAGATTGCCGATAAAACATTGACAAAATCGGAGCTGGAAAAAATTTCGCTGTTGGCGCCCCATGCGACGGTCAATATCATTAAAGACAGTAAGGTTGTACAGAAAATACCACTCGAACTGCCTGATGAAATTGAAGCGTTTATGCACTGCGAAAATTTTAAATGTATTTCAAATAATGAAGCGGTACCGTCGCGGTTTATAAAAGTACATTCGCATGGACAAGACTGCTACAAGTGTTTTTACTGTGAACGGGTTATTCCGGTCGCCGACATTAAGCTTAATTTAAATTAGCGGAGAAGCGGAATGGAACACCGGTGCGGAAAAAAGTATTTTGAAAAAACCGAAATTGTTTCCCATGAATATGCGGGAGCCGATTGTTACTGTCTCACTGTCCGATTGCCGCGGAAGGTGGAAGACTCCGAGCTTCCCCGTGCGGGACAGTTTTACATGATCAGTTTGCGCGATAAATCTCATATTTTACCCCGCCCCATCAGTCTGCATTCATTTGATGAGAAACAGGGGACTTTGAGCTTTGTATATCGCCCCATAGGCGCCGGCACACAAGAATTAACACAGTACCGTGCCGGTGAAAGTCTTGCTATTCAAGGCCCCTTGGGGAACGGCTTTACGGTTCCTTCCGCCGGCTCCTGTCATATTATCGCGGGAGGCGGTATAGGGCTTGCACCGCTGCCTCAACTGATACGGGCGATTCGCAGCAGGCAGCCGGAAGCGCGCATTGTTTTTTTTGCAGGAGGACGCGACCGGCATATTCAAGAACTTATCGATTTTTTTGCCCTGCCTGCGGATATTGAACTCATCCTTTGTACCGATGACGGCAGCCTCGGCATCCACGGCTTTGTGCCCGATGCGCTTTCAGCCTATATTGAAAAACACCGCAGCAGCGGGGCTTCCTCTGCGGATATTGCGATGATCTATGCCTGCGGGCCAACTGCGATGCTGAATAAAATACGTGCTTTTTCCCGGTCGGCGCAGTTACCCTGTCAGCTTTCCCTTGAGCGTCGAATGGCTTGCGGTGTGCGCGCCTGTATGGGATGTTCGGTTCAAACAGATGCGGGGGTTAAAAAAGTATGCGCCGACGGCCCTGTTTTTGATTCGCTTTTATTTCCGTACGGGCTACCGTAACAATGAGAGAATGAGCCGTAAAAATGAGAGAATGATATGAGCAAACTTACACTGGATTTTTTAGGTTTACATTTAGCGAACCCGTTAATGACGGCGAGCGGCTGTTTCGGCTACGGTACCGACTATGCGGATTTCTTTGATCCGAATATACTCGGCGCAGCGGTACTGAAAGGGTTAACGCTTGAGCCGCGAGATGGTAATGCAGGAGTGCGGATTGCAGAAACGCCGTCCGGTATGCTCAACTGCGTCGGTTTGGAAAATGTCGGTTATGATGAGTTTGTGCGGCGGGTATTACCGGAAATCCTTCCGCAGCTGCACATTCCGTTGATTATTAATATTAACGGTAAAACCGCAGAAGAATATGCGGAACTTGCCGCCCGGCTGAACGGCATCGCGGAAGTCGCGGCCGTAGAGCTCAATATCTCCTGTCCGAATGTAAAGCACGGAGGGATGGCTTTCGGTACCGATCCGGCGCAAACGGAGCGGGTGATCTCGCTGGTACGGGCGGCAAGCCGGAAACCGCTCATCGTGAAGCTGTCGCCGAACGTTACCGACATTACGGTTTTTGCCCGCATCGCGGAGGCTCAAGGCGCGGATGCCTTGTCGCTGATTAACACGGTTTCCGGTATGGCAATCGATATCAATACGCAAAAGCCTCTGCTCGGCAATATTTTCGGCGGACTGTCCGGCCCGGCGGTAAAGCCCATCGCGGTCAGGATGGTCTATCAGGTGTCGCAGGTTACGTCGCTGCCGATTGTCGGGATGGGCGGTATACGGACTGCGGAGGACGCAATCGAATTTATACTTGCAGGCGCTTCGGCAGTTGCGGTCGGCTGCGGTCTTTTTAATAATCCTTGCGCTGCGGTAGAAATACTTGACGGTCTTGAATGGTATTGTGAAAGGCATCAAACTGCCGTTACGGATTTGGTCGGCCGCAGCCATCCCGACGGAGGCGCTGCATACCGCAGCAAACTCAAACGCCGCGGCGCCGTTCGCAGTACTGTTCAATAAGAAGAGAGTAGGGAAGTCTCGAAAGCAACCAGCTTTGAGATACCCTCATCCCGGAGGAGTTTTACAATATGGAAAAGACACAATGCGGAACCATCAGCAGCGCTGTCCGCGAAAAATTGATTGTTGCGTTGGACTATAACACACTCGGCCAAGCAGCCGCCCTCGTGGAGCAGCTCGGCGATAGTGTTACAGTGTATAAGGCAGGGCTCGAAATTTTCTTACGGACGAAGGGAGCCATTGTCGATTACTTGCACGGAAAAACAAAAAAGTATTTTTGGATTTAAAGTTCCACGATATTACCAACACTGTTGTACAGGCCTGCCTTTTTGCGGTGGAGCAAAACGTGTTCATGTTCAATGTGCATTGCTCCAACAGCGAAAAAACCATGCGGGCAGTCGCCGAGATGCTCAAAGAAAAAGGTTCTCGGAGCATTTGCATCGGCGTAACGGTCTTAACCAATTTAAACGCACAGGACTTACAGCAATTCTACGGAGCTGCCGTCGATGTTGAAACAACCGTCGAAGCGATGGCGGCCGCTGTCAGCAATGCCGGTTTGCAGGGTATTGTCTGTTCCGCTCAGGAGGCTGCCGCTATTAAACAGCGTTTCGGCAAGAGTTTCATTACCGTATGCCCGGGAGTCCGCCCAGCCTTTACCCAAAGCGGGTCGTATGCTCAAAACCGCAAAGAAGATCAGGCGCGGGTGATGACTGCCTACGAAGCGGTAAAAAACGGAGCCGATTATTTGGTGGTCGGCCGCCCGATTACCCAACATCCCGATCCCGTTCAGGCGGTGCACGCGGTTTTGGAGGAAATTAGGCAGGCAACGGAGGGCTAAACGGTGCTCATACTCAAAAACGGGAAAACCGTCCGCAACGAAATTATCGATCTTGTCATCAACGGCGGTATAATAGATGACATCATCATCAAACAGGCGCTGTCCGGTCAGGACTATCCAAAAGAGGTGGATGCCGTACAGGATTCGCAGGAGATTGACTTGGAAGGTCGCGTCGGGGTTGTTGACTTGGAAGGCCGCCTCGTTATGCCGGGCATTATCGACCTGCACACCCACATGAGAGATCCGGGGCTTACTCATAAAGAAGATTTTTATACCGGCTCGCGCGCCTGTGCAAAAGGCGGCATAACGACTTTTTTTGATATGCCGAATACGCAGCCGCCGACGGTAACGGCTCAGGCACTTACGGAAAAAATTGCACAGGCGGCACGGGTTTCAGCCGTTAATTTCGGCTTCCACTTCGGAGCCTCAAAAAACAATAATATTGATGAAATCCGGCGTGTTATCGGCAGCGGTCAGGCGCGCAGCACGAAGGTGTTTATGAATGTGAGCACCGGTCTTATGCTGATTGAAGATACCGCTCTGCTGGCTGACATTTTTAAGGCCGGCGGCTTGGTCTTTGTCCATGCCGAAGCGGAGATGATCGGCAAGGCGATTGAGCTGAATGCCCGCTATGGGAACGGTTTGTATATTTGCCATATTTCTTCCGAAGAAGAGATGCGAGCGGTCATCAAGGCGAAGCAAAATCCTGAATTACATAACCGGCAGCATCCCATCTATGCGGAAGTAACGCCTCATCATCTTTTTTTACACGCCGGTATGCGGAACGCGAATGCCGAAGCCGATATGCTGTTGCGGATGAAGCCCGAACTAAAAGAGCAATCCGATACTGCATTTTTGATGCAGGCCATTCGGGACGGATATGTCGATACCATCGGCACCGATCACGCGCCTCATACGCTGGATGAGAAACTGGCACAGCTGACTTTCGGCATCCCCGGCGCCGAAACCTCGCTGGCGCTGATGCTCACTGCGGCCGCGGAAGGAACTATCACGCTGCCGCTGCTCCAAAAACTGATGAGTGAAAACCCTGCTGCAATACTCGGATTAACGCGCAAGGGGGTACTTGCAAAAGGCGCCGATGCCGATATTACCGTTGCCGACACCGCGGTACACTGGCAGCTCGACCGAAAGGACATCGCATCGAAATGCGGATGGTCGCCTTTTGAGGGCTGGAACTTTATCGGTAAAAATTATATGACTATTGTAAACGGCAAGATAGTCTACCGCGACGACAGTTTCACCGCCGACTTACCGGAACGCCCCGCCGGACGTTTCGTATTTCAGTCATAGGGCAACCGCATCACAATTTGTTTTAAGCGGTTGGCTTCCTTCTGTACGAAATTTTAATAAAATTTCGTACAGTTTTTTCAAGAGAAGGGTAAACGCATCACACAGAATAGATCAGAATCGCAGAATAAGTGAGGTAGGGAAACCATTTGAACCGCGAAGAGGTTCAACTCTGGTTGAACGATCTCACTTATTCTGCGGGGGCACTGAAAACGGTCTGATGCATTTACCCGATTAGGAGTATAATTATGAATGCTGTTCACTGTGATAAAAAAGAAATAGAAATTGCGGTTGCCCGCACGCTCTTTGAGGTAAAAGCCGTCAAGATTAACGTTGCGGAGCCTTTCACCTTTGCTTCGGGGATACGCAGCCCTATCTATTGCGATAACCGCTCTCTTTTAGGTTGGCCTCAACAGCGCACTCTCATTACAGAGGCTTTTACACAATTAATTCCTGCCGATACCGATGTGATTGCAGGCGTTGCTACGGCGGGAGTTCCGTGGGCGGCCTTCATTGCGAATGCCTTGAATAAACCGCTTGCTTACGTGCGTTCCGCGCCGAAAGATCACGGAACGGGCAGCACAATAGAAGGAGCGGCCGTTGCAGATAAGAAGATAGCGCTTATCGAAGATTTAATCTCGACGGGGAAGAGCAGCATCGGCGCGGTAAAGTCCTTACGTGCAGCCGGAGCCGCAGAGGTGAGTTTAAAAGCGATTTTTTCTTATCAATTTGCACAGGCTGATACCAACTTTAAAAACGAAAACTGCCCTTTTGAATCGCTCTCCCGTTTTTCGGTTTTAATTGAGCTCTTGCAAAAAGAAAAATATTTAAGCCCCGAAGAAGCCGCTATCGCGCTTGAATGGAACAAGGAACCCGAAACTTGGTTTGACCGTGTACGGCGCGGGTAAGGGGAAGGGACTATAAGCATTTTACGAGTGACAGAAAGATGGCTTTTGCCGGCTTTCTTTTACCTATCCAAAAACAGCGTTGTTTTTTCGTCAAAGCCGAGTGATACAATGTCTCCGCTTTGGTAGAGTTTCATATCCGGCTTAAAATCGACACTTGCTTTGATAGCTGTTTTTTCATTGAACAACAGATCGTATTCGACGTGACTGCCGACGAAAACAGAAGTCTGCACAACGGCTTTGACGGAACCGGCATCTTTATCCTGTACGGAAATATTTTCGGGACGGACAACAAAAAATACGTCTGCATTCACCGCTGGAGAGTCTGCACAGCCCCGTCTCGCAGTTACTTCATTGACGGAAGAAATCGACGCGGTAATCATATCTCCTTCGATTTTTTGCACTTTTGCAGGAACGATATTCGCTTGACCGATAAAATCGGCGACAAAAGTCGATGCGGGGCTGCCGTATATTTCAAGCGGTGTTCCGATCTGTTCAACTTTACCGCGGCTCATAACAACGATTCTGTCGGAAACAGTGAGCGCTTCCGATTGGTCGTGCGTAACATACAAGCATGTTGTTCCAAGCGCTTTTTGAATTCTGCGAATTTCCGTGCGCATGTGAATCCTCAGTTTTGCGTCAAGGTTCGAAAGCGGTTCGTCCATCAACAAGAGTGACGGTTCCATAACGATGACGCGGGCAAGGGCAACGCGCTGCTGTTCACCGCCGGACAGTTGATTGGGGTAACGGTTTTCGTCTCCGCTTAACCCGACAAGTTTCAATGCATTGATGATTTTATCATGGATGTCCGCGTCTTTTTCGCCGCGAGCTTTCAATCCGTATCCGACATTTTTGTAAATCGTCATATGCGGGAAAAGCGCGTAGTTTTGAAACACGAATCCGATCGCGCGTTCATTTACCGGTACACTCGTCATGTCTTTGCCTGCAATAGTGATGCTGCCGCTTGTCGGGCTGACAAACCCCGCTATCATGCGCAATGTCGTCGTTTTACCGCAACCTGACGGCCCCAAAAACGTAACCATCTCTCCTTTCGCGACTTCGATATTGACCTTATCAACTGCATTGAAAATGCCGCCGTGCCGTTCGGGAAATGTTTTTGTAACATCTTTTAAAACAAGTGATATATCTGCCATAATATTCTCCGTGTAAATCCGTTTATAATTTTTGCTTCGCTTCTTTTGTAAACTGCATCGAGTATAATTTCATGCACAGTGCGATAAGTGCATCGGCAGCAAAGACGATGATAATGAGCACGATCGAAAATGCAGAGGCTTGCGGAAATTGCAGTTCCGTCATGCTTTCGAGGATGCGTGTCGTCAAAAGTGTCCAGCGCGCCGAAACAAGGAATATCGTTGCACTGATCGCTGTCATACAATGGATAAAGAGGTAGCGCATGCCCGTAAGTATCGCCGGGATGATAAGCGGAATCGTTACATGTGTAAATGTACGCACGGCTCCCGCACCGAGACTCGCGGATGCTTCTTCGAGGCTAGGATCAATCTGCTGCAGCGATGCGATAACAGATCGGATACCTGTTGCATAGTAGCGGAAAATATACGCGGCGACGAGGATTGTCATTGTACCGGTTAATAAAATCGGACGTTTATTGAATGCCGCAATATACGCAATACCGACGACTGTACCGGGCAGCGCATAGTTAAGCAGCGAAGAAAAATCGAGCAGGCGTTTTGCCGGAAATTCCTTCCGCTGAATGATGTAACCGATGACAACCGAAAGCAAAGCACCGAGCAGCGTCGAGATAATTGCGATTGTCAGCGTATCGGAAAGCGCCTTTTTTCCATTTGCAAAAACGTATCGGTAATTTTGCAGTGTCAGCGTATTGTCGATGCCCCATACTTTAACAAACGAACCGGCAAGGATAATAAAATACAAGTAGATAACAAAAATAATTACGATAAAGGCAATACAATAGCAAAGTATTTTCATCCACTTCGGCAACGGAATGAATTTCGATTGCGCTGCACTCTTACCCGAAACGGTTACATAGCTTTTTCGTCCAACAAGCATCTGCTGGAAAAAGAATACGAACAGCGCAGGGATTATTAATAAAAACGAAAGGGATGATCCGCCATTCAAATCGAACATACCGGTGATTTGCAGATATGCCTGTGTCGGCAAAATGGGAAATTTATGACCGCCTAAAATGAGCGGCGTCGCAAAATGGAGTGATACAATAAAAGTACAGTGCCAAAATTGCCGAAAAAGAGAGGAGGAGAGGCAATGAAACGGTACGATGAGAACTTTAAAATCGAGGCATTGAAGCTGTCGGACTATATCGGAGTGAAGAAAGCGTGTGAACAGCTTAACGTGAACTATGGAACATTGGCAGGATGGAGAAAGCAGCGGGTAAAGAAAAACAAAGAAGGAAAAAATACAGAAGCTGACATTCACAAAGAGAACAGCAGGCTCAAAAAAGAAATAGCCGAGCTTAAAAATGCGAATGAGATACTCAAGGATGCACTCGGTTTTTTCGTTCAAGACCGGAAGAAATAGAAAAGGATGGTCTTTTCGCTTACATCCACCACCGTACTGCTGAGAAGCTGTTTTCAGCACGGATGCTGTGCGCGACTCTTCCGGTCAGTGAAAGCGGTTTTTATAAATGGAAGCGAAACAGGAAAAAGGTGAAAGCATGGCAGAAACTGCTTGCTCAAATGCATCAGATTCTTGATGAGGATGAAGAAAACAAGAACTATGGGGACAGGCGTATGCAGATAGCACTTGAACAACGGGGCATTAAGCGTTCATTGTCAACGGTAAGACGCGCGATGGCACGAGGAAATCTGCTGCATGAAGACAGAAGAAGCCCTGACGGTCTTACAAAAGCCGACAAAAAGGCGATGAGGCCGCAGAATATCATCAAGCAAGACTTTAGTGCACAAGAGCCGTTGAGAAAATTGCTGACGGATATAACGCAGATACTGTGCAAAGACGGAAAACTGTATGTGTCGCCGCTTTTTGACTGTTATAATGGAGAGATCATTTCTCTTGTAATGGACACAAACATGAAAAAGGAACTATGCATAAAAACGATAACGGAGGCATACAAAAACTTTGATATAAAAAGCAGAGCGATAATTCATAGCGATTGCGGAAGCCAATATACGAGTAGCGAATACAAAAAGACGCTCGGACAGCTGCACGCTGTCCAGAGTATGAGCGGAGTTGGGAAATGCTGGGATAATGCGCGAATGGAAAGTTGGTTTGCGACGCTGAAAAAAGAAAAGCTGTATCAGCTTGATACGACAAAACTCACTGTTGAGGAAGTCAAGACGATCGTCTGGAGATACACGTTTGCTTATTACAACACCAAGCGTGTAACGACGGTAAATCCCAATGGCTTACCTCCACTGGTATACAGAAAAACAGCAGCTAAAAAAAGTGCTGCTTAAATACATTTGGGGTATTTAGGCACTGCACTAATATTGACTATTCCATAAGATATACTCAAAACAAATTAGTAGATTTAGGCTTAGGAATTGCATCAGGCAATATCACTCGTGAGAAAATCAAAAAATGGATTTCGTTACATACTGAAAACGAGGAAGAAAAGGAACAGACCTATGCTTAAGCGTTTTCCCGAATACACGACTGACTACATTGCAGGAATAATGAGCCTCAGAAAACCTCAAAAAGAATCTCTTGAAATACTTGCAAAAATAGTCGATTCGGTAAAACCCGATAAACAAAGCAATAAACAAGCTGCCCTCAAAGCGGTACATAACAGCTATCCTACCTGCAGCGATTTTGAGCGTGATTTTATTTCGCTTACCTTTGCTCTTGCAACGGGAGTCGGTAAAACCCGTTTGATGGGAGCCTTCATTGCCTATCTTTATACAAACTACGGTATCAAAAACCTTTTTGTAACGGCTCCCAATACCACCATCTACTCAAAATTAAAACAAGACCTTGGAATGCCTCATAGCGAAAAATATGTTTTAAAAGGACTCGGCTGTTTTTCTTCTACTCCGGTCATCATTGCCGATGAAGACTACCGCTATAAAAATCTTGAACTCTTCGACTCCGATATCCGCATCTTTATTTTTAACATAGATAAATTCAACAAAGAGCGGGCAAAAATGCGGAGCCTTTCCGAATATCTTGGTACCTCTTTTTTTGGAAGTCTTGCTTCTATGAACGACCTTGTATTGATAATGGACGAGTCTCACCACTATCGGGCAGAAAGAGGTGTACAATCGCTGAATGAACTTAAGCCGATTTTAGGCTTGGAGCTTACGGTGACACCTTACACAAAATCGGGAACAAAGCAGATCAACTTTAAAAATGTTGTGTATGAATATCCGCTTTCAAAAGCGATTGCAGACGGCTACACTCGTACCCCCTTTGCAGTAACCCGTCAGGATATTCAATTTTTCAATTTCGGAGAAGAAGAAATTGACAAGGTTATGCTCAATGACGGTATTCTCTGTCATGAACGGGCAAAACTGAAACTTGAACAGTATGCCCAAAACACCGGTAAGCGGAAAGTAAAACCTTTCATGCTTATTGTCTGTAAAGATACAGCCCATGCCGAAAAGGTGCAAAACTACCTCAGTTCGGATTCTTTTAAGGACGGAGCTTACAAGGGAAAAATCATTACAGTACATTCAAATCAAAGAGGCAGCGAAAGCGAAGAGAACATGAAGCTTTTGCTTGAGGTCGAAAAATACGAAAATCCGATTGAAATTGTTATTCATGTAAATATGCTCAAAGAAGGCTGGGACGTTAATAACCTCTATACAATAGTTCCTTTGCGGCAAGCAGCTTCAAAAATCTTAAGGGAACAAATGGTCGGCCGCGGTTTACGCCTTCCCTACGGCGAGCGGACAGGCAATAAAGAAATTGACATGGTAATGCTTACCGCTCACGATAAATTTGCCGAACTTTTAGAAGAAGCGCAAAAAGGCGATTCCATATTTAAAGCCGAAAATATCATAAAGGCGGAAGACATTACTCAGGAAAATCTTAGGTACACTCAAGTATCCCTTCAATTCGATGAAGATGCGGAATTGGAAAAAGCCTATCGGATAACCGGAATGCAGAAAAACGAAGCACATGCTGCATTGTTCAAAGATACCCGAACACTCATACAAAAAACGGTAGGGACATATATTCGCCGGCAAACCGGTACGGACATAAAGTTGAGTTTCTCAAGTGGCCAAAAAACGGAAATTACACAGACCATTAAAAAGGAACTTTCATCGGATAAAGATTTAAGTGCAATCTATACAGAGAATGCCGATCCGCTTGCTTCGTGGATTAGCGAAACCGTTTCCGACTATTGCGAAACACTTTCTTCAAAATACATACCTATTCCGCATATTACCATTACCGATTCGGGCTTACCGGAATACCATTTTGCGGATTTTGATCTTGACCTTGAACCCTTTAATCATACGGTAACGGGTGAAGATATCCTTATACAAAATTTGGAAGATCAGGGGGACAGGCTTCATATCAAAGGTTCCGCCATTGACTTTGAGGCTTACAACCCGCTTGCAGAGATTATGAACTGCCTATGCGAAAAATCTGAAATTGATTATCGGCGTTCTGCAGCACTGTTACAAAAGCTGGTTATTCAAGTTTGTTCTCATTACAGAAATAAATATTCCGAAAACGGTATGAGAAATATCGCAATGATGAATAAAAAAGATATTGCCGATAAAATTCACTCACAGCTTATGAAGCATTTTTATTGTGAAGAAGCTTTCCTTGAAGAAAAAGTTTCGTTAGTGCAGCCCTATAATCTTGAACAAGCCTACAACTACTCGACCGCTTCCCGTTTCTTTGATTCTTATGACAAAGACATACAATCGGTTGTATTTACCGGTATAAAAAAAGGAGTATTCGAGGAAGCAAAGTTTGACAGCAAACCGGAACTCATTCTCGCCCGTATCATGGAACAAGATCAGACGGTTCAAAAATGGCTTCGTCCTGCAAAAAAAGAATTCAACCTGCAATACAACGGAGGCAAGCATTACGAACCCGATTTTGTAGCAGAAACATCTTCTTGCATTTATTTGATTGAAGTAAAAGGAGAAGACAAACAGGACACACCCGATGTCATTGCAAAGAAAAACAGGGCAGTCCGCTACTGCAAAACCGTTTCCGAATGGATCGCGGCACATAAAGGCAAACCATGGAAACATCTTTTTATTCCCTCAATGCAGATAAGCCCTTCTTCCTCTTTTACCCGGCTGGCAAAAACCTATACTATCGAAACGGAATCTACCGATATCTACAAACCCGAGCCCGGACATGGTACACAGATTGCTGCGGAAAGATAAAACCTTCAACTCTTGTCATTGTTTTTAAGATTGATCTATTATACTTCCTATAAACCCAATTGGACTTTTACCTTCATTATGTATAAATACACTTATGCAAATAATTGAAGTATAGGTTTTCATTAGCTACTTACAGATTAGTCATAAAAAACGCTTAATTATATTCTCATCTTTTGCTGCCTTTTTTTACTTGTAAATCGTTCGCATTTTTCCCATACCACCTACACACCACCGCAACGGCAAACAGGAACGATAAAACATCGGAGACCGGCTGCAGCAGGTAGATACCGGTTTTCCCGTATACGGCAGGCAGAAGGTATAGGAGCGGTACATAAAAGAAACCCTGCCGTGAAATTGATATCAGGAGCGCTGAAAAATAATTGCCGATATTCTGCATGAACATACTGCTGACGGCAAAAACGCCTAACAGCGGAAGCGAAAAACATTGCATCCTGAGTATCGAAACTCCGGTAGACACTACTTCCTCATCGGTTGACATCAGCTGCATCCAGTGGTCGGCAAAGATATATAAAATTATTGAGGCAGCTGTTAAAAAAAGTGTTCCCACGGCGACGGTAGTAATAAAGGCTTTTTTTACTCGCGCATATTGTTGAGCGCCGTAATTCATTGCACAAATCGGCTGAAAGCCTTGCCCCCAACCGATCATAATCATAAAAGCCACTGCAACAATTTTTGAACTTATTGTTAAAGCAGCGATCATACTTTCGCCGTAGCGTGCTGCCGTAACATTGAGCAGCACCAATGCAGCGCCGGTAATTGCCTGCCGCGAAAAATTAGGAAGCCCCCCTGCAAGAATATGATACACACGCGCTTTGCTGCATTGTACTTTTTTTAGATTGAACGAAATACTCTCGTGTCGTTTTGCTAAGAGCGTCAGCACAATACACCCGATTATTTGACCGATCAGTGTTGCATATCCGGCGCCGATAAATCCCATGTTAAGCGGAAACATCAGCAGCGGATCCAGCACCATATTGCTCAGCATTCCGGAAAGTAATCCGATCATTCCATCGCGTACATTTCCGCACAAACGCAGCTGATTATACACCGTTACTGCATATAAACTGAACGGAATGCTGATGATAATGATCTTTAAATACTGCACGGTAAAGGTGAGTACGTCCTGCGATGCGCTACCGCCGATGAGTTTTGCAAGCGGTACAACAAAAATATATGCTGCGATTGCGATTACGATGCCGGTTACGATTGCAATGACAATACCTATCGAAGAAATGATTTCCGCTTCTGCATAGTCTTTTGCTCCGATTTTTTTAGACATTGCATTACCGCTGCCGTAGCCGTACCAAAAACCGATTGCTTGAATAACACTGACAAAACTGAATACCACACCGATTGCCGCAATCATTGATCTGTTGTGTAATTGTCCGACAAAAAAGGTATCGGTTACATTGTATATAACGCTGATCAACATACCGATGATTGTCGGAATTGCCGTTTTAATGAGCAACGGAAAAATCGGTTTTGTTAAAATGTTAAACCGTCTTTGCTCTTTTGAATCCATCTCAACAGCTCCGTAATTTAAGGCAAACGTATCGAAAATCTTTTGAGCGGTTGCCTTCTTTTTGTGGGAAATTTTAAATAAAATTTCCCACTATTTTTCAAAACCAGTGCAGACGCATCAGGCGAGTATATAAAGTAACGCAGAATATGTGAGGCAGGGCAACCATTTGAGTCGCAAAGCGGCGAAATTCTGGTTGAACGGACTCACATATTCTGCGGGCGTAGCTAAAAAGTAGCTGATGCGTCTGCACTGCTCCGCACTTCTCCTTTGTTTCCGTCAACGGTGATGAGGTCACCGTCCTTGAATTTGACGGTGGCAAAACCGACACCCAATACTGCTGGGATAGTAAATTCCCGTGCAACAATTGCTGCATGGCTGAGCGCAGAGCCGGTGTCTGCAACGACAGCGCTTGCAAGTTTAAAAAGCGGTGTCCATTCGGGATCAGTGAGATGACACACCAGCACATCTCCTTTTTGCATCTTATAAAACTCTTCAGGACTACGAATAATGCGCACCGTTCCTACAACAGTTCCCGGGCTTCCGCTTACGCCCTTCAGTACATCACCAGTTGAATCGAACACCAGTAATTTTGAAGCTTCCCAAACCTTTTCCGCAAGCGGGAATTTTTCATTCCGCCTTGCGATCTTTTCTTTATAAACATCACTGATATATCCGGCTTTCAACACTTCCAATAATTCACAGTGAAAAAGATTTGTAATTCCGTGTTTATAATTTCCGCTGTTTAAGAGCAGAATATTTATCCGCTTTACACACTGCCTAACATAATAAAAGAGTGTTTCCCATAAATACTGCGATTCTTCTCGAACAACATGAAAATACCGGAAGTGCTGTATGTCTTGTTCTAGACGCGGATATTTATTTCCATAAATATGCTTTAATTGCTGCATTAAATCCGTATAATTTTTATTGTTGTTATTATGAGAATTTTGATCCGATACATCAGAGGTATTTAATAACGGGCGTATAATATTGACAAGTCTATCGGGATCTTCGATAAATGTTTTTGCTTCGATGCAATAGCAATTGTAATCAGACTTAAAACCGTTGCATTTAATAAAATCATCCGCAAGCTGCTTAAATACAGGGAAATCGGCACACAGTGTGTTGAATCTTTCGCCGGATAGTATTGCTTCCGTTAGAGTTGTGTTTTTCCGTATCGTATCCGCCATGCGAGAAATATCGTTTGTAACAACAGCTGTTTTATTATTGAGTTCCCAATAGAAATCAAAGGCAGAGTAGTTTGTATCTACACGTTTTATTATTTTGGAGAATTTTTTGCTCATTAGAAAAGACGGAAATAAGGCATATTTAAATCTATCGTATGCAAGTTTTTCTGTCAGCGCATAACTGTGTTCCATAAATGCAGTACATTCGGCTAATGTCATATTCTCAAAATCTAAGGTTTTAATATGCGCTAGCTCTTGCTCATATTGCGCCATAAAATCTTTACATACTTCCGCGCAATAGTCAAAATTTTTGAGCATCCGAATGATTGTAAAGATATGAAAAATACGCAGAGTAAGACCTTTTTTATTTTCAGGAAGTGTCTGAATACCATCGTCATCAATTACAGGATTTGAATTAAAAACAATACCGCCTTCTGCGAATATCCGGGCTTTTTGGTCATTAATTGCTAGCATATAATCAAAGTCCAGCGCACGGTAAGCAAACGGCATTTTTTCAAACTGAAAAGCCATATTTTGTTTCATCATGCGTGTTAATGTAGTACCTTTGATATATTCCTGAACCAGCTTCTCATCATCATTATTTTTTAAGGTTGTTATTGCGCGTGCCTGCAAAATATATACTTGGTTCTTTTGTATTGCCCATTCAATATCCATCGGCATACCGTAGTGTTTTTCTATTTTTAATGCAGCGCGCACCAGAGCTGCAATCTCACTATCATTCAACGCCCGCGCGGTTCTTTTTTCCTCGCTTACCGATTCTTCTTTGGTGTTTTTATCCGCGTAGACAATTTGCGTTTCTTTGGTTCCGATAGTAACTTCCAGTATATCGCCTGATTTATTTACGATATAACTATCTGCCGTTACCCTGCCGCTTACTACACTTTCTCCCAATCCGTAACTTGCGTTGATTTGCATTTCATCTTTGTTTTGTGTTACCGGATTGACGGTAAACAGAACGCCCGCTTTTTCGCTTTCTACCATTTCTTGAATAACAACGGCAATCGCAACAGCGCTCTGATCATATCCCTGATTAAATCGATAGCGTACCGCTCTCTCCCCCCATAGCGAAGCATAACAATGGCGTATTTGAATTAAGACATCTTCTATCCCTTGCACATTCAAATAGGTTTCCTGCTGACCTGCAAAACTCGCATCGGGTAAATCTTCCGCCGTTGCCGATGAGCGGACCGCAACCCTCGCAGCTTCCCCGAGTTCCGCATATTTCGCTCTTATCTCTTTTTCCAATTGAGCAGGAAAATGTCCTGTTATGATTTTTTTCCGAAATGTGCCGACTGCGGATAACAAGGCTTGTTCATCCGTTTGCGCCGCTGTAAGAACACGCAAGATAATTTCATCTATGTTATTTTCTTTAAGGAATTCCCGATACGCATCTGCGGTAATCACAAATCCCTTAGGAACCGGTATTCCCGCAGCAGTCATCTCACCAAGGTTGGATCCTTTGCCGCCTGCAATGAGTACATCATCTTTATGTATCTGTGTAAAATCAGCTATCCGCATTGTATTCAACTCCTTTAAGGGAAAACGCTTACATTCATACTTCTATATATTTATTTACGATTACAGATATAAATATTCGTAAGATTTCGTTAAAATAGGCTGCATCAAACTGATAGCATTGAGAACACAAAACCGCACTTCCGATAAATGCGCTCATCAGCCCTTTTTGATCTACCCGCGTAATTGCTCCGTGCTGTTCCCAATATCGTATCAGCTTTGCTAAAAAATCTTGATACAGTATTTCAATTTTATGTGCCTCATTTTGCCCCTTTGCTTCAAATAGCTTAAACGCATCCTGATAAATAGGCTGGCTTTGAATTTTTGTCATAAGATCAATCGAAGATTTGTATATCATATCCGTAAGAAATGCTGCCGGATTGGTAAGCGAAGTTGAAAACTTTTTTTCAATAGTGCGTAGTTTTTGATTTGCGCGGTACACAATGAGTTCTATAATGAGAGCGTCTTTATCCTTCCAAAAATTATAAAAACTCCCTTGCGCAATACCGACCCGTTTGGTCAATTCCGCTATGCTCAAGGATTTTGTTCCTTTATCGTGAAATAAATTGAGCGCGGTTTCCATAAGCGTTTCTTTTATTTTTATGCGTTCTTCTTCGGTAAAAGCTTTCGGCATAGTAATCCTTTTTTGTATGTGTGAATATCTTGTATAATATTCATTGCCAATATAGCAAAATGAAGGC
This sequence comes from Treponema sp. OMZ 838, assembly GCF_000775995.1. Classification (NCBI taxonomy): domain Bacteria; kingdom Pseudomonadati; phylum Spirochaetota; class Spirochaetia; order Treponematales; family Treponemataceae; genus Treponema; species Treponema sp. OMZ 838. Next base: position 535,518 of record NZ_CP009227.1, on the reverse strand, counting down.
TTTGTGTCAATGAATATCTTGTTTTATATTCACTGATAGTAATACGGTGGGGAAAATATGCAATAACAGAATATTTTTAAACATTGCACCTAAAAAGTACAATGGAGGGATTTTGACTAAAAACGTTCTGATTGACAAAAAGGTTCAAAATCCATGGATGTTTACGTAATGCTCAAAGGTTCATGCACCGAATTAAAGATTCCCACTGAACCTATCTATTTAACCGCAAGGCTGCGTCAGCCGCAATAGCGGTAAAGCCTGTATTGAAAACGTGCTGCCTTAAAAGCGACTTGCCTTTTTGATATACCCCATCTGATAAATATACAATCTCATTTCAGGGCTTTATCCTAGGCGTTTTTTGTGATATGCTATCTTTGTTTTTAAAGTCAGGCATTCCTGAAAAAACGACTGAGTTTTTCGAGATGTCTATGAGACATTTTTCACCGGCGTTGCCGGCGGGTACTGTCCGTCAATCCCTTTTCGGGCAGTAGGTTTTACAAAATGGTCTATATAGGAGCCATAGTTATGAAGAAAATCGGTGTTGTAGGCGCAGGCACGATGGGGCAGGGGATTGCCACATCATTTGCTTCAAATGGGTATCAGGTTACGGTATGCGACATAAAAATCGAATGGGCGCAATCGGGAATAGATAAAATCGTAGCAAATTACGATAAATTGGCAGCAAAAGGCAAAATAACGGCGGAAGCGGTCGCTGCCATAAAGGGAAATTTAAAGACCGGTTCATACAAAGATTTGGCCGACTGCGATTTAATTATCGAAGCCATACTGGAAACCAGCGAAGCGAAAAAAACGCTTTTTACCGAACTGGACGGTATTTGCAAAGAAGCTACCATTTTTGCAACAAATACCTCGTCTCTGTCCGTTACCGAAATTGCAAAGGGCATTAAACACCCCGTTATCGGGATGCACTTCTTTAACCCTGCCGATAGAATGAAGTTGGTAGAAGTGATTTCAGGAATCAATACGCCTGATGAAGTAAAAAATACTATTATAGAAACCGCTAAGAGTTTAGGAAAAACACCGGTTGAGGTACACGAAGGCCCCGGCTTTGTTGTCAACCGGATTCTTATCCCCATGATTAACGAAGCTGCTTTTATTCTGCAGGAAGGTATTGCGACTGCCGAACATATCGATACGGCAATGCAGCTCGGTGCAAATCATCCGATGGGGCCGCTTGCGCTCGGTGATTTAGTCGGTCTTGATGTTGTATTGGCTATTATGGACGTATTGTACCGTGAAACGGGAGACAGCAAATATCGCTGCTGTACGCTTATCCGTAAAATGGTACGCGGCGGATTACTCGGACGCAAAACCGGAAAAGGTTTTTACGACTATTCAAAGTAAAAGCGGAGGAGGTGTGACAGATGAATACGGTATTGTTTCATATAGATGGACATATTGCAACTATTACCATTAATAAACCGCAGGTTTTAAATGCGCTCAGCACCGAGGTGTTGACCGACCTTAATCATGCATTGGATGAGGTTGAAAAAGCTGAAAATATTTACGCGGTGATTCTTACCGGAGCGGGCGAAAAAAGCTTTGTAGCGGGTGCCGATATTTCGGAAATGAAAGATAAAAATAAGGCACAGGCAGCAGAATACGGCGCCTTTGGGAACAAGGTGTTTTTCCGTATAGAAAACTTCCATTGTCCCGTCATCGCTGCCGTAAACGGCTTTGCTTTGGGCGGCGGCTGCGAGCTTGCGATGGCATGCGATATCCGTATTGCTTCGGAAACCGCCCGTTTTGCCCAACCTGAAACAGGTTTGGGTATTACACCGGGATTCGGCGGGACGCAACGGTTGGCCCGGCTTGTTGGCGCCGGACGCGCAAAAGAGCTGATCTACACCTGCCGCACGATAAAAGCAGAGGAAGCGCTCGCAATCGGTCTTGTTAATAAAGTAACAAAACCGGAAGCCTTAATGCAGGAAACGCTCGCCATGGCGCAAACTATTTGCCAAAAAGCTCCCTTTGCAATAAAACAGGCAAAAGCAGCCATCAATAAAGGCTTGCAGGTAAGCATCGACAAAGCAGTTGCCGTTGAAACGGAAGAATTTGCTCAATGCTTTACAACGGAAGACCAAAAAATGGCTATGAACGCTTTTGTCAAAAAAGAAAAAATCGAAAAGTTCAATAACCGCTAGGAATGGTCATGGATTACAGTTCGTTATACAAACAAAAGCTGACTACAGCAGAAAAAGCTGCACAGGTAGTCAAGTCGGGCGATTGGCTCGATTACGGATGGGGCAATAACACCCCTGTTGCATTCGATAAGGCATTTGCCGCGCGGCTGCCTGAGCTTGAAGACGTCAATATTCGAGGTGGTGTGGTACTGCGGGAACCGGAAATCTTTAAAATAAAAGCTCCTGCGGCTCACCTTACGTGGAATTCTTGGCACATGTCGGGGTATGAACGTAAAACCATCGCTGCTGGATTCGGTTTTTATATACCGCTCCGCTATTCGGAATTGCCGTGCTGGTATTACGAAAATATTAAGCACCTTAACGTATCGGTTTTTCAAACGGCGCCAATGGATAAAGACGGCTTTTTCAATTTCGGATTGAATGCCTCGCACCTCAAAGCAGTTACGGATTGTGCGGACATCGTCATTGTAGAAGTCAATACCAATATGCCGAACTGCATAAACGGCGTCGATGATAAGATTCACATTTCCGATGTCGATATGATTATCGAAGGCAGTAATCCGCCGATAGATGAACTTGTCGATAAAGGTGAACCGACCGAAGTCGATAAGGCTGTCGCAAAGCTCATCATCGAAGAAATTCCGAATGGAGCATGTTTGCAGCTCGGTATCGGCGGTATGCCTAATACGCTCGGCGCGATGATTGCAAAGTCCGATTTAAAAGACCTCGGCGTACACACGGAAATGTATGTCGATGCCTTTGTCGATATTGCCAAAGCGGGAAAAATCACCGGCGCAAAGAAAGCAATCGATACGGGGCGACAGGTATTCGCCTTTGCCGCAGGGACAAAAAAGCTCTATGACTATGTGCATAACAACCCCGTATGTATGGGCGCACCGGTCTCTTACACAAACGACGCGCGGGTGATTGCTCAAATCGATAACTTTATGTCCATCAACAATGCAGTAGATATCGACCTGTTCGGTCAAGTGAATGCCGAAACGTCGGGAACCAAGCATATTTCAGGCGCGGGCGGACAGCTCGACTTCGTATTGGGCGCGTATTTATCCAAGGGTGGAAAAAGCTTTATCTGCTGTTCATCCACCTTTAAGGATAAAAACGGGGCACTTACCTCCCGTATCCGCCCGACGCTTGCGCCGGGGTCCGTCGTTACGGACACAAGAACTAATGTCCATTGGTTCGTTACCGAATACGGAAAGGTCAACTTAAAGGGCTTATCGACATGGCAGCGGGCAGAAGCCTTGATTTCGGTCGCGCACCCCGATTTTAGAGATTCGCTTATTGCCGAAGCGGAAAAGCTCCATATCTGGAAGCGCTCCAATAAACGATAGCTTTTCTCCTGCGCGGAATTCCGCACAGCTTTTTCAACTGAAGAACAAACGCATGAGGCTCTTGTCTCCAATGCGTTTGTTCTCGATATATCCTCTATAAGGGAAAAGAGTATGCAATCAATTAAAAATATAAAAGCGGTCTTTTTTAGCCCCACCGGCAATACCAAGCGGGTAGTTGAACAGCTGGCTTCGCAGTTTTCACAAAAGCTGAATATTCCGGTTGAAGTTGATGACTTTACGCTGCCGGCTGCCCATATCGAAACCAGGACATATTCACCTGAGGATTTGGTTGTCTTCGGTGTGCCGACCTACGCAGGACGCATTCCGAATAAGGTATTGCCCTTTGTGCAAAACCTGTTCAAGGGGAATCAAACACGTGCAATAGCGGTGGTTACTTTTGGAAACCGCAGTTTTGACAATTCTTTGAGCGAGCTTCACATGGAGTTGGAAAAGAATAATTTTTCGGTAATCGGAGCCGGTGCGATAGTCTGCAAACATGCGTTTGCAGAAATAGGCATTGGGCGGCCGGATGATGCCGATGAGGCACTGCTAACTGTTTTTGCCGAAGAGGTGGTTAAAAAGCTGCAAAATTCCGGAAAGCCCCTCGCCAATTCCAAGATAAAAAGAAACGAGTCGCTCACTGCCTATTATGTTCCGCTCGGCACCGATGGAAAGCCGGTTAATTTTTTAAAGGCAAAACCGATTACCGATAAAGCAAAATGCGACAACTGCGGCGTTTGCGCGGCCGTATGCCCGATGGGCTCCATCGACAAAAACGACGTTTCGTTAGTTCCCGGCATTTGCATAAAATGCCAAGCCTGTATTGTGCATTGCCACACAGAAGCAAAATCATTCGACGACCCGCTGTTCCTATCGCATAAAGCAATGCTGGAACAAAACTACGCACGCACAGCTATTTCGCAATGCTTTGCGTAATATCATACTGCCGTTGAAAGGCTATCATACTATCCATCGGTCTAACGGTCAGAAGCAAGAACACCAAAATGATGAGGGGCTTTACGGTTTGCATTTTAATCAGTATGTTATACGGAAATGCAATCGGTAAAATTTGCCGATTAATATGAGGAGCCTGCTATGGTGCGTTCGTTATTATTAACTGTTAGGCAGCTGATCAATGTCTATCTCTTTTTATGTTTTATTAAGATTTTGCTGTCGTGGGTTCCCTCTGCAGCCTATTCGTCTTTCGGGCGGATGTTGTCATCCATTTGTGATCCTTATTTGAATTGGTTCAGACGGTTCGGATTTACCCGCATCGGTATGGTTGATTTTTCTCCTGTTTTGTCGCTCGGTATCTTGTCCATTGCGGCGCAGCTTATCACATCCCTTCTAACCACCGGTACCATTTCGCTTTGGGGGCTCTGTGTCAGTATCATAGAACTGGTATGGTCGTTTATCGGTTTTATGCTGAACTTGCTGATCATCTTTTTGACTGTCCGGTTGATGTACGATCTCTTCGGTTCGTCAAGCAGTTCTCCGTTTTGGTATAATTTAGATAGATTTTTAAGTCCCGTTATTGCAAAGGTTACCGGTTTTCTCCCGCAAAAACCGCTGCAGTATCGTACTCGGCTCATATTGACGATTCTTATTATCCTGTTACTCCGTATTGTACTTGGCCTTTTTGTCGGTTCTCTGTTATTTCAATTTAAAGTGATAAGAATCATCTAAGAACTCCTATACGCATAGCCTCCCTTTTCTATTGTATTTTTACCGGTTTTTGTATATGGTATTATAGAAGAGGGGGGATGGGAAATTGTCTTCGGGAAAAAAACTGATAAAATACAATAGCGAGCTTATCCACGATTTACCGCCGTGGGCACAGGAGCTCGCAACCAAATATTGTACCGAAACGGTCAACCTTTATTTTGTGCACGGCAATATCCGCGACTTTTTACCGCACAACCATCGGGCAAGCGCTCATTTTGTTTTTGTAAAGATATGGGACTATATTTCGGAAGTTATTTTCGGCAATAAAGATATTATCGTGTTTTACGATAAATCAAGCGGCGTGTCTTTTTGTATGCAAGAGATGGAGCAAGCCTATATTGCGACGATGCACAGCCGGTACCCCGAAGTTCCCGTCGAAGATTTTTATTCCCGCGATCCCGTCAAAGCCTTTGCGTATCTTGAACGCTATTTTACACTCAATATGGGCAGCGGCCGCAGAATGGTGCTTATTATCGATTATGCTGAAACGGTTATTCCTGCGGAGGAGATTGGAAACCTCGATGCGGTTGACCGTTACTGCTTGGTTACCCTGAACCGCTGGTCGCACGATCCTCAGTTTACCAATGAAGATATTTCGATCGTCATGCTGACCGAGAACCTTGCCGATGTGAACTCACGGCTTGTCGCCTCTCCCTCAACAGTAAAAGTTGCCATCCCGCTCCCATCGGAAGCAATTCGTATCCATTTTTTAACGTATTTGCAGAATAAGGAAGAACTGTTGTTGGAGCGGCTCCTCAACGCGGAACGGGTGGGAAAACTGACGTCGGGATTAAATTTATTAAACCTTAATCAGCTGGCAAAAGAGTCGTATAACGAAGACGTACCGATTACGTTTGAATATCTCCGCAAAAAAAAGCAAGAGATTATCGAAAACGAAGCGGGAGGTTTGCTGGAATTTTTGGAAACGGAGCATGACCTCTCCTTTATTGCAGGACATGAATTTGTAAAAAAGCGCTTTAAGTCGATGGCCAAGGCGCTTAAACAGGGAAGAACCGATGTACTCCCGATGGGGTATTTAATTTCCGGGCCGATCGGTACGGGTAAGTCCTTCCTTGTTTCGGCATTTGCCGGAGAGATCGGTATTCCGATGGTACGACTTAAAAATTTTCATACGCAATGGCAAGGAACAACAGAATCTAATTTAGAAAAAGTGCTGAATATTCTGCGGGCAATGGCGCCCGTTGCCGTAATGATCGACGAAGCCGACGCTGTTTTAGGAAACCGTAAAATGCAGGATGGTGCCGGTTCCTCCCGCGTCTTTGCGCAAATTGCAAATTTTATGGGCAATACCGACTACCGCGGAAAAATCATCTGGTTTTTGATTACGAGCCGTCCCGATTTGTTGCCGATAGACTTAAAACGGCAGGGAAGAGCGGAGGAGCATTTGGCGCTTTTTTATCCCGAAACGTTAGAGGAAAAGGTTGAAATTTTTGAAACGCTGCAACGGAAGTTGAAGATTAAAACAAAAGATATTTCGTTTTCGAATGTCGTCAATAAAAAACTGAAATTTCCCGTATCGGGTGCGGACATTGAGGCTATTTTGGTTAGATCAAAAATGAACGCAACCGCCGACAACCGCACGATGCTGACGACGGAAGACATTGAACAAACTATCGACGATTTTATTCCGCCTTCATATCCCTATGATATTGAATTACAGAATTTGGTCGCCGTACTCGAATGTACCAGTAAAGAAATGTTGCCTAAGAAGTATCAGAAAATTCAGCGTTCGGAACTGGTTGCAGAGATACAGGAATTAAAACAACTACTTGGAGAAAAATAAACCGCTCCGGTCTATTCAAATAGCGAATAGCGTGCTCAGAGCGGTTTGGGATGCGGTTTCAATTACGCAGCCGTTTCCGGCTCTATACCTAATTATTCAGAGACAACCGATTATTTACCTGCGTTTTGCTCTTCCAAATTCGGCCATGTCAGAACCTTGGAGCCTAAAAGCGCAAATTCTTTTGCAGCATTTTTTGCATCACGAACCGGAATTCCGGCTTCCTTATTCAATGTCTGTTCAAAGAACAGTTCGATGGACTGGAATACATCCGGAAGCGGGTAAAACAGGAAAGCAAAGTTTATACCAGTTGGCTTTACGACAGTAAATGCCGACAGCGCTTCTTGCGGATCCTTGCTGAAAATAATCTTTGATTGATTCTTTGCAGTGATGATATTTGAATCTTTAAATCGCAACGGTACCTGAAAGTCACGTTCACGGCAATAGGGTTCCATAGATTTATGCGGATAGTTTTCGGGCTCAACAAACAGAAAAAGCTTTTTTCCGTTTGTTTGAAAAGTTAATCCGTTGCTGGTTAGGTAAATATCCTTTAGGGTCGCATAGGAAACGATCTCGTAAATACTGTATGCAGAATCTTCTTTAAAGAACGATGAAACAATATATCCTTGATCCATCGGTAGTTTCTGTTTTGCATACGCTTCAAAAAGATCCATCGCTTTAACTGTTGCCATACCTGTTCCTCCAAATTATATGCCCTTGTAGATGCAGCATACTACAAAAGTATATTCCATTTTTTGATAAACTGCAACGCTTCCTTTTGAAATATACGGTGCAGATACAAGGCGCGAACAAAAATAAAGCGGAGGCACGGTAAAAAATGTACTTCCCTGTACATTTTTTACCTACGTGTTTGCAAGGCAAACACGCTGCTGATTAGAACCACCGCCATCCGTGGGCGGTTCTGCATAGCCAGCGCTTTTGAAAATAGACGATGTAGATACAAGGAATACGGTAAAAAAGTACCGCAGGCACGCCCAAAAATGAACATCCCTGTTCATTTTTGGGCTACAAGTTTGCAAGAGCAAACTTGCTTCTGCTTGAAACCACTGCCCTCCTTGGCAGTTTTGATACGTTGAGCGGCGGCATGGATGCCGCTCGTATTAAGCAGAAGCAAGTTTGACACCGGTCAAACTTGTGTTCAGCGAAGTACATGGATGTGCTTCGCTGAACGAGTGACGCAGTAGATGTGCCGTATATTTTCAAAAGTTATAGGAGGGCAATCGTATGCAACACCAACATCGCCGAAATACGTGAGGCCTCTTTTGAAAATTGCTGATATGAGATTGCGGCAGGCTCCCCCGCATTGTCGGAAATACAGCGCAATATCACAAAGGGGACAGCGTTCATTACGCAGGTTTGAGCAACCGCAGCGCCTTCCATTTCGACACAGTCGGCATGAAACGTCGAGATAATTTCTTGCTTTACCGCGGGGTTTACAATAAAATGGTCTCCCGAAGCGATGCGTCCGGCAATCATGCTGTTGGTATTTGCAAAATCTTCCGTATGGTCATTTTTCAGCTGTGTAAAGGTTTTCATGAAAGCGGCGCGCAGACCGTCGTCAGCCTTCCAAAACGGAGAGGGGGTTCCGGCGATCTGTCCTTTTGCATAGCCGAAAACCGACACATCCACATCATGCTGTACTGCATCGATCGAGACCACCAAATCGAATACATGCAGCGAATCGTTTAAGCCTCCGGCAGTACCGGTGTTGATAATCACTTCCGCGTGAAATTCCGAAATCAACACTTGCGTACAAATTGCTGCATTCACTTTACCGATGCCGCCGCATACGCTGATAACCGTATGCTTACCATAGCCCGCTTCATAAAACGCGAGTCTGGCTCTTTCGATTTTCCGTCCTTGCAGACTGTGCTGGATATTTTCTATCTCTTGCTGTTCCGCCGCAAAAATCCCTATTCTCATCTCTCTTCCTTCTGGGGAAGCGCATCAGACATTTTTACGAATATCCCCGCGGAATAATGAGGCTGTTCAACCAGAGTTGCCAAGGATGGCAGTGGTTCCCTACAGCAGCGATGTTTTGTGCATGCACAAAACTCGCCTTCAACTGTTGTACACGGATGTACAACAGTTGAAGAAGGTTCAAATGGTCTCACAGCCTCATTATTCCGCGATTTTTATCTATCGGTCTGATGCGCTTCCCCTTCTTCATAATATAACCTGCACAAAATTTTTTCAAAATTTTGTGCAAAAGGAAAGCAACCGCTTAACTTTCGGGACGGTTGCTCTGATTTTTATCCTCTCACTCGTTAGAATTCTTCGACGGTTCCGTTTGAGCGGCTTAAAAAGACGCGCGGAGGTTTTTGGGTAAAAAATCCGTTTTCGATAATGCCCGGTATGGCATTCAGTTCACTTTCCAATTTAGCAGGATTGATTTTTGTATTGGCCGGCCATTTTATATCCATGATGAAGTTTCCGTTGTCGGTGATAACCGGCCCTTTTTTCCGGATTCCATCGCGGATAATCATTGAGACTCCGTAAGATTCAAGTTTTTTCATAATGCTGAGCCGTGCTTCCGGTACAATCTCAATGGGGAGCGGAAAATTGACGCCCAATGTTTTGACGCTCTTTGTTTCATCGCCGATAACAACGAACAGTTCGCTGTTATACGCGATAATTTTTTCACGCAGCAATGCCGCTCCGCCGCCTTTGATAAGATTTTTTTTGGAATCGATTTCATCTGCACCGTCAATTGTTAAGTCCAGCGAACCGTTGATTCGTCCCGAACTGAGGGAAAAAATCGGAATGTTGAATTCTTCACACGCTATCGATGTCTGAAAACTGGTGGGAACGGCGGCGATATTTTTTAGCTTCCCTTTTGCAATATATTCGGCCAAACGCTTTACGGCAGGCATTGCGGTAGAGCCGGTTCCAAGACCGATCTTCATACCGGAATGGATGAGCCCTTCGGAAACCAATTTATCGATAGCGGTATGGGCTACCAATACCTTCTGATCTTCAACACTGATAGTATTACTCATAGGAACCTCCTGTAAATAGTTCAAATTGTTTATAAGCTTGATACCGAAGCATATCGTATCCGTTGCAAATATCACAGCCGGCAGCTTCGGCTCGTTTTAAAAGTGCGGTTTTTTCGGGAGTATAGATAACGTCAAATACCTTTTCGGAGCCTGAGAAACTGTAAAATTCAAGCGGATCTTCATTTTCATGCATACCGACGGAGGTTGCTTGTATGATAACGTCGGAATATTTTTTAAGTGTACGGACGGAAGCCAAGTCCGACACCGCCCACCGGAAGTTATACCGCCCTGCCAGCTGTTTCGCCTTTTCTGCAGAACGGCCGAAGATACAGGCTTTTCCATGCAGCAGATGTACGGCATTGGCAACTGCATGAGCCGCTCCGCCGGTACCGATAATCGCGATATGTTTAAACCTAAGACTCCGAACGTGTAAAAATGCTTGCAAAGCCCGCGAAAACCCATCGATATCGGTATTAAAGCCCCGCCGTTTACCGCCGTCAAATAGTACCGTATTCACTGCGCCGCATGCCGTTGAAGCAGGCCCGATCGAATCCAAAAAAGGAATAATATCGAATTTAAATGGATGGGTAACCGAGAGTCCTGCTATTCCGGTGTAATCGGCAAATGCAATAACTTCCTTGCTGTCTACAGCGGAAATCGGGATATAGACGGCGTTGATTCCTTTTCGTTCAAAGCCTTTATTGTGAATAGCCGGGCTGAGGCTCCTTGTCGTATCTGTACCGACAACCCCGTATATGCTCGTTGCGCTGTTTATTGTGCGGAAGTGATATAGCTCGTTGAGCGTAATAGGATCGATGAATTCCCGTTCCAAATGATGCTGTGCAATATATTCCCGCGGCATAGTATATACAATTGAAGAATGCAGCTTCGACGCTAAAATACGGGATGGGATACCGTATTTGCCCATCGCAATCAGTATATTCTGTCCGTTAAACTGCGGGGCATGTTTGAAAAGCGCCGTTACATCCGCAAGGTTATCGGCCTTATATGCAATTTTTACAATCTCTTCATCCGTCCGCCGAATATCCCGTATTTTAGCGGCAATATCCTTGATCGGTGCTTTGATGCTGTGGACGCTGCGTATGATGCCGATATTAAAAGCTTGTGCCGCTTCTTCCAAACTCGATGCCTGCACATCGGATTCCAGGTCGAGAAATGCAAAATTATTCAGCGGTTCGGTATCCGCAAAGGAGAGCCCGCGTGCAAACAGGGTAATACGGGATCCTTCTCCGCCTTTGAATGCTCCGCCATCCAAAAACCTGCGGATGGTTAAAATAGCCGGTATACGGGCAAGCTTCGGAAACCTGCGGATATACAGCAACTCCTGCGGGTCAAGAAAGTCTGCCCGTAGTTCAACGATGTCGATCCATGAACGGTACCGTTCAATTAACTGAATATTTTTGTCGATAGTATTTTCCGTCAATACGAGACATATTTTAGGTACCATGTTAACAGTATAGCACAAAGCGATTTCTTTTGAAAATATGCATACCGTCTACGGCGTTGCTGCACAAAAATAAATGCTCGACGTACAACAAGTACGCCTCCGCTTTATTTTTGTTCGCGCCTTGTATCCGGTATCACTATTTTCAAAAGCGTTGGTTCAAAGATATACGGTGCATCTACTGCGTCTATTTCAAAAGGCTTACGGAGAGCATCTTTTCATCCGTGCCGCTACTGAAAGTCGGTATCGGGAAAATTAAAACTTGCAAACGAGGTGAAAGGGGTATATAATGAGCGTATGATAGCAAGAGTTTCTGCTTCGCAAGAAGATTATTTGGAAGTTATTTATGATTTATCACACGGTACCGAAGCTGTCCGTTCAATTGATATCGCTAATTTATTGATGGTTTCGAGAGCAAGTGTAAATAAACGCCTTGGTCTGTTAAAAGAGGCGGGTTTTGTTGAACATGAGCCTTATGGGTTGGTGCGTCTCACCGAAAAGGGCTGTGCCGTTGCAAAAAACGTTCGCGAACGGCATAACACACTGTATAAGTTCTTAACCGATATATTGGGTGTGGACGCAGAAATCGCTGATCATGAAGCGTGCGAAATGGAACATGCAATCAGTCAGGATACGGCAGATAAGCTCTATGCGTATCTGAATAAGTTGGATAAGGCTCCGACTCCGGAAGATAAGGTCTCTAAAACCCAAAGGGTTCAAAACTCTTACGACCGTCTTATTAAATAGAGGAGAGAGATATATTAGAACTTTGTGCTATTTCCCTAAAGATAATCTCGTTAATGGTTATTATCAGTTTTAACAATCCCTCATCCTCAAAACGGAGGAACGTATGCGCAAAGTTTTTACCCTTTTAACTGGAATTTTTTTCACTTTTTTATGTACCTCTTGTGAGCAGTTTACCTCGAATATAGATACATATTTGAGTTATTGGGCGGCGGAGGTTTCTGCAACAGGCTATAGCATTGATCAGCTTCAAAAGCCGTACCCAACAAATAAAGACGGTGTTCTGTGTATACCATCAACAAGCGATGTAACGGTTACGATTAACCTGCGTAATCCGAAAAACTTTCAGCTCGTTATGCCTGACTCCTCTTCTTCCTATGCAGGAAAGGTTATCACATTTCCCGGTCTTTCATCGCCGCCGAATTATAATACGGACTACACTTTAACACAAACCGCAAACGATAAACTGGAACTTAAATACAAATCGACCTTTTTGAAAGCGCACGAGTGGGGTAACGGTAACATTAGTCCTGAAATTACCTTCATCACTGATGATCCCAGAGTATTCCGTAGCAAGTTTAGCTTAAATTTAAAAGTTGACACCGCCCCTACGTTGGAGTACGCCGGAATCGGAAAAACGGCAACGGCTGATTCGGACGGCAATCATTTTTATGTGCTTATATTCCGCGTAAAAGACATGGATAAAATGATAGACAGTCAGAGTGTCCATAAAGACATCAACACAATGAACATTACGGCAGGCGGCGTATCACGTCCTCCTATTACTTTGAACGTAACAGGTTCTGATTTTACACCGGACGGAAACCTTTTAGCGGCAGATGCGGTACAAAAACTTAAACCGACCGATCCCGAACTTCCTACAGGGAACGGGCTTCTCCGCTTAAAGACCGATGTAAAAGTCGGCGGCCCTGAAAAAGCATACGAGGTGTGCATAAAAGACGAACAAGGCTTAAGTTCCGAAGTGATACGGGCAAGCACCCAAAAAAATAAGCTTGCTAATGTGCAATTGTTTGACGGTTCGACCGAAATAACGGGAACATCGGACAGCAATCCAAAAGGAATCCCCGGCATAAAGGGCAAAACATTGACGGCAAAAGCTGCATTCACCGGAACCGCCATAACGGGAACCGTCTATAAGCAAAGCGGCGGCGCTTGGATACCGATAAGCGGCGGAACGGTAAGCGGCACAACACCCGTTACCATAAACTTGCCGGCACTCGCCGCAAGCGGAACCGAAGTGCTCTACAAAATCAGTCTGAAAGCGCAGTTAAGCGGCTACGACGACAGCGACACAAAAGACTTTTTTATAAAACTGGTACGGCAGGAAATTCCCGTCCTTAAACTGAAGCAGGATTTTAGCTCCGGTGATAATAATTTGCACTGCATCAGTGCAGGCACTAAAGCCTATGTTACGGAAGACATCATACCCGATGAGGGACAGTATAACAACTCCTCAAAAGCGCTGCTTATTTACACCGCCCCCTCATCAAACTTCAAGCTTGAACTGAGTGCGTCCGCAGGAACTGCGGTAAAGTATAAGCTGGACAGCGGCAGCGAACAGTCGCCATCGGCGCCGGCGGAAATAACGGTAACCGGCGGTACAGAACACACACTTGAAGTATGGGCTGTAAGGGGCGGAATAGCAGGGCCGCACACTACCGTACATATTAAGGGGATTGCCACCCTAAACACCTATAGCGAGCTTAAAAACGTTGTAAAAAACGCTCCCGAGAAGGGTACGGGACCGGGGCAGTATGATTACAGCAGCAACATAGATATTAAAATCGGCGGCGACCTGAACGCTTCCTCCGCCGATACCGAAATAGCGGTAACGGGCGGCAAAGATCTGATGCTGTCAGGTTCGCCATTCGGCACCGTCCGCACCGTCAACGCAGGCAGTCTTGGGCGCATCCTTAAAATAAGTGACAGCGACACGGAGCTTACGCTGAGTAATATAAAGCTTACAGGCGGCTATGCCGCCGACGGAAAAGGCGGGGCGGTTTGCGTCGAAACCGGATGCTCGCTTTGGCTGTACGGTAAGACAGTCATTACCCCGTCAACGGGAAGCGACATAAACACGCCGGGCAAAAACGATGTGTATCTTGCAGACGGCGCCAAAATCAAGCTGGACGACGCTTTGCAGAGTCCTGAGCCTATTGTTGCCCGCATTACGCCCGAACACTACAACGACGGGGATGAGGTGCTTGGCGGCGGCAGTATAGGGTCCGGTACACCGCCAAACTACACCAAGTTCAGCGTAACACAGCCTGTATTTGCAACGAACCTATGGAAAATAAAGAGCGACGGAACGTTGCAGGCAATACCCACAACCATAAACAGCGGTTCCGGTGCATGGCAAAAACTCAAAGAAGCCGTGCAAGTACTCCCCGAAGGCAGCACCATCACCATCAACGGCGAAATTAAAGCGACGAACGAAGGCACCGCAGGTGTAGATGCCAATTGGGGCGAAATCGTCATCGACAAAAACCTTACGATAAAGGGCAAAACCGGAGCGGGTTCGGACATTCTGAACGCAAACAGTACTACGACCGATCCCAATGCCCCCACAGCGAAACACCGCATCTTTAATGTTGCAAACGGCAAAACGCTCACGCTGGAAAACCTGACGCTGAAAAACGGCAAAAATAACGAAACAGATCCCGGCGGCTCTTCTAATCCCAACGGAAAAGGCGGCGCTATTTATTCGAAAGGTGAGCTTGAAATACGCAATGTACTTATTACGAACTGTGAAGCAAAATATAGCGGCGGAGGCATTTATTGCAACATGTTTGGTACAACTTCTACCGATGAGCGTAAACTGGTAATAGCAAATACGGAGGTTGCGAGCTGTAAAGCCTTAGATACTACTTATGGGCTTGGCGGAGGAGTGTCTATTCAAGGATCGGACTGCCTTATGAATGTGAAGATAACCGATGTCATGATCAAAAACAATGACGCAGGATCTTCTGCAGCAGGGCTTTGTTTGTATGGAAACCATAATGCAACAACAACCGCCGATTCCGTTGTTTTAACGCGTGTTACTCTACATAAAAACAAACTGACCAGCACCAGTGCAGCAGGCGGAGCAGGTATGGTGTTTGCAACATACGGCCCAAACAATGCAATTACTTTAAAAAACTGTACTGTTACCAAAAACGAATCTACAACTATCGGCGGCGGTATATTACTTCGCACTTCGAGTAGTGGCAATGTTTGTGGAAAACTCATACTGGAAAACAGCAGTGTAACCGAAAATAAAGCGCAAAACGGGGGAGGTGTTTATGTAAACTGGTCGAATCTGGTTATGAAAAACACCGATTTTACTTCCAATACGGCAACGGCCGAAGGCGGCGGCGTGTATGTAGCCAAGGGAACATTTGAGATGGAAGGTTCTGCAACCGTTACCCCTTCTGCAGAAGCTCATAAAAACGACGTTTATTTGGCCGCAGATACAACCGCCACTGCAAAGATAAAACTTAACGGGGCTTTGACCGGCACACCCCCCGTAGCGCGCATTACGGTGCCGAACGACAAATACCTGCCGACCACGCAGGTGCTTGACGGCGATATAACAGACGGTACACCGCAAAATTACACCAAGTTTACGGTAACGCCGCAAACATTGAGCGACGGTAAGATACTGTATTGGGAAGTAGATGCCGCCGGTAAGCTGATGGGCATTGTAGACGGCACAAAATACCCGAATTCGGCATGGAAGGCGCTGAAAGATGCCGTTGACAATGCGGCAGCAGGCGAAACTATCTTCATAAGGGGAACCGTGCAAGCGACAGCCAATACCTCAACCGTTACCGGCAACTGGGGCGACATCACCATCAACAAAAACCTCACAATAAAAGGAGAAAGCGAGACTTCTATAGGCATACTGGATGCAAACAAAAACACCGGCGGCAAACCGAAGCACCGCATCTTTAAGGTAGAAAGCGGTAAAACGCTCACCATCCAAAACCTGACGCTTACCGGCGGAATAGCTGACGGTACGGGAGAAGCAGGCACAGGCGGTGCCATCTACGCAAAGGGTGCCACCGTCAATATAAACGGCTGCACCCTCAAGGGCAACGAGGCAAAGTCCGGCGGCGCAATCTGTGCAGAAAAGGACGGCAGCACCTCGTCCAACGTAACCATCAGCGGGGGTACCATCGGCGGCACGGGAGCTGACGCAAACAAAGCGACCGGTACCGACAGCGACAACGGCTTCGGCGGTGCAGTATTTATAAAAGGTTCAACCGTCGCCCTAAACGGCTGCACCCTTGAGGGCAACAAAGCAAAGAACGGCGGCGGCGTATACATGGAAGGCGGAAACTGCACGTTAAACGGTTCGCTTAAAAACAATAAAACAACGGAGCTTGCTTCCTCTTACGGCGGCAGTATCTACCTTGAAAACGGCACGCTCACAATGAAAACCGGAGCCGAAATTTCAGGCAGCGAAGCAAGTGTCTCCGGCGGAGGAGTTTATATCAGTGCCCGTGACGGAGGCACCGCTTCATTTACAATGGAAGGCGGAACCATTTCCGGTTGTAAGGTAAGCTCTGCCTACTTTGTCGACGGCGGCGGTGTGTGCGTTGAAGTGGCGCATGGCAGCACCGGCACGGCAAACTTTATAATGCAAGGCGGCAGCATTACCGGCTGTAAAGCAGCATCGGGGGGACTTAGCGGTTCTCCATCCGGCGGCGGTGTATGCGTAAAAAACGGAGCAACATTTAATATGACAGGCGGCAGCATTACCGGCTGTAAAGCGGTAATTAACGACAATGCAGGCACCCCAGAGTCTCGAGGCGGCGGCGTGTACATGGAGAACTCAACGTTTAATATGAGCGGCAGCAGCATTACCGGCTGTACTGCGGAAAGTTCCGATTCTGATATTAGCGGATCCCCGTCCTTTTATGGCGGCGGCGTGTATGCAGCCGGCTCGACCGCAACATTTACAATGAAAGACAGCGCCGTTATCACACCGTCCTCAGAAGTACCCTCGGGCATGAAGAGATCCAACGACGTGTATTTAAACTCCGATGCAAAGATAACCGTTGCAGACACCCTCAGCCCCGAAGGCGGAATCGCTGCACGCATCACGCCTGCCGCCTACAATACGACCACACAAGTGCTTACAGCCGGCACGGGCGTAACCCTTGCGAACGAGACATATAAGTTTGCCGTAACGCCGCAAACCTCTCCCGCACAGCCGTGGACGGTCGACGGAAACGGCTGTCTCAAACAGGGCAGATATACGGAAGTACCATACGGTAAGTTGGCAGCCTTCCTTGCCAATGCTTCGGAAAACGAAGTAAATTATATCGAAGTAACCGGTATGTCCGCAGCGGCCTTAAAGGGTACATACGGGTCCCCCCCGAATCCAGGACCACTCGGAGCTCTGCTAAACAATAACTCCTCTAAAAAAGTTGCGCTTAAACTGCCTAACAGTATTTCAGGTCTTACCGATATGGGCTGTTGTTTTGTTAAGTGTACAAACCTTGTTTCTTTGGAAAACTTTCCTTCCGGCGTTACGGATATGCGAGCTTGTTTTTACCGCTGTGAAAATTTAACTACAGTTCCCGATATTCCTGCAAGCGTTACGGGTATGAAGGAATGTTTTCGTTTCTGTAGAAGTTTAACTACAGCTCTCAATATTCCTGCAGGGGTTTATGATATGACAAGTTGTTTTCAAAACTGTAAAAAATTACAAAGCATAAAAATGAATTGCTCTTATGCCCCCGGCAATTTTAACGGCGCTTTTATCGGCTGCGACGCCTTGCCGAACGGGGGGATAAAGGTGCCTTCGACTGAGCTTACAAACTATCAGAATGCTGCGAACTCTATGGGAACAACGGCGAATAAGTTTTCTGCAATACCTTAATTAAACGGGGAAAAAGCGATGGGGAATAATCGGTAATTAACGCAACCGAAGGTTGGGCAGTTGTACAGGGATGTACAACTGCCCAACAGCGTCCCCTACGCCTTGGCGGTGAAATTCCCTATTAACATCATCAACTAAAAAGGTGTCTCTTACAAAAATAATTATCAACAGTACTGCTTCGGAACAGGCGGAAGTAGAAGCTCTTTGCTAATTAATTTTCCATTTTCCGTGCTGCTGAGAAAAACGCTGGGCAGGCATGGAAATAACCCGTCCGTCTTCTCCCGCAAGCGCAATAATACCGGTAATCAGATTTATTTCGCTGATGCGGAAGAGCGTATTATCGTAGTAGAGGCTGGTACCGATTGAGGGTAGTTTTTTGCGAGTTTCCACATACCAATCATACTCATACGACAGGCAACAGAGCAGACGTCCGCATTGCCCCGAAATTTTGAGCGAATTTAACGACAGGTTTTGTTCCTTTGCCATCTTGATAGATACCGGTCTCAGCTTGTCGGTTACGGCATGGCAGCAAAACGGCCGGCCGCAGCAACCGATACCGCCTGCTATTCTCGATTCATCGCGGACACCGATTTGCCGAAGCTCAATACGGAGACGCAGAATGGCAACTAAGTCTTTAACCAGCTTACGAAAGTCAATACGGGTGTCTGCCGTAAAAAAGAAGATAACTTTAGGATCTTCGAGTAAGTAGTGACAGTCAATCAGCTTCATATCCAGCTTGTGGGCGATAACCTTTTCTTTAAAAAGAGCGCTTGCCGTTTTCTCTTTTTCGATATTTTCTTCCGCACGGCGAAAGTCTTCCTCCGTTGCTTTCCGACTGACGGTAACGATATCCTTAATTGCTACTCTGATCGGATGCTGTACCAAACCCATTACACGAGCCATGTCGTCTCCGTAACGTGTGGGACTAATGACATAATCTCCGCTTTGCAGATTTAATTCCGTCGTTGTTGCATAAAAAGTCTCTTGTGAATATTCGAGCTTTAACTGATAGAGCGGTTGAGGGAAAGCACCTTCTTGTATAGGTTCTTCCGCTTGTGGTTCATCATTATCTTCCAAAGCGCTTAAATCATCTATTTCTTCGTATTCGGTATATGTTTCTACAAATTCAATATCCATTTCTGACTCCTATTATGTAATCAAATCTATAATTAGGCCGTATATTTCCTCTAACCGTTCAAGAATAAAAAGTTGACTTTTTTGGTCGCAGAGTAACTCGCCTGCAAATTTGTCAAGCTTTTCATTGATAATAACAATTTGGGTAAAAGAACGCGGTCTTAAATGATTGGTCTTATCACGCCGTAAATGAGTCCGTGTTGTAACCGTATATGCTTCACGCGCGACATAGCTGATAAAGTTTTTAACAGCCTGCTTGTACTGCAAAATCGTTTCAGGATTTTGGCGTGTCCGTAATGTATCCCCTGCAGACCGTACTTCATCTTGCAATAGAGCGACCGCTTCTTCCGGCGGTAATTTGCTCAGCTGCTCGATTATATCGGCTTCATTTCCCGGCTGAGTTTGGGGTAAGACGCTTCTCAGCATCTCTTTAAATTTATTCGGTTTTTTTTGTCTTTTTCGGATTGTGCCGTTGGGGGGTGTAAGGACGGTTGAACGGTTACTCCCACTGCATAATTTGAACTTTCTATTTGATTTCCCATTTTTCTCCTCTATTTTGAGTAAGAAAAAGTGGAGGAGTGGAGTGCTTGCCGGTTTGAATATTTCTTTTCCGCTTCCTCAAAACCGGTTTGATCGCCGGTAGCAGAGCAGAATCCGTGTAGAATGACATCATCATCAACCCGCAACTTTTTTGTTAGAACCGATCCGATAACCATACCCGATGAAAGAATGACAACATAATCCGGCGCAATAATATCGCCTTGTACAATTCCTCCGACGCTAACCGAAGCTGCCCTAATATTTCCCCGTATCCGGGCGTCTTCTCCGATAATGACACGTCCTTGGGTTTGCACATTACCATCGATATCACCGTCTATCCGTAAAAATCCGGAAACCGTTACGTTTCCCGATATCAGTGCTCCCGGTCCTATAATGGTATTGACCGAAATGTCATCGATAAAGTTTTTTTTTGCCATAGCTATTGCTTTGTATTGGAAGCTTTTATATTAAGATATTTAATCGGGTCTACAACATCGGAACCGATATGTACTTCATAATGTAAGTGCGGCCCGGTCGAAATACCGGTTGTTCCGATATATCCGATGGTTTGTCCCTGCTGTACATACTCGCCTCTGGTAACGCGGTAAGACTGCATATGTGCATAGCGGGTGTAGAAACCGTGTTTATGCTTAATAATGATATAATTTCCCCAGCCGGGGTCGAACTCTACGGTAACAACCTGTCCGTCGGCAGTCGCCACGATCGGGTCTCCCGAACGATAAGTTGAAAGGTCGATACCTTTATGAATATACCACTGACCGGTAAAAGGATGCCGGTTTTGACCGAACGCCATCGAAATATGCCCGATGCCGCCTTTAATCGGCCAGAGACTCGGAATATCGGAAAAGAGAGTCGTCTGCATATTAAGGAGTTTTCCCATTTCCTGTACCGGTAAAACGGCATCGTTAAGATATGAAGTCAGTTGCTGCAACTCCGCAGCTTCTTTTAGAGAGCCTTCCGCAACTTCATGCATATTAAATAGAAAGGATAAGTCGCCGTTTGCCGTTTGTCCTGCCGGTGCAGCGGTCTTTAAACCGAGTGAAGAAAACGTTGTGGTAAGCGCTGTTTGAAAATTCCGTGCCGTTTTTAAAAGCTCATTTGTTTCATCCCGTAATACATCCAGGCTTGCCTGTGCTTTACGGGCTTCCTCTTTGGTAGCGGAAAGATCTTGTACCGATGCCGCTGTTTTGTGTGCAAACCAAAAGAATGAAGAGAAAAAGCCGATCGCGATAATCAGTGTAAAAAGTAAGCTAAAAATACTGGTTTGAAAGTTTAATACTTTTTTCTGCGAATGGGGTACGATCATAATGGTCAGTTTTTTCCGACCGCCGGCAATGATACGCTGAAAAAAATGCAAAACCGCTTCAGCTGCTTTCCTTATCTTTTTTGAGATGTATCGTACAATATTGTTTTCAGTTTTCTTATATCCTCGTGTTCGAGACACTTTTTTGCCCCTCTTTATATAAAACTATTGAAAAAGTATACCAATTAACAGGCTACCTGTCCAGCATTCGCATTCAGGGAAAACGTAGCAGACTAATTTTTACAGCCCGCAGAATAATGGAGACCGTTCAACCAGAGTTGAACCTCTTCGCGGTTCAAATGGTTGCCCAATCTCCATTATTCTGCGATATTTATCCCATTGGCCTGCTACGTTTTCCCTTCTTTCACAATAAACTGTGCGAAATTTTAATAAAAAATTTCGCACATACTGATAATTCAAAATTGAATTATCAGTATGTTTCTTCCATTTGGATAAATTCGGCGCGGACTTTGGCGAGCCGTTCCAATTCCCGTGTTATCGTGCGTTCATAGTTAAGTTTTTTTTGTGCGATTCGCTCCCGTTCATCCTCCCAATACTGTAGGTCGGTTAAGAAAAGAAACTGAAACTTCCGCACATTTGCTTTTTCCGCCCAGAGTGTTGCTTCTTTCCAATAAAACAAGGCGGTATTATAACAATCTTCGGCCATTTTTAAGCTTTCGATGTTTTGCTCTTTCCACGGCGCATTATAAAAATATGCGACCTGTTTATCATATTTCATACCGAGCCTGAGGTGCTGTTCTACCATTTTCAGGTTTAAGTGCATCATAAACAGGTACCGGTATTTTTCCCAATCCGTTTTATCGTTGATCTTTCCCAATGCATACAGGGGATTACAAAAATCCGCATTAATTGCCTTTTCCAGCCAATAAATGTTCTCAAGCGTATCATCGGGATACTGCTGATAATGGATATGGTAGAGCTTATAATACTGCTCTTTATACGTTACAAAGTACGCAGGCAGCAGCGCCGTTTGCGCGAACGAGAAAAAAAGTAACACTGCGGATAAGCAAAAACGCCTTTTCATCCCTCATACTATCGGCAGATTGTGCACAATACTCCAGATTTTTTCGTGAATTTCTGTTATCGATTGAGCAGCGTCGATACGGATAATCCGCATATCCGGTGCCGTTCCCGCATAATACCGGAGAATAATCTGATATTCGTCCGCAACTTTTTGCTGAAACGTCTCTTTTTCGTATATTTCCCGCGGGATATTCCGTTTTTCGATTCGCTCCATCGCAGTTTTTGCCGGCAGGTCAAAGAAAAACAGGTATTCGGGGAGCGGAAACGGCGCATTGATTGCCCGTGCCAGTTCTTTTCCGGCAGCCAAACCTTGGTAGGCAAGGCTGGAAAAAAAATACCGGTCGGAAAACACCGCCTTCCCCGCTTTAAGCTGCGCTAAAATACCTTCTTTACCGTATATATGCTCACAACGATCCGCTCCGAAAAGGTAGGCTATCGTTTGAGCATCGAAGTCTACTGTACCCGAAAGCGCCCCGCGGATTAACTTCCCAATGGAGCCATCGGTGGGTTCACAAGTAAACAGTACGGCATCTTGCCGCCCGCGGGAAGCAAACGCTTCTTGTAACAACCGTATCTGGCTCGTCGTCCCCGTCCCGTCCAGCCCCTCAAACACCACAAAATTTTTCAAAATCATCTATAGTTTTTCCTTTTTGTGCGAAATTTTAGATAAAATTTTGCACATTTTTCTACAGAAAGGCAATCGTATCAGACAAAAAATAACCTTTCCATTAGCCTTTTGAAAATAGATGGTGTAGATACAAGGAGTTAGCTGAAAATAAAGCGGAGACGTATTTATATACGTTGAGCATTTATTTTCAGCGTACGACGCAGTAGATGCGCCGTATATTTTCAAAAGGAAAGGTTGAACAGCCTCAGTATTCTGCGGGGAAATTTAAAGAAGTCTGATGCGTTTATCTTCCTTTTGCATGAAATTTTAGACAAAATTTCATGCGGTTTATTTTAAAAAGAGGGCAATCGTACCAGACAGATAAATATAAATCGCAGAAACAGGAGGTTGTGAGACCATTTGAACCGCGAAGAGATTCAATTCTGGTTGAACAGCCTCATTTATTCTGCGGGGATATTTGACACAATGTCTGGTACGATTGCCCTGACTTTTGCCCTCGTCTATCATAGCAATTTCTTTTCTGATATAATAGCCCTCCGATGAAACCTGCGGTACGGTCTAAAATAGAATTTTTACTATTTTTATGTATACTTGTATTCTCTTTTGCGATGCTCCGTCCTCTGATGCAGACGCTGGAAAAAAAATTGACGGCAGTGCGTTCGGTAGTTTTGACGGAATTGGAGCAAACATACAATATACGTCTGTCCTACGAATCGCTTTCTCCTTCGATTTTGCGGTCGGTTTCATTACGGAATGTAAAAGTCTATGACGCTGAACATAATATGGAAATGGCTTCTTTTGAAGATTTTTCCATCCGATACCGATTCTGGGCGCTCTTATGGGGGAATACTGCCGAAATTTTAGATTCCGTGAATATTGCCGACGGATTTATAGACATAGACTTAGTGCACAATAAAGCACTTGCCGACAAGCTTAACGCGGCGATGGATGCTCAACCTTCCGTTCAGTCATCTGCAAATACCGAACAGATTCTTTCTTTTCTTTCCTCTCAAATGCTGAATGTGCATGTTAAAAATGTCCGTTTGAGATTTAGGAATGCTGTGCACGATATTGATGCAAAAATAACGGAAGGCTATTTCGGCATCAATGCGGAGGCATTAACGGTCAGTCTGAGCAGTACGGCTTTCTACCGCAATGCTGATTATACAGCCATCGGTCAGGCCGAAACGGGTCTTACTATCGAAGGAAAGTTTAACAAAAATTTGACTGCCGGTTCGGCTGTTGCCGATTTTTCTCATATTTCCACCGATCGTTTCGGTATACACCGGGTAAAACTATTTGCTGATTATCGTGATCAAGTTTTTACCTTTAACACTATGCAAGATTTTCAGCCCGTTGACTTTACCGCAAGCTGGAATATTGCAACAAACGATATAAACGGACGGTTTAGCTGCAAAGATTTTGCTCCTTTGCAGTCCGTGAGGGTATATAATGCCCCCAAAAGTATCGCCCAATTCGCTTCTATAACAATGTCCGGCAATGTTCAATTTGCGCTTTCGGGGCAGCATATCCAATGGGATACCGATTTAAGTTTCGATCTGCCGCCGTTGACGTTCTCTTCATACCGGCTTGCATCTTCTCGCTTGCAGCTTGCGGCGGAAGGAAAAGATGCAAAGATAGATGTTTCACGGCTTTCATTATCAGGGGCAGATGTAGATATTTTTTCCGAATTTACTTTTAACCTCAACACCATGATTCCTACCGGAACGGCTGCCATAAGACGGTTTAACCTTCCGTCCGGCGCTTCAGCGGCTGCAGATTTTCAGTTTTTTACGCGAGGAAAGACCTTCTTTTGCAAAATACCGAAATTGACCGCCGGCGAAGGAGCCCTTCATAACATCACTTTAGCAGTTAATCCTTCGGCCCAGAAAGCCGATTATACCTTATCGGCCGAAGACGGATATGGAAAGTATCGTTTTGACGGCTCTTATATTTATAACGAAGGCAGCAGCACTTCCGCTTCTCCTCATTTTGTAGAGCTGCATGGAACATTCGACGCTGTGGGTATCGGTACAATCTGCAGCTTTATTGAAGCGGCCTTTCCGGGTGTCGATATACCGCATGAAGCCGTTGAATCGCTCCAATGTACAACCGAATTTTATATTTCGAGTGATTTACGCAGTTTTTCATATAATTGCACCAGGTTCG
Source organism: Treponema sp. OMZ 838 (assembly GCF_000775995.1). Classification (NCBI taxonomy): domain Bacteria; kingdom Pseudomonadati; phylum Spirochaetota; class Spirochaetia; order Treponematales; family Treponemataceae; genus Treponema; species Treponema sp. OMZ 838. Next base: position 510,517 of record NZ_CP009227.1, on the reverse strand, counting down.
TCTTAGTTTCAAACATACTGAATGACTTTTATGCACTGTTATCGGTAAAAGGCAATCAATCTTCCTTTGCATTGACCGATATCGAACTATCCTACAAAAATATGTCCGTTCGCGGAAATATCAATGCCGAATTTGAGCATTTAAGCGATATTATTTTTACCAGTTCTTTAGCGATTAACTCGATCGGTTATCAGGTGCAGGGAGTCTTTTCTCAGAATGTTCTCAATATTTACGGTGACTATGGTCTTGCAATCAGTGCTCTTTATGAAAAAGGTTCCGGCTTCAAAGGAACCGTCAAAACCAATGAAATACCGCTGCCTTTTTTGCCCCTCTTTTTAACCCTGGATTCGGAGTTTCAATATCATAATCGTACGGATTGGCTTTATGCTATCGATAACGGGTACGTCAGTTATGGTACACCTGTTTCATTTGCTCCGGCAAAGATTGGCTTTAAGTTTATGGGAAAAGCAGATCCTTCGGGATTGCTTTTGACTGAAGTAAAACTTGGCGATGACGACGCGCTGACCGGTACGCTGGCCGTAACGACAGCTTCCGCATCTGATAGTGAAGGCGGACAGAGCTACACTGCTGCGATGAATCTCGTTTCCCCCGATGCCGCCGAAAAACTTGAGTTTGCAGCAAAGCTTGATCTTTCAAGCGGAGATATCCGTGCAGACGGCTCGCTTAAACTTGATGCCATTTCGTTGGCTCGCTTTTTATACACGCAAGGAAAGCAGCATGCGGTGTCGGCGGATGTGGTGTTTTCGGCCGCTTCGGATTCCTTTTTAGCTCGATTGGATTTGTCTCAACTTTCGATGCTTGTTCAGGGAGAAGATTTGAACCTGGCCGGTTCCCTTATGATAGAAGATGAAAAAGCGGATCTGAATATTACCCGGCTTAAATGGGGTACGCATGAGGTTTCCGATATAGCAGGTAATTTTTCACTCGCTGAAATGTCCGGAAGGCTCGAAGCCGATTATGCCGGTATGATTGCCGACAAACAGCTGAAGGCGCATATCGGTACTGTGTATACCGGTGTACAACCTGACGAAAAAGCTCAATCTGCGCTGCTTTCCCGGCTCAATAACGTAACAAAGCGCTTTACGATTAATATTTCTTTGAGCGATTGGCAGTTCGGTGACTTTAAGGGAAAGAATACGGTGCCGCTTTCTATGATCCGTGATCCGGGGGTTACCGCGTTTTATGCCGGAAAGAATGATGATATAACCGGCTTTATTTTAGACGATGGGGTTGTTTCGCTCCAATTGGCGGAATCTCTTCCGCTCAAGTTTAATTTGGACGGCACGGTAAAAAAAGATGCTTTAAATTTGCAAGTGTCGGGTATCCGTGCTGACGTTAAACGAATATGGGATATAACCGGTTTGGATTATGTACTCTTTTACGGCGGAACGCTTACAGGGGATTTGACGATCGGTGGCAAACCGATGGAGCCTGAGTTTAACGGGAAATTAGTCGGGCAGAATATAACCGTCAATTCTCCCCGCTATGCACCGGAGGTCTATGGGCCTGTTTTACTCGATATCATTGCGGACGGTACGGGGCTTGAGGTACCGTATACCGTATTGAAAGGGCCTTCGACGGATATTTGGGCGCGGTGCACCGCAGAATTTTCGGGTTGGATTCCCAACAATATTTCAGTTCAATGTGGAACGCTGGGAACCAAGATGGGGGTATTTAAGACCGATAATATCCTGTTCAAAGCGGACGGTCTTGTCGGCTGTACCGTTGAGATAAAGGTAACACCTACGCTTGTCGGCGTATACGGCTCCGCAACATTCGATTCAGGCTACTTTGTGTTTAAATTTGATAATCTTGATAAGTTCAATGCCGAATATGGAGGGGAGAGTAATATTGCTTTTGATATGAAGCTGGATTTACAGTTTGGTCATAAGGCCGAATTCCGCTGGCCGACTGCAGATTTTCCAATCTTAAGAACACTTGTTCCTACCGATTCTCCACTTTCACTGATTGCCGATGCCGAAACCGGTAACTTTACAATGAAAGGTGATATAAAAATGCGGGGAGGAGAAGTTTTCTATATTAAGCGCAGTTTCTATATCCGTGAAGGTTCCATCTCCTTTGCAGATGTGGCTAAGGAAATTGAACCGTTGGTAACATTAAGGGCAGAAATCCGCGATCGTGACAGTAGCGGTGAACCGCTCCGGCTTGTCTTGACGGCAAAGGATCAGTCATTATTCAGTTTTAATCCGGAAATCAGCTCGGATCCGCCCCGTTCTACGAATGAAATTATGCAGCTATTGGGACAAGTGGCTATCGGCGATACGGGGAAAGATAATCTATGGCAAAATCTGTTGGTTTCCAGTTCCGATATTCTGGCACAAGTAGGTTTTCTCAAAAAAGCGGAAAGCAAAGTCAGGGATTTTTTAGGGTTGGATGCTTTTTCTTTCCGCACGTTGTTGCTGCAAAATGCTATTTTTGGTAACCTGTTCGCTGCAAACCAGAATACTGTTTTAACAATGAGTAACTATCTTGATAATACAAGTGTTTATATAGGGAAATATTTCGGTTCGGCGATCTATGCGGATGCGCTGCTGCACTTAAGCCACTATGATTCCAAATCGCTTAAAAACGGCGGCTCAAAGCGTCCTGTTTATAAGGATCTTTTATTTCAACCTGAAATCGGTTTGGAAATGGCAACACCCTTCTTCTTGCTTCGTTGGTCGGTCGCCCCTACAAAACCGGATACCTTATTTGTAGGAGATGCTGCATTGACTTTTTCATGGAAATATTCATATTAAACTCAATACCCTCAAAGAGGGTATTGCCGTGCAGTTCAAAAATGCTCGGCGGTAATCATATTGTTGATAAGATGATGTAAATGAGATAGAGGAGTCTTTAATGTTAAAAAAGGTGATAGCCGTAACGGTACTCATGTTATCCTTCTGCTTTTTATGGGCACAAGCTCCCGATAATTGGTATGAAAACAAACCGATAACAACCATCGTTTTTCAGGGGTTGAAGAGCGTATCAAAAACCGAAATGGACGGTATTTTTGATTCATTTAAAGGAAAGCCCTTTTCTGATGCAACGTATTCGGAAATACTGCAAAAATTATATGCGCTTGATTATTTTTCCGACATTGTGCCCAAAGCGGTTCCTGCCGACATCGATTATCAGTATGTTCGGCTTGAATTTGAAGTAACCGAAAAGCCTGTCGTTACCCTAATAAAGGTAACGGGAAATTATCAAATTTCGCGCGGCGATATTTTATCCAAGGTACTGTTGAAAAAAGGCGATATCTACAATGAGATAAAAAAGAATGCCGACGAACAAACTATCAAAAATTACTATATAGAAAAAGGTTATGCATCCGCCGTTGTGAATTCAAATGTGTCCGAAAGTCCCCAAGGCGGCGTTATCCTTGAATTTACCATTACGGAAGGAAAGCAAACGATTGTTTCCGAAGTTGCCTTCCAAGGGAATACCGCTGTCGGAGAAAAGGCTCTAAAAGGTGTCCTTCTTACCAAACCAGCCAAATTCCTTGTCAAGGGAATTTTTCAAGAGAGTCTGCTCGCAGAAGATAAGATAGCTATACAGCAATTTTACGGTGAACGCGGTTATATCGATGCTCATGTTGAAAATATTGTTAAGGATATAGATTCAGAATCCGATCCGCAAAAGAACATGGTAAAGCTGACATATATCATTATGGAAGGCGAACAGTATACTTACAACGGAACTTCTTTTGAGGGAAATAAGATTTTTTCTACCGAAGATTTAAGTGCAAAAATAAGACTGGCACCGGGCAGTGTTTTGAATATGACTCGATTTGAACAGGGGTTTCAAGCCATCGCCGATATGTATTTTGAAAACGGTTATACTTCGAATTATATTGCAAAAGCAATGCAGCGTGATTCGACCACTAAAAAAGTATCATTCGTGATTACTATTGTTGAACGAAGTAGAAGTCATATCGAAAATATTATTATCCGTGGTAATGCACGGACAAAAGATTATGTTATACTTCGTGAGCTCCTATTTGAGCCGGGAGATGTGTTTTCAAAATCAAAATTTACCAATAGTTTGCGTAATTTATTTAATTTGCGTTATTTTTCTACGGTTGTTCCGGATGTACAGCCCGGTTCCGAGCAGGATTTGATCGATGTCATCCTCAATGTTGAAGAGCAGTCGACGGCAAGTATTCAATTCGGAATTACCTTTTCGGGTATTTCGGATGCCGACAGTTTCCCACTTTCGTTATTTGTGCAATGGCAGGAACGGAACCTTGCAGGACGCGGAAACGAACTATCGGTTAATGCGACTGCGGCAACGGATAATCAAACACTTCAACTCGGTTATGCTGAAAACTGGTTTCTTGGCTATCCGTTGACGCTTGGGTTTGATTTATCGATTACGCATAAATCGTTGTTTGATTATCAGGATATGGTATTCCCTTACGGGCCGTTTAAAAATAAAGAAGAATTTGAAAAGAATAAAGACTTGGCAAATGCTTACCGGATGCGATATGACCGCTTTGAAACAACCTTCGGCGTTCATACCGGATATCGATGGTATAACCGTTTCTTTACAACTACGCTGCGCGGCGGTGTAAACTTTTCATTGGTCAAGAACTTCTATGATACGTCTCTCTATCGCGCAGCTGATCCGACGATACGGCAGCAGGAGGCTAAATGGCGGCTCAGCAACTCGTTTTGGACGCGGCTTTCGCTTGACGGGCGCGATATTACCTATGACCCAAGCAAAGGCTGGTTCCTGAGTGAACAAATCTCTTTCTTCGGTCTTATACCAAAAGTTGAAGATGAATATTTCTTCCGTTCCGAAACAAAAGCGGAAGCATATATTACTCTTGTCGATTATCCTGTTTCTGAAATTTGGAACCTCAAATTTGTACTGGCCTTTTATACGGGTTTCTCGTTCCAGATACCGATGCCGAACAGCCTCATCGGAGATAGCAGTAAACTCGCTATTGATGGTATGTTTACCGGCCGAGGCTGGCTGACGCTGGGATCGACCGGCAAGGGGAATGTGCTGATCAACCATTGGATAGAATTTAGATGGCCATTAGCGCACGGTATTCTCTCCTTTGACTTTTTTGCTGATGCGGCCGCCGTCAAAAAGGATTTGGCCGATTTAAAAACCTTTAAAATTGATGATTACTATTTCAGCTTTGGGCCGGGATTGCGCTTTGTTATTCCTCAATTCCCGCTGCGGCTGATGTTTGCAAACACCTTTAAAGCACAGAATGGTAAGCTGGTGTGGGGAAACGGAAGAGGAGCCGATTGGCGCTTCGTATTATCGTTTAATGTACCTAACCTATAAGAGGAGCAAATAGATGAAAAAATATGCTTTTATATTATTCTGTCTTGCTGCAGGTGCCGTTGCACTATCCGCGCAGCAGATAACCCGTTTCGCAGTTGTCGATACTTCCCGTATTTACTCTACTTTTTTGCGGGATTCCCGTTCCGTTCGCGACTATCAGGCAAAACAGGTAAAGTATCAAGCTGAAATACAGCGGATGTCCGATGAAATTATTGCCCTTCGTCAAAGAAAAGTAGATGCGGAAGCAATCGGAAGAGTCGATGCCGTCCAAAAATATCAGGCTGAAATCGACGTAAAGACAAGTTTCTTGCTTGAATATTCCAAGGCATGTAACGATGAGTTGGCAATGCTGCGGAAGAGCTTGGTAAGTGATGATGTATTTTATTCCCGCCTTTATGCCGCAATTAAAAAGATTGCAGAAAGTCAGGGGTATACGATGGTACTAAACTTACAACAGGGCGAAGCAATTATCTGGTACAGCCCGACTGTCGATATTACGGAAACCGTTATCCGAGAGCTCAGTTCAAACTAATATGACAAAACCGGCGTCGCTCACCCCGATGATGCAGCAGTATCTCTCAATAAAGGCGCAGTATAGAGATGCTGTTCTCTTTTTTCGCTTAGGCGATTTTTATGAGATGTTCAATGATGATGCACTTGAGGTGAGCAAACTGCTGAATTTAACGCTGACACAGCGGACGGGAAGTCCTATGTGCGGCATTCCTTATCACGCTTCACGTATTTATATTGCGCGTCTGCTGCGCGCCGGAAAAAAAATTGCGATTTGCGAGCAAGTTTCGGATGTCGTCCCCGGAGAACTGACCGAACGAAAGATTGTAGAAGTGATTACCCCCGGTACCGCTACGGGGGAAGATTTTCTTGATCAAGGACAAAATAATTACCTTGCTGCCGTTTACTGTACACCGAAAGAAATTACCTGCGGCGCCGTTACGGACGTATTTATCGGGTTTGCCTACCTTGACGTCAGTACGGGGGAATTCTTTGCTACTTCTTTTCCGCGTGCCGATTTTACAGAGCAATTCAAAAAAGAACTCGGCCGTGTACAGCCGCGGGAAATCCTTATTCAAATATCGCTGGCCGATTCGGTGCCGGATTTAAAAACCTTGTGCGGAGAATATCCGCAGATGCTGCAAAACCTCTATCCCGACTGGCATTTTTCCGCCGCGTCCGCAGAAAAGCGGCTGTGTGCGTGCTTCGGTACCGAAACCCTTAAATCTTTTTCTTTAACGGCAGCGTCTCCCGAATTACCGCCGGCAGGGCTGCTGCTTCAGTATTTGGAGCAAACGACAGGAGCGGCGCTGCCCCATATTACAGGTATAAAGGTATACCGCGACTCTGATTTTGTGATGATGGATGATGCGACACGTAAAAACCTTGAGCTGCTGCAAAATCTGCATGACAATACGGATTCTTTTACCCTGTTTGAAACCGTCAACTATACAAAGACGGCAATGGGGACGCGCCTTTTGCGGCACTGGCTTTACCATCCGCTGCGAACCGCCGAAGAAATAAACGCACGGCTTGATAAAACGACGCTGCTTTTCCGCAATGAAAAGGCGCTCGCTGCCGTGCGGAATACCCTTGCGGCAGTGCTTGATATCCACCGGCTTACCGGCAGGGTTGCCATGCAGCGGGCTCACGGAAAGGATCTGTTAGGAATTAAGCAGAGCCTTAAAGCCTGCATCGAACTTGCCCGGCTGAGCAAAAGGAACGGCCTCTTTTTTTTACAGCTGCCGCAAAAACTGAGCGATGATATGGAGGGGATCTATACGCTTCTGGATAACAGCATCGCCGAAGATTGCCCGATTGTCCTTTCAGAAGGCGGACTGATTAAGCAGGGCTGGTCAAAAAAACTGGATGAACTGCGCGATACGCGGGATAACGCCAATAAGCTTTTAGAAAACTATTTGGAAAAAGAGCGGGAAAAATCGGGGATTAAAAACTTAAAAATCAAGTATAACCGGTTAAGCGGTTATTTCCTTGAGGTAACCCACGGCAGCCTTAAAACGGCAGAAATTCCTCAGCATTTTATTAGGCGCCGCTCGCTGACAACCGCCGACCGTTTTACGACGGAAGCATTAAGCAAACTTGAAACAAAGCTGAACGATGTCGGCGAAAACATTATCGCGTGCGAAAAAGAGCTGTTTTTTGCAGTACATACGGAAGTATATAATCGAATTGACCTATTGCATCTTCTTGCAAAAGAAATTGCAGAATTGGATGTGCTTCAATCCTTTGCATATACTGCAGCGCTTCATGCATGGGTAAAACCGGAATTTTCCGCCGACGGGATTTTGGATATCTGCGAAGGGCGGCACCCTGTCGTAGAAAACCACTTGCCTACAGGCGAATTCGTGCCGAATAGCATACGGCTTTCTTCTTCTGCCGCTTCTGATATCCCTTCGTTTGCGCTTATTACCGGGCCTAATATGGCCGGTAAGAGCACCTTCTTGCGGCAGACTGCCCTCATTACGCTGCTTGCTCAGGTCGGTTCTTTTGTGCCGGCTGAAAGAGCGCTGCTTACCCCCGTCGATTGTATTTTTTGCCGGGTTGGCGCCAGCGATAACCTCGCCCGCGGGGAATCTACCTTCCTCGTCGAAATGACCGAAACTGCCTATATCTTGCGGAATGCCTCGGTTAACAGCCTCGTTATTATGGACGAAATCGGCAGAGGTACTTCGACGGGGGACGGGTTTTCAATCGCGCGGGCGGTAAGCGAATATCTTTTGCATACGATCGGTGCAAAAACCCTCTTTGCAACTCATTACCATGAGCTGGCTCAACTTGTCCATCCGCGGCTGCAAAAGCTTTGTTTGGATGTGTTGGAAACCGAAGGAAAAATCGTATTCTTAAAGAAGGTTATCGAAGGGATCGCAGCCCATTCATACGGGGTGCACGTTGCGGAACTTGCCGGACTGCCGGAAACGGTTATACGGCGGGCGACGGAGCTGCTGAACGCACAGGTGCCCGGTACTACCATACCTACGGACTTTACCGTGCCGGAGAAGCAGAAAACGAGTCCGGAAAAGAATCTCTTTAGTGATGAAGAAATGGTTATCAACGAAATCCTTTCTACAAACGCCGACGAAATTACGCCGCTTCAAGCGCTGCAAATGATTATCCGTTGGAAAAAAACGCTCTTTGCCGGGTGCTCCTGAGCCTTGCAATTTTCAGCCGTTCTGATTATGATACGGGCATCACACATATCAAGGAGTATGATTATGGCTTATAAGATCTCCGATGCTTGCGTCAATTGCGGTGCATGCGAGGGCGAATGTCCCGTAGGTGCTATCAGTGAAGCAAATGGAGCACGAGTTATCGATGCTGATGCTTGCATCAGCTGCGGTGCATGTGCCGGCGTTTGTCCTACGGAAGCAATTTCCGAAGAATAACGTGTAGGTTTCTTGGCGGCAGTTCTGGAACCGCTCTCAACGGTTCGGTATGCACAGGCTGCCGCTACTATTTTATTGTAAAAGGTTTAAAGCGTGAAAGAGTATTTTCATAAAATAGCGGTCGGTTATAAGTCCCTATTTTTGAAGGTGTGTACATTTGTTTTACTTTTAGGAGGCTGCCTCCTTTTCAGCTTTTGCATTGTCTATCCGCTCTGGCTGTTGGCAACTCGGTACACACAAACGTATACCGCTATCAGTCTTTTGCTTTTTTCCGCGCTTTTGTTGTTTTTTATTGTTAAGCGCAGTATAAAAAGCTATAAAGCCCATCCGCGGAAGTTCTTCTATTCGCTCATAAAAAAGCTCATTCTCTTTGGAGGATTGATCCTCTTCTTTATATTTATTTTTGCTTATCATCGTATCTTAGCCTTTTCGGTGCTTATCCTCTCGTTTATATTATACGGTTTCGTAGCCTTTGGGTTTTTGGAAGACCGGATATAGCGCTTCCGGTGATGAAAAAATTTCCGCTCTGCTGCACATTTATCTTTTTTATTCATATTGTTGCGGCAGCCCAGTATGCGGAACTACCGCTGATACCGGAGCTGTCTCCGCAAAATCATATTTTTCAGCAATATAGCGATGATGTCCTCTATGCACGGAAAGCACTTGCAGCGGGAAAAACCGCCCATGAATTACCCCTGCAATTTTACCGCTATAGAGCGCGAAAAGAGGATACCATTATCCGAATCGCTGCCCGATGTAGTATTCCGTATGATGCATTGATCACTTTAAACGGTATCGAATCCGTCAAAACCGATATTTCAGGCAAAATGCTCTTGCTGCCGGCTTTACCGGCGCTCTATCTTCCCGAAAAAGCGGTTTCCGATATCGAAAAATTGACCGAAGCGCTGAGTAAAAAGCTTAAAACCGAATCCTTTTCCATTACGCTCCCTTCCGCTGCAAATCCCGAAAAAAAGATACGGGTAGAATGTTTCCCAAATGCGATGCTTGACAGCACCGTGCGCAGCTTCTTTTTTGTTCCGTTCTATCGGTTTCCGTTGCAGCATGCCGTTGTTACATCAGACTTCGGTATGCGGAAAAGCCCTTTTACCGGAAAATCAACCTACCATGCGGGTATTGATCTTGCCGCTCCAACCGGAAGTCCTGTCTATGCCTGTGCAGCAGGTACGGTTATTGAAATTGCATACAGCAATATCTACGGCAATTACATCCTGATACGCCATGATGACGGCAGGGAAAGTCTGTACGGACATCTCAGCAAGGTTCAAGCCCGCTTGTATGAAAAGGTAAAATCAGGTATAGTAATAGGGTATGTCGGTTCTACCGGTCTTTCCACGGGGCCTCATCTACACTTTGAGGTACGTGAGCAAGGAAAGGCAAAGAATCCGTCCCTTTTCATTGATACAAAGAAAGCAAAGTCATGAAGCAGCTCTTGTGTATAACATCATATTTTTTCTTTTTTGCCGTTTCTTTTTTTTATGCTGACAGCTTTAGGGTCGGTAATATGCATTCGTATGTCTTTGACAGGGATGCGTTTGAACCCGTATCGCTTACTATCGGTTATAATGACGCTGTTTCGTTTGCGGTTAAAAGCGGTTTTTTGTTTTTGGAAGGGATAGAACTTGAAATAAAGCAGGATAAGGCAAGTATGAATTATCCTAATTCCATCGCCTATACGGTGTATACCGATATAAAACCGCAACCTTCAAAGAAATATATCGACTATTCTGCAAAAAAGATCAGCACGGCGCTGCTGCCGAATAGGTTTTCGCATATTCTGAGGATTCCGGTAAAAAAAGACTATACTTTTAAGCACATAAAGAATAGCGAACTCTTACCGTATACAGGCCTCATTGGTGTAAGTCCTCTTATGCTGCGGCTGAGTCCTGTTATGAAAGGCTTGCCTGACGATTTTGAGCAAGCCTCTTTTACAGTTATTATCCGCCCTCTTCTGATTGCTGAAGGCGGCTTAAAGCTGAAGCTTCAATTTCCCGAAAAGGAACAAAAACCGATTACCGTGCAGCTGAATAACGAATATCTTACACAGTTCGAAGATTTGCAGCTGTTATTGCCGGGAACGTATTCGGTAAGTATCAGTTCGGATGCGTATCGAACCGAAATGCGCTCCTGTATTGTCGAGCGGGGAAAAATCACGCAGCTGGAAGTTCAGTTGAAATCTATTACGCCGTTACTGCACATACAAGCACCCGAACACACTGCAGTGTTTCTTGATAATCAAGAGATAACGCTTTCAAAAGAACCGCTGCCGGTTGCCGTAGGTGTGCATACCGTTGTCTTTAAGATGGGAACGTATGAACTCACCCGTCAAATTACCGTTGAGGAAGGAAAGACCTACGAAATGACGATGACGATGGATGTTCTCTTGCAGGAAATTACAAATTAAAATTGAAATGCATTAAGGTTTAGTACATCAAAGCCGATATATAGAGTATCGGTCGGTTAGTTCCCCTCCCACCCATTAACCGGCCGATAGCCAGACGGCGGGCCGGTTCTTTAACCGGCTTTTTTTTTATGCACCCGCTTTCATTCCTCTAAAGCGCTGCGGTGTAATAGGGATATGAAGGCGGATACGGCCGCTTTAAAATACTAATCTTATTCCTGCTTTGATATTTAACGAATTGGCAATCTGTCCGGGTTTGTGTGGATCTCCTTTTGTATTGGCGGAACCGTCACTGTGTTTTGTTTTAGTTACCGTGTATACAGGGGCATATAAAGTATCCGACACGCCGCCGTAAATACCGACCATTTTGGTAAACATATAGGAAACATCCAAATTGACACCGCCGCCGATATTGACCTGTGATTTTTCCTTTTTTGTTAGCCCATCAGGGTAGTTTCGCCCGCTGCCGCCGATGCCGAGTCCGGCACCGAGTCTTAAATCCAAATTCTTTACGGGGTGGAATACGTAGAAGAACCCGAACTGGCTGTCTATTACATAGGTTAAGTCTGCATCTATCAAGTTTCCTGAATATGACCGTGGGTATGAAGTCTTATACCAATAGTCCTTTCCGAAAGCAAAATTTGCAGTTCCGTATACTCCGAAATTTTGAATAAATTCGACGCCGAACAGTATATTCAAACCGCCGGTATGAGCTGTCCATGATTTGTGTCCGCTGCCGGAAGGCTCGCGGCTGCCAAAATAGGTATACACCGGGCCAAGCTCAAGGTTCATCTTTACGTTAGCAGAAAGAAAACTTACTGAAAATACGGTAAGTAAACAGAGCATACAAAGTCTTTTCTTCATATCTTATAATCCTCCTAAAAAGGTGTAAAGTTAGCGCAAGTATGACATTTTTACTTGTTTCAGTCAATGAAACTTGATAGTAAAGAGGGAAGTTTTTTCAAGGGGTTTGCCCCTAAAACAGCAGTTAATAGCACACGAAAAAGCATCATTGATTAAAAAATCGTTACAGCTTTTTCTACACTTATTTTTTCTATACTGCTATCGTACACTATATTCATAAAAAGTCAAGCCCTTTTTGATATATTTTTGGACATTTTATATATTTATGCAATAAGCGTCTCGCTTGTAATTGCTTGTGCAATTGCCCTGCTCATCTCTCGCTTCTTTTCTTTCCTCGCCTGCGTTTCATGGTTGCAGTAATGGCGTAATACCCAAAGACTTTTATGTCCGGTAACCATCATAATTTCCCGCTCTAGGAATCCTTTATCCCATAAAATGACAGCTGCTAAATGACGATAGGAATGAATACTCAAATGCGGTACATAAAAGTCGAGCGCTTTCATCACGCGGATAAATTCTTTCCGTATTGAATCATACCCGATGGGACGGTCTGCCCTTGTGTTATTATAGAACAAGAACGCATCGTCGTTATCTTTTTGCGGATGGGTCTCAATGAATTCCTTTAATAAGACGGTAAGGTGCGGGGAAATAGGAACTTCTTTATGAGATTTGTTTTTTGTGTCTTTCAAGATATGGCTACTGAAATGATAGTTTTTTGTAATACGCACGGTTGCCTGCGTTTCGCCGTCATTAAAAAGAATATCGGAAATTTTAAGAGCAGCGACTTCACCGATACGGCAGGCTGTTTCCAGAGCGAGTTTATTGATACAGTAGTGCATTTTATTCTTAAAATGTTCAGTAGTCGAAAAGAGCTGTACCGATTGATCGATGGTTAAAATGGGCTTTATCTCACATTCTCCTTTCGGCGGATGAATTTGCGAAGATATATCAGTATCGAGTAACCCTTCTTTATAGGCGAACTTAACCGTCTGCTGGAGCCATTCACTCATTTTCTTGAGGCTGCTTACTTTAAGAGAGCCCAAAAGGGAGACAAGAAATTTATTGATGTCTTTTGCCGTTACTGTATGAAGCGGGGTATTCTTAAAATACGGGAATAAACGCTTTTGCAGCATATAGCGTATTTTTTGAAACCGTGTTTTCCCCGGAAGGAGTTTTTCCGGTACGCCTTCCTCACGGAGGGCGGCAATATAGGGGGAGCATTTCCAATCCCAAAAGGCTAAGGTGTAATCGACAAATAAAAGGGATGCACGGCTATTTACGGTAGCGTTTTTTTTTACGTCGAGCGATTCAGTGTGCGGTGGTTGTTGAGGATGTTCGCTCTTTTTTTGATTATCACAAGGATGAACGGAAGAGGATAAACCGTACATATAAGAAGCGAGGGAGAGAATGTGAGAAAGCTCATCGGAAGGAATACGCTTATTTACGATCATTTTTTTGAATGTTTCGATAACCGCATGAACTTCAAGGATTTGTTTTTCTTCTTTATTGTGTTTTTCGGTATGCCGCCATAGAGCCATGCAATAACGACTTCTTCAGCTTCTTGTCTGGAAGACTTACCCGTTGAGCGGGCTGTTAAGGGTTTGCCGGTCACCGGATCGGTGAAGCGGCAATACCAAATGCCGCCGCGGAGATAAAGGTAATATTTTTTTGTTTTCATCAGTTCGTGTGCTCCTTAAAAAATCCTTCTATCAGGAAATAAAAATACGTATGGAAGGGCGGTATTCGCGTTGTATACCGGGGGCAATAGTTTCATAATGAAATGAACCACCCCTCCCTGTCCATATTTTTCCGATAAAGGCGGCGCATACTTACCGTCGTATCTTTCGTTCTTTTGATGTGTCGAACGATAAGGTTATTGTACCATTAACAAGGGAAAGAATGCAAGAGAAAACTTTTCCGGCTTTGCTTTTGCAGTTCTTTTTACGTACGGATTTTCCATTTAAAAGTAAAGCTGCATCAGAAGCGGATAAAAGCGTGCCGTATGTTTTTTTCCATATGGTGAAACGGCAGCCGGTAACGGGATACTGATTACAAGAGAATGCTTTTTCCATTTCAACGACTGCGCCGCCGCAGAGCGGACAGATACCAATTTTTTGTTTTTCAAATACGGCTATGGAAAGCTGCTTTTTGCAGACATTCGAGACAAACGCTTCTATTTTTTCTAAGAACGTTTTTGAATCGGTTTTTAAGGCATACTCCCATTCGGCTGTTTCCCGTGCTGAAATAAGCGGAGAAAGAAGCGGAAATTTTTCAAGCTGCTGAATTAAGAAAATCCCTTTTTCCAAAAGATGAAGATTCTTTTTTTCCTCATGTATGTAGGCGCGATCCAAGAGCGTTTGAATAATTGCAGCGCGGGTTGCTTCGGTGCCAAGGGAGGCACTGTACTTTCCGTTCTCTTTCGGCTTTTCCATAAATTGCAAAAGCGAATCATAGCGATAGGGCTTTTTACTCTGTGTTTTCTTTTTTTCTGTCCGTACTTCCTTGCAAAGAAGATGAGTTGTATCAATATCATCAAAAGTATTTTCTTCACCCTTATCCGGTGCATCGGTTTCATCGGATGATTCACCTTCCTTTAAAAAAAGCGATTTCCATCCGATTTCAAGCGTCTTCCGTCCCCGTGCAATAAAAGGTACACCATCTATCATAAGAAAGAGTGTTTGCATTTCATAAACAAAGAGATGAGAAAAAGAAGCAAAGAATTGTTTTACGACAAGAGAGAATACCGCCTTTTCACTTTTTGAAGCAGTATCGGGAATTGCTTGCAGGGGGATTAGTGCATGGTGATCTTCAAGTTGCGCATCATTAAAGAGACGAGCATTACAAGCCTCCAGTAACGCAGTATCAACAGCGTCCGTATATTCAGGATATACAGCGCTCATACGTTCAAAGACATCTTTAATAAGCGGAACGTCAGCACTTCCCATCACACGGCTTGGAGTACGAGGATAAGAGAGACATTGATACTTTTCATAGAGTGTTTGTGCAATGGCAAGGGTTTGATCGGGAGAAAGGGAAAGAGAAGCAAAGGCAGCACGTTGCAGGGCACTTAAATTAAAAAGGAGCGGAGGGACTTCTTTTTTTTGTTCTTGTTTTATTTCTTGTACGACTACCGGTTTTTTTGAAAACCGGTCAGGAGTAAAACAGTCGTTTTGGAAAGCAGTGGTAATCGAGGCGTCTTCATTTTTTGTATAGGCCTTTGCCGTGAAAATAGCCTCACTTGAGGCTATTTCCGCGACATACTCATAATAAGGAGTTGGGATAAAGTCGGCGATTTCTTTTTCCCGCCTGAATATTTCGGCGAGTACGGCTGTCTGCACTCTTCCGACCGAAAGGAGTGTTTTTGCATGGATGGATAACAGACGGGAGATATTGATTCCGACAAGCCAATCGGCTTTTTGGCGAGCATAGCCTTGACGAGCGATATCATTATAGTCGCTTAACGGTTTTACCTTTTTTAAGGCTTCTGTAATAACAGGCGGTGTAAGCGCAGAAGATGTCCAAAATCTAAAAATATTTTTCGTATCAGTGATACCCGCTTCGCTTAAAACGATGCGAGCAATAAGCTCCCCTTCACGACCTGCGTCGGTCGCGATAATGATAGTGTCACTTTGGTGTGTTTGTAATAATGACACGACAAGGTTAGCTTGTTTTTTTGACGCTTCAATTTTTTTAAAACGTATTGTGTGAGGGATAATCGGCAAATCCGAAAGGTTCCATTTTTTATAGTGTACTTCATAATCTTCAGGATCGAATGCTTGAAAAAGGTGTCCGAGACAATTGGTAATAAGATAGCGGTTGTTTTCATAGTATGAGCCGGTAAAGGGAACAGCGAGGGCGTGGGCAAATGCTTTAGCGACGGAAGGTTTTTCAGTTAAAATAAAAGTCATAAAAATAATATAAAGTATTGCAGTAGTAACATCAATATGCTATATTCACAGGTGTCCTAAAGAGGCAAGATAAAGGAATGTTAACGCATTTTTTTTTCTGCCTAGTGCATGAGATAGAAATTTGTGAACACCTGTGTGCAATGTTATCTGAGCAAACAAAATTATATTTGGTGCATCAAATATAATTTTGTTATACATGGGGCGTTTTGGTGATTTTTCAGTTCTTACCGGTTTTTAGCAATACACTTGAGGCTTAAATAGCCTCAAGTGAGGCTATTTAATTTTAAAGGAAAACGATGGCAATACAGTTGAACCTTGAAAGGCTTGGTGCATACGAAAAAGATCTTTTTAAGATCAAGCGCGCGCATAAAAAGAATGACATGAAAGAAGCGCAAAAGCTTTTTACTGCACTAAAACGCCGACTGCACAGCGGTGGACAAATAGGGGTGCCAAAAAACGGCGGTAGAATAGTCGGCTCTTTACGAAAGCGTCAGCAGCGCTGCATGGTGAAATTTTTTTATGGGACAAAAATGAGTGCGCATCAAAAATATCTGGAAGAATATATGCCGCAAAAAAATAAAGAAGCGGTTCTTGAAAAACCTGAACTATTCGGAAGCGATAGCGAAGAATATAAGGCGCACATGAGTGATAAACATTTTAAGTTTATTATTTCTCCCGAGCGAAGCGATATAAACTTAAAAGTCTTAACTGAAACACTGGTGAAAAAAATCAATACGCTTTACGGGCTTGATGTTTATTATCAAGCGGCAGCACATTACGACACCGCGCATCCGCATGTGCACCTTCTTATCAATGGCGTCGATAAAAACGGGCGTGTTATTGAGCGATTTCCGAAAGATTTTATCAAACATACCCTTCGTGTGATGGCACAGGAAGTATGTACTTCACTTTCAGGGTATCGTACGGTCGAAGAAGTTCGGCAAAGTAAAAGCGACTTATATAAAAGTAATCGCTTTACCGCACTTGATAAAGCAATACAGGCAAGTGCATGGAGACGTGATGAGCGAAGTAAAGCAATTATTTTCACCCATGATTCACTGTCAGTAAAAAAGCGGCTTGAGTACTTATCAGCGCTTGATCTTGCCTGTCATACCGGAAGCGGCCGGTATGAGCTTAAAGACGGATGGGATGAATCGCTTAAAAATATGGGCAGGTATAACCGCTTCCTTGAAGTATGGAATACTTATAAAGGAAGCGGAAAACAGGTGAGTGTCTATCAAGGAAAAGAGGAGCTCACCGGAATTATAAAGAAGGTGTATACGATGAATGACGAAGATACATGGAATAACGGGTTTGTCCTTGAGACGGAAAAAGGGATTTATTATGTTCCGACACTGCACAATATCGCAGAGCGTTTTATTGGAAAGACAGTGAGGTATCGCGGCGGAAATACCCACGGGAGTGGAAAGCAGCGAGGAAAGATCACGCTTTATGGCAGAAATACGTAGGCATTTTATATGAAAATGAAAGGAGCAAAAGATGAGTAAGAAAAGTGAATTTATACGAGGTAAGCCGACTCGAAAAAAAATAACGGTCATTATGGATATCCTTAATTTTGTTATTCCGGTTATCACCGTAGTCGGCGGCTTTTGGTGGAGTACACAAGTTTTCGCACACCTTATGCGCTATAATCCTCATATTGTCAGGTATCCGTTATTTCGTTTTCCTTCAGGATATCCGGTGTATAATCCGTTTGTGTACTTCGGCTGTTTCATCAAATACTTTCTTCGTCCCGGCTTTGATGTGTATTTATTCCGCTCAATAAAGCCGGCGCTCATTGGAACAGCAATCGCGATCGGTTTTATTATTCTGTATGTCATTCGCTCGTTACGGCAAAAGGAAGAACATCTTTATGGAACGGCGCGATGGGCAACAGAGAAAGACCTTAAAAATGCAGGGATGTTTCGTGAAACCGGCGTCGTATGCGGGCAGACAGCAGATGCTGAAATCAGTGCCGAGTACAATGCAAAAGATGATGCCGTACGCCTTAAAACAATATCCGAAGGCAGAAGGCTCTTGTGCCATTCGGGGAAAACCAACACCCTCTGCCTCGCTCCAACGCGGAGTGGAAAAGGCGTATCCGTTATTATCCCAACACTATTGAACTACCCGCATAGCGTTATTGTCTTTGACCCTAAGGGAGAAAACTAGAATATTACGGCAGGTTTTCGAAAGCAATTTTCACACTGCCTTAAATTCTCTCCCATTTCACGTGATACGCTGAGGATCAATATTATCGATGAGATACGGGACGGAGACTTTATGTATAGCGATGCGAACCTCATCGCCGATATTCTTTTCGCAAGTGATAGTGCCAAAGATTCAGGGACGGAACAATTCTTTAATAATAGCGCCAAAGATTTTGTTACCGGTGTCATTTTGCATGTAAAATATTCTGATCAATACCCTGCAAAAAATCTCACCACCGTGTTACGGCTCATATCGGAGTCAAATGCTTTTTTCTCACAAGGACAAACGGAAACCGATATTAAAAATCCGCTTGTTGAGGCGATGCTTAAAGATAGGCACAGCGGCAATAAAAGTGCTTGTAAGACAATCGCCGGATGCGCAAGCAGGCTTTCAAAAAATCCGAAAGTCCAAGCAGACGTTCTTTCAACGTGTTTTTCAAAATTGCAATTGTTTGAAGATCCGCTTATTGAAAATGCGACGTGCGCAAGTGATTTTTCAATTGAAGATTTTATTTCAACGAAGACCCCAATATCATTATATCTGACCGTTCCATATGCACATATTAAACGGATCGCACCGGTATTCCGCTTACTCATTGAATTTATGCTCAGGAAATTTTCTGAAGGGGAAACACAGTATGGAGCAGTTAAGCTTTCTGAAGATTTACTTTTTATCCTTGATGAGTTTCCGATACTCGGCTATTTCCCGTTTCTTGCAGAAACGATGGGTGTTCTTGCAGGTTATGGGGTACGTTTCTTAATCATCTGCCAGGCAATGAATCAACTTGTGAAATTATATGGACAGGAACATCCATTTTTAGACCACTGTGAAAATACGATTGTTTTCAGGCCGAGAAAGCCCAGTGATGCAAAAGTCTTTACTGACTTACTCGGTAAAGAATCGGTTGTGCATGAAAACATTTCACAATCGGGAAGGAGGTTCGGCCCGCTTGATAACCGCAACCTTGCCGCACAAGAGATACAGCGGGACTTAATGAATCCGGATGAGCTTACCAAACTTGATTGGAATTCACTTCTTTTAATTAACAATGGTATGCCGTATATCGGAAAGAAAGTTGTCTACTTTGACAGTCCTCGTTTTAAAGACCGTGCCAATATGAGTGCGCCGCAAAAGAGGAAAGAGCTTTTAAGCGAATGTGTAAAACTCCCATCTAACAATGGAATCGATATTTTAGCACGGTCAGCTGAAGTTGAAAAAGCCATGCAAAAAGATACACCGCTTTTTTTAATGAGCGGACAGGATATCCATGTCGGAGAAGCGACGATGGAAAACGCAACACTTGCCGATTTTCTTGAACCGCTTCCGCAAGAAGGGGAACGGCATTTTTGCGACCCTTCCGATCCGTGTATCCAAGAATTAAAAAGGAGAATTAGCACACTGGAATTACAAATAGCCGGTGAGAGTGAAAATGAATGGGAGAATCAAGATCATGAGGTCTTCTAAACGAAAAGAATGGAAATTCTCTATCAGAGTTGACAGAGAACTGTATGAAATTTTATTGATAAAGAGCAAAATGCGGTGCGTTTCCGTTTCTGAAATTGTCCGCAATGAGCTAACTCGTGTACTAATACCAAAAACGAAAGACCCCAATACGCAGGAAAAAGCGCTAATAAAAAAACCTCGTCACAGAAAACAAAAGCTGTCAAATTTTGAACGATTAAAAATACGAATCGCCACAATTGCCAGAAGACTTTTTGCGAACAAATGAAAGAGAAAGTTGGAGTTCTAGTATTCTGGTTTGATTTAAGGAGGAATCAGATGGCACAGTTTTGCATTATGAGAACAAAGAAGCTCAAGACTGACCAGAATGTTGGGGCGAGTGTCTCTCATGCTTTGAGAACTCGCGAGACCTTAAATGCTGATGAACAAAAAACACCGGATAACTGGTGTTGCTGGAAAGGTACGAAGGAAGAATGCAGAGACAGAGCGATGGCAGAATATCGCAAGCAGCTTCCGGAAAGGGTGAGGAAGAATGGGGTGCGAGCAGTTGAGCTGATGATGACGGCAAGTCCTGAAGTTTTCACAAGAATAAAGGCGAATGAATATCTTAACGCTTGTGACGAATGGGCTAAAAAAGTATTTGGTGCATCAAACATTTTTCTCATCACGCATCATTATAACAAGACCACTCCTCATACATCGATACTCCTCGTGCCAATCGATCCAAAGGGAAAGCTCAACTGTCGGCATTTTCTTGGCGGAAAGGAGAAGATGAGCGGGTTACAAGATAGCTTTGCGGAAACCGTCGGGAAGTCGTTCGGTCTTGATAGAGGTGTGAAAGGCTCGAAAGCAAGACATCAGACGATAAAGCAGTTTTACGGTAAGGTGCAGGCTTTGGACAAGGCAATAACTCCGCCAAAGAAAAAACTACTCGAAAGTCAGACAGAGTATGAGGAGTGGGGCAAGGAGCTGGGAGAGAAGATGAGGAATAAGAGGAGTATTTGATGAAAAAGACAAATAAACCATCAGTGCCAGCTTTTTCAGGAAGAAAAGGGCGGTTTATTGCTACACGCGTTGATCAAAAATTGTATGAACTGCTGCAGCTAAAAAGTAAAGAACAGCGTCAGTCGCTTTCCGATATTGTTCGTGATGCACTTGCACTCTATGTTACGCAAGAAGTGAATGATAAAAATTTATTCTATGATGCAATTTCTCAAGTGAAAAGTCTCCTTTATTTTCTTGAAAAAAAGGTCGATTTTCACCGGGAGCTATGGTTTTATTCTCTTATTCCACAGTTTGCCAATTACGTCGATTATTTCGATAAAACGGCAGAAGAAAAAAACAGATTGGATCTATCGCTGTCAAACGACGTAATGACCTTTTAAAAAGTTTCACCCAAAGAATGTACCGGCAGCCGTCAGTGATAGAAAATTTTTTACAAGATTTTCTTGAACAAAGCAATGCAGTGGAAGAAAACCAGGAATAGACAGTATGAGCGATGATGATATTCGATTAAAACGACAATATGATAACCTTATGCGGGATTTACAGCCGCTTGAGTGTTATCTTGCTGACAGTGAAGTCACCGATATTGCAACCCTTTCCGATGGGGAAATTGTCATAGAAAAATTTTGTAAAGGAAAAGAATTTACCGGAATATATCTTACGGAAGGACAGACACAGCAGATTACGCGAAGTCTTGCGACGGTTCTCCATAAAGAGATTGAAAACTCGCGTATTCCAACGCTTGAAGGTGTTATTCCTCATTACAATGCACGTATCCAAGCGGTCTTTCCTCCGTGGACAAAGCGGACACAAGTATATATCCGCCGTCCTGCGCAAAAAATATTTACGCTTGAGCAGTATGTTGATCAAGCATTTATGACGGATGAACAGTATGACGTAGTGACAAAAGCAATTAAAGCGAGAAAAAACATTATGGTCGGAGGAGCGACCGGAAGCGGAAAAAGCACATTTTTAAATGCCGTGTTACACAAGATGGTGGAATACACGCCCGATGACCGGTTTCTCATTATTGAAGATGTCCCTGAATTACAGTGTACGGCACATGATGCGTATTTTCTTTTGACAAGTTCAAAGGAAGCTTCCGAAGCAATCGCCTCGGCAATGCGTATGAAGCCGCGCCGTATTATTTTTGGGGAATTACGTTACGGCAGTGTCGCTAATGAGCTCTTGAAGGCATGGCAGACCGGGCATCCGGGAAATGCTACGACTATTCATGCAGAAAGCGCACCGCTCATGCTTGCGCGTATTCAAGGGCTTTTACGGGAAGTCATTATTGGCTCATTACCTCCTGTATCGGATGCAATACACGTATGTGTGCATTTGACTGCAACGGAAACGGGACCAAAGGTCACCGAAATACTCGATACGTCGATAAGCGGACTTGATGAATACATCAAGGAAATGCAGCGCATTTCTTCATGATGCTATTGATGGTATAACCGCAATATATTATAGTATTATAGACTGTACGGTAATAAAGTCTGCGCTATCACAGATGTGGTAGGTATATGGGTAGATGACGGCGGCGGAGCTTCATATCAATGAAGTATTCAATGTGTCGATAAACAGCACGTTTTTGCAATGATATTGATGTAATAACATCAATATCATTGCAGTATATCGCGCGCTGTAATTTTAAGGAGTGTTACATGAAAAAGAAAGTGCGTGAAAAACTTTCACACAGCACAAAGCTGTCCTCTAAACGGACAGGGAATGGGAAAAAAATAATCGCATTTTGTATTGTTTTTTTCATCTCAATTGTATGCGCCTATGCAGATAGCGGGCGAAGCATTGGAAAGCTTGATGATTATGCTCGATTGATTTTGGGCATCTTTACGAGTTTTTGGATGAAAGCCCTCTGCGCGGTAGCTTTTATCATTATTTGTATACGGGCAATTACTGTCGGTCGTGACGAGCCGGGGCTTATCAAAAAATACATTCCGTGGATGATGGGCGTTTTATTACTTATGAGTGCCGGAGACATTGTTAATTTCTTCTTCAACGGAAACGAAAATATCGCCGACCAGCTCGGAGGCTTAGTACAAGCGGTATCGCTGCTTGTTGCATAACAGACTATAGGTAAGGAGAAAAAAGAATATGGCGAAAGTTGTAACCCATTTATGTGTTGCGATACGGCAATACACAGATAAGGACGGAAAAGAAAAAACACAGTATCAACGGATTGGCTGTGAAATGGAAGATGAAACCGGAAAACGTTTTATCATTCTTGACCGCTTCATCGCCCTTTCAGGGCTTCCTGATTTTTCAAACGGGAAATATAGCGATTCGGTTTTGGTATCGAAATTTCCGGTAAAGAAAAAAGGAGAAGCTGAGAGTGAGATGAGTTTTGAAAGTGAAGAAGCCGATAACGGCATCTTTTAAACCTCTGTGATATGAAACAAACGGAGCGTATTGAAGCGTCAATGCGCTCCATACTCGTAAGATGAGGAGTGTAAAAAAATGGAAATGATCAGTGATTATGCAATACCGGTTCATAGAAGCCTCATACAGGTTGATATGCTTTTTGGTATCGGAACAAAAGCGGCGATCCTTCTTTTAATTGTTACGGTGGTCATGATACAGATTACCGGCGCGTGGTTTTTAATCGTTTCAGCGGCACTTTTTTTTCTCATGCGATTACTCGCAAAGAATGATCCATATTTATTGGATATTCTTTTTGATTCGGTTTTGCAACAGGATATTTACTATGGATAAAGAAGAAGGCGAAGATCTGCGTGAATACGATTTCGCACTCGCTTTAAGCGAAGAGCGCAGGATAAGCGTACAGGAAGCGCTCTATAGCTGCCAATACTTACGGGATTTTTTCCGTGAAAAAATCCTTGAAGGAAAGTCTGTGTATATCCACGGCATTGGCCGATTCCAGGTGAAAAAAAGGAAATTTCGGCATTGTAGAGATTTTCAGTCAGGGCAAGACATAGGGGAAAAAGAAGTTTCGATTCTTCAGTTTACAAGTGCCCATTCATTACGAACACAGTTAAGAAAAAAATAATGGAGGTGGAAAAACGAAAAACCTATTAAAAAGCCTTTTTAAACCACGCCGGTTTATTGAAGGGTTCGACTTAAAAAGGTACAAAGAAAGAAAAAATATGTTTTCCTCATGGTGTCCATGGGCGACACTGTTAGCAGATGGACTCGTTCTTTTAAAGAATGGAGCACTGTTACAAAGCTTTGCCTTTTCAGGGCCGGATCTTGAATCGGCATCAGCGGCAGAAATTGCAGGAGTATCGGCACTTTTTAATGACGCTGTAAAACAGCTCGGCGGAAGGTGGGCGGTACAACTTGAGGCGCAACGGTATAAAACAACCGTGTATCCTTCAGCGCAGTTTGACAATCCTGCAGCATACATTATCGATAAAATACGGGAAGGCATATACTCAGCCGGTAAGGAAAATACGCATTTTGCTTCTTCATATTACCTTTCCTTTACGTATGAACTGCCCTCTGATTTAAAACGAAGCAGTACTCGCTTCTTTTTTTCCGGAGGAGATAAAAACAAAGGAAGTTACACGCTCAACATCGATGCAATTATGGGGGAGATAAAAAGTTTTCAATCGGTAACGAGTAAAATAACAGACACGCTCAAGCGCGCGCTTGTTATTGAACCGCTCAATTCCGATGAAATGCTTACGTATCTTCACACGTCCGTTTCACTGAAATGGCATCCGTTAAAAGCCCCTGAGTACCTTTTGTTTTTGGATAAGATTATTACCGATTCAAATATCGAAAACACGATTCCATTAAAGCTCGGAGACTATTACGTGCCGGTTATCACAATTAAAGATTTCCCGCAAGAAACGTATCCTGCCATTTTTGACCGGCTTAATCGCACCGGCATTGAATACCGCTGGTCAACCCGCTTTATCTGTCTTGATAAAAAAGACGGATTAAAAGAAATCGACAAGTGGCAGGGACGTTTTCATGGGGGAAGAAAAAGTGCGAAGCAAATTATGACTGAGTACACCGAAAAGCACGAATCAAGCCGTGTAAATCAAGGTTCGGTTGCCCTTGAAGCAGATGCTTCGGCTGCACAGGTAGAGGCGATGACAGACTTATACCGGTTCGGCTATTACACCTCGACACTCGCCGTATGGGATTGCGATCTTGAGAAAGCGGAAGAGAAAGCGCGTATTTTGGAAGGTGAAATAGCCGCTTGTATGTTTAACAGCATCCAAGAGACGGCCAATGCATTCGAAGCATTTCTTTCGATGATGCCGGGTAATGTCTATGCGAATATCCGCCGCCCCTTAATTTCAAGCGGGAATCTTGCCCATATCATTCCGCTTTCTGCCGTGTGGACAGGGATTATCCATAATGATTTTACCGAAAGTATTTCAGGATGTGCATCGCCTCTTTTAACCTGTTCGAGTAATTATGCAACACCGTTTTTCTTTAACTTAAATGTCGGTACCGTCGGACACACGTTCTTTTTCGGGCCGACGGGATCGGGAAAATCGACAATCTTAGCACTCATTGCCATTCAATTTTTAAAGTATCCTGATAGTAACGTTATCATATTTGATAAGGGCAAAAGTGCACGCAGTGTTACGATGGCCGCAGGCGGCGTCTATGCAGAGCCCGGTATCGGAGACATCGGCTTTCAGCCGCTTGCAGACCTTACTACCCCGTCAGATATTTTATGGTGTGCAAGTTTTATCGAAGTACTTTTAAGCGAACAGGCGGTTGCCGTTGATGCTTCAATGCGGAACGCCATTACCGAAGCGCTCAAGCTCATGAAAGATATTCCGCTTGAAGATCGTACCCTCACCACCTTTACCACCTATGTGAGCTACACTAATCCTTCCACTGGTATAAACGACATTAAAGCCGGTTTAAGTCCGTACCTGAAAGGAGGGCAGTTCGGCAATATCTTTGATGAATCGGAGACGTCGCTTCCGTATTCAAAGTGGACAATGATAGAGATGGGCTCCCTTATGGATTTATCTGAAAAGGCGGTTCGCCCTGCACTCGTTTTCTTATTTAAATACATCGAACGTATTTGGAAAGGAACGAATGCAAAACCGAAACGGAAAAAAGAACTCACCCTTTTAATTCTCGATGAAGCGTGGCTGTATCTTGATAATCCCGTTTTTGCGACTCGTATCAAAGAGTGGCTTTTAACGTGCCGTAAGGACAATGTGTTTGTCGTTTTTGCGACGCAGCAGGTAGAAGCCGCTCGCCGATCAAGTATCGCGCCTGAAATTGTACAGTCGTGCCTGACGAAAGTCTATCTTGCAGACCGCAGCGCACAGGATGCTATTCAAAAAGAAGCGTATCGCTATTTCGGCTTAACCGATGCGGAAATTTATACGATTTCAAAGGCACAGCCGATGCGCGATTATTTTTATAAATCTTCGCTCGGAACACGTATGTTTAATCTTAATCTCGAAAAAGGACAGCTTGCGATTCTTTCAAGCGACCATGCCTACCTCGATTTACTTGAGCAAAAGTACGGAAGGAATTCAAAACGGTATCTTGTTTTTGAAATATTAAAACATCGTGGAATCCCATTTACTCATTTTTTTGATCAGCAAACACTCACTGAATTATTGAATGAAAGGAGCTTACTATGAAAAAAGTACAGTGTATTATTCTTGCCATTCTTCTTTTCGCAGCTCATACCCATGCGCAAATGGCGGTTTTTGATCCGAACAATTGGTTAACGGCTATCGATACCCTTTATGCAACGTACGATCAACTGATGAATACGGTTCAACAGCTCAAGACACAGTACGAGCAGCTGCAACATGCATACGAGATGGCAAAGACATGGGATTTTTCAAAACTGAAATGGGATGGAGACTGGGATTTCCGTAATGAAATTAGTAATGCCGGAGCTGCGGTCAACCGGCAGCTGGCAGGCTTACGGAACATGAAAGAAGCGCTCCAAAGTCAAAACATTCGATTGGGAGGAGTAAGTTACAGTATTGCCGATTTAGTCGGTGCCGGAGATGTAAATAAAAATATTTTGCGTTTTGTTGAGCATGGCGCTGAGTGGATGAGTAATGAGCAAATGAGCCGCGCGGTACGTGGTTTCACCGGAAAAATGAGCGAAAGAGAAAAGCGTGCAATCTGGAGCAAATACGGTATCAGTCCCGAGAACTTTGTTTTTGTCAAAGAGACGGAAAAATTTTTGAGAAAGCAAGCCGATCGGGTGATTGCCGCAGGACTTGATGAAAATACGGATACACTCATTGAATCGACGACAAAAAAATATGGAGACGTGTTTGCTGCTGCGATGAATGGTAAAAACCCGACGGAACTTTTACAGCAGATTGCAGCAATGTTGAAATTGCTTGGAGAGCAGGTAAATACGCTCAATACGAATTTAAGTCAAATCGGAACGCTGTATGCAACCCATACCCAAAGAGAAAAAACGCAACAAGACATTGCTCGCGATACGGCAAATACCATCAATGAGGCGCAAAAACGAGGGACGCCTTCCAGTATGTTTGTTACCACAAGTGAGGATAAATAAAAGGAATGAATTATAATTGGATTGATGTTCCATTTCTCGATGCGATGGAATATTTTTCGAGCATCTTTTATTACTTTCTCACTGTTGCAAAACGGCTCGGCTACATCGTTGCTCTCGTCGGGATCGGCTGGACGGCAATACAGCTGATGTTTGCATCCGTTTCGACGGAAAAAGCCTTGAAAGGACTCTTTTTTAAGTTTGCCCTGTTCTTCTTTATTCTTGCAATCTATCATCCGGGGGTTACCCTCCTTGCCAAGACCGTAACGAAATGGGGAGTGAGAGCTGGAGACGGGGATAATGTTATTCAAACAAACCTCGAAACGTTATTAAAGAAAGCCGAACATGATTTACAGATTGCAGAATCTCTTGAAGCAGGCGGAAATAATACAGCTGCCTCAAGCGTCACGGCAATACCGCAAATGAAAAGCCTTAAAAACACTCACATAAACGGATCGCCGCTTGTAGGATCAGATGTCATTGATTCTCAAGGGAGAGAACAATACGTCAATGCAGTTAATAAATATCGTACTACGGAGGAAAACCGCGAATGGGCAGAAAAAACGATTGAAGCAGTGAGCGCCGTATTAAAACCTACCTATTATAAAGATAAAAACGGAAACCTCATCAAAGGATATTATCTTGATGTTATGATGAAAAGGAAAGGCAGCGTTGCAAGTTCCTTTGTTTCCCCGAATGCGATTTTACGAATCGCACTTTTAACGGCAAATATTTTAAATAGCCGTCAGATGGATTACCTCACCGTTAAAATGGAAGAAGGAAAAAAAGATGCCGGTTGGCTTTCGATGAATAATATCGGCATAGTTCATTTAACGATGGGCGACATCGGAAACACGCTTCTTACGTGGTTGTGCTGTCTTTGTCTTATCGTCGGCTCTATTTTTGCTATTATTCAATACGTTATGTGCATTTTGGAATACTCCATTATTGCAAGTATCGGCATTGTATTCGTGCCGTTTGTACTGTTTGACGGAACAAAAAGTTTTGCTCAAAAAATTATTCCCGCCCTCACCGGCTTTGCCATTAAGCTTTTAGTGATGACGTTGTGTATTTTCTTTGTCTTTTACCAGTACCTCTACCTTGCAGGAACACAAATGGGAGAGACAAGCCCGCTTGATTGGACGGTTTTTGCCTACATCGCGTTTATGATCATTATCAGCTGGGTGTTAACGCAAAATGCGCCGCAGATTGCAATGACACTTCTAACGGGAAACCCGCAGCTTTCGATGGGAGAGTTTATGCAGGCCGTTGGAACAGGCGCGGCGCTCGGAGGAGCTGCCGTTACCGCTGCTGCCGTTACCGGTAAGGGAGCGCAGATTATGAAACAAGGAGGCGCAGCGCTTATCGGCGGGACGACGAATGCAGTCGTTTCAGGAGCAGGAATGCTGACAGAAGCGAAAGCGGCAAAACAAGCGGCCGTACAAGATTTACGCGCTAAAGGATATAGCGCCGATGAAGCAGCAGCCGTTGGTAATAGAGCCTACAGAGCATCAGTTGGAAACCATATTAAAACCGGCTTTAAGAGTATGGCTCACCGGCTCTCTCATGCCGAAGGTTCTGCAGGCGGTAATGGCGGAGGAGTTACAGGAGGCGGCTCCCGCTTTGTAAACCGCTATAGCGGTAAAGACGGAAGTACCATGGATACCGTCAAGCAGCCTGACGCTAATCATAGCTCGTTTAAATATGCAAAAAATCCTGAGACAGGGGCTTCGCTTACCGCAGCCGAATTTTTAGCGGAACGGCAAAATGCCGGTACGGCTCAAGGATCTGCAATGAGTGCAGCGTATGCACCGAAAAACACACCGCCGCCTCCACCGCAACAAAATACCAAAAGCACCATCACGTTACCGCAAGCCCGTGAACAAAGAGGGCTTCCTGAACCTTCACGTGAAGCGTTACCTGAACCGAAGCCGCGCCTTCCGGCTCCGTAATAGAGGATTATAAAGAGAAAAAATTTTTTCTTAAGGAGAATAAAAAGGAATACTACTATGGGAAGTAAATTTTATTTACCGAAAGGGCCTAATACCACACCATTTAACCGGAACATTAATAAAAAAGGTGTTGAAGTAGGCTTGCGTCATTACGATGAACTTATCGGCGCAGAAAATGAACACAATATTGCATGGCGCTTCGTTGCGCTTTGCTCAATACTTGCCTTCTTTCTTTCTGTCGGCGTTAATTTTTATGCCATTACGAGACCTGCAACGGTACCGCTTGTGATCACCGTCTCTGAAACCGGAGAAGCAAAGTATGTCGGTGATATTTCACACCTGTCGTACGGAAACATCAAAGTACCTGAAGTCGCCATTAGACGGCAGCTTGAAGACTTTATCACCTACACAGGAACGCTTTCAACCGACGGCGCGGTTATAAAAGCAAACATTGCACACTGCTATGCGATGTTAAACGAAACGGCTGCCAGTAAATACTCAAATCTCTTACGTGACAAGCATCCGTTTGAGCTTTTCGGGAAGGCAAAGAAAAATATCCTTCTTGAAAGCACCTTAAAGCTTTCTCCGCAAACCTATCAAATCGATTATATCCAAAACACCACCACCCTTGCAGGGCAAATTACCTCACGCATCCGCTACCGTGCTGTTATCAGTATGGCGTGTATGCAGCCGCCTGAAGGAAAAGAAAAAATAAATCCGCTCGGTATTTATATTACCGATTTTGACATTACCGAAGTCAACGTGCTTCAAAGCTCAAAAGAGTAATTTTTTTGCATAAGGAGTTTATGATGGATAAAAAGTATTATATTTCAGTTTTTTTTATTGCTGCCCTCATGGCAACGAGCTGTATGACAACCCGTTTGGTCAATGAACCGATTCCGGCAGAACGTGTCAGTGAAGGAAATGCGCAGACGCGTGAAGAGGAAGAAAAAGCAATCGAACGCGAAGATGAAAAGCATTTGGTTGAACTTCTTGAAAAAGAAGTTGATGTTGCAAAAACGGTTGTCTATGTTGAAAAGCCCGTGTACCGGCCGGCTGAAGCAAAAAATGATCCGCTTGCACGGGAAAATGTTCAAAAAGGACTTCCTGCAGCAAAGGCGGCAATCGATGGCGCCTTACGGATGCCTGAAAAATATTCAGGCGCAAAGATGCTCTATGATTACGATGAGCGCTTCGTTTACGAAATTTACTGTAAACCATACCATATCACCGATATTGAACTTGAACCGGGAGAGGAGGTATGGGAAGCCCCTTTTGTTTCTGAGCCGGACGTATGGCAGATTGGAGCGGGGGTGAGTAAAAAAGGAGGAGTTGATGTTCAGCACTTTTTTTTAAAGCCGTCATATTCAAAGCTCGCAAGTAACATGATTATTATCACGAACCGACGGATATATCATCTCCAGTTGAGAAGTTACAAAGACGATTACATGGCGATGGTGCAGTGGAATTATCCGCCTTCCATGCCATACGTGATGGCAAAATCTGAAAATGCGGTTAATTCCGTTAAAAGCGTTTTAAGCGGTACTTCTCCTGAATTTTTATCCTTCGATTATAAAATCAAGTATTCACCATTTAAAAAACCGGCCTTTATCCCTATTCGTATCTACGATGACGGAGCAAAAACGTATATCGAAGTAGACGAGCAGGTACTGCACGGACAGCTGCCCGCCCTTTTTGCTGAAGACAAAAACATTATCAATTATCGCGTAAAGGGTAATCTTTTTATTATCGACCAGCTCATTACCAAAGCAACGCTCCGTCTTAATAAAGAGAAAGTCATCATTGAAAAGCTCAAAAGCAAAAGTAAATAATGCAGGGAGAAATGAAGTATATGAGTGATATATTCGGCTTTGACGACGTTCTTGAAGGAGCGGAAAACGATACCGGCAATGAGTTTACCGGAGGAGCGCCGGTTACGAACGATGAGCTGTCAGGAAAACCGGCACTTCGTGATGAAAAGAGCTCACCATACGGCGAACAGACAAATGGCGATGAAATTATTGCGGACTTTTTTGGAGATGAAGAAAATGCCGCTTCATCCGATTACGAACGAGCAGGTGAAATCCCAGTAAGCGATTCTGATGAAAGTGGTAACGATGCACAAGGTGCGTTCGATACGCAAAATCCAGTACCGGAAGCAGCTGCTGAAATGCAAGAAGCATCGAGCGAGGCTGTCCATGCAGATGAAAAATACTCCGCGCAACAGGCTCTCTCAAGCGGTAAAAGTGCGTTAAAACTGAACCGCCAATTGATCTTTACTGTTATGGGCATTTTATTTCTCGCTGTTTTCTCTATCTTTATCTTTTTCACTTCATTTCGGAAAAAACCGGAAGAAAAGAAAACCATTGCAAAAGCATCAGAACGCTATGTCCCGGACTTTCCGCTCTCTCAAGGAAATGAAAAAGAAGGAGAGAAAAACACCGCCCTTTCTGAAACCCTTGCAAAAGAAGATCCTCCCGATAACACGAGTCCCTATTATTACGAGGAGCCTGTCGCCTCTTCCGAACAAAATACTTATACCTATCAAGGTACGGCAGGAGGAGGAGCTTCGCGATCAAAAAGGCCTGATACGCGCAATAACGCAATTCAAAAACCAATCCAAGGGATTAAAGGCTTAACCCCCACTGGAAGAACAGCACAGAGTGCTGCACAAGGCTCCTATCAAAGTGGCACAGATTCCGCAATAGCTGCTTCTCAAACAAACCCGTATGCACAATTCGGACTGCCTGCAAAAGAAGATTTAATGAAGCAAATCCTTTCTCAGCAAGGCTTACGCGGCGGCTTTATCAATAGTTATGATTCTCAGAATAACCAAAGCGGCAAGGAAAACTTTTATACGAGCGGAAAAGGAACAAGCGATGCCGGACAATTCCTTTCTGCCTTTTCCCTTTTTCAAGGTACGATTATTCCCGCGGTTCTTATTACCGGCATTAACACCGATTTACCCGGAGACATTATCGCACGGGTAACGAGTAACGTATATTCTTCACAAACCGGTCAATTTTTGCTCATCCCGCAAGGAACACTTCTTTTTGCCTCCTATAATTCATCCGTCTCTTATGCACAAAACAGGGTACAGATTGCATGGAAAACACTCATTCGACCTGACGGGTTTATGATGGAACTGGGCAATATGCAAGGAGCTGATGCACAAGGCTATGCGGGAGTACGCGGAAAGGTTGACCATCATATATGGGCATTTTTAGGCGGTATGCTTTTAACAACCGCGGTCGGACTCGGAGAGACGGCTCGTAAAGTCGAGCAGTTACCGCAAAATCCATACCTTAATAGTGCGACTAATAGCGCCTATGATACAACAAAGCGGCTCACTGATAAGATTATCGACCGTGCCCTTGATATTCAGCCAACCATTATTATCGCTCCCGGTGAGAGTGTGAATGTTTTAACGAACGCAAACCTCGCGCTCCCGCCGGTTGAGTCCCCGGCAGTTACACGCCGATACATTCGCCATTAATGTGCTCGATTGCTAATGTTATGACATTATCAAATTATAACGAGGAGCGTTTTCCTCCTCGCATACATTTTTAATGAAGGAGAAAAAAATGATGAAACACCGCATCACCCCACTTTGGAAAGCGCTTTCACTGCTCGTTGCCCTACAGCTCAGCGCTTGTTCGCTCTTTATGAAGCCCGATACATCGAAAGGAAGTGGTATCGAGCTCAATCAACTCGAATGGGAAAAACCCATACTGCAAATGAAAGCAGGCGGTATGGAACACGTAAAGCTCACCGCTTCCCCACGGGAAAAACAGCGCAATGCCAACATTACGTTTGAGTATGATGAAAAGATTATTAAAGTGATAACGAATAACTATGGCGTCGTTATCGAAGCGCTGAAAGCTGGCCGTACCGTGCTGACAGCTCGAAACGGTTCTTTAAGTACCAACCTTGTTATTACCGTCGACGGATATGCAGAAGGCTATAGCCGTCCGCCATACATTTATTCGCAAGCAAAAGTATTAACGTTAAGACCTTTTATCCAAGAGCGTATCTCTGTTTCCCTTTATGCAGGCCAACCGGAAGACGGCAGTGAGTTCCGTTGGACGAGTGAAAATCCATCCGTCGCTGAAGTTATTCCGAACGGTCAGTTTGCCCTCATCGAGACAAAAGGAGAAGGACATACTCGTATTAAAGTAACGCACCCGAAGGCGGAACATCCCTATACGATGCTTGTCTACGTCTTTGCCGATAATCAAAAGCCGACCTTTATTACCACGCAAGAAAATGTCGTTACCCTTCAAAAAGATAAGGGACAACGTACGATTACCGTCGACCTTGAAAATCCGCAAGGAACCGTTAACCCTGCAAGTTATCGCTGGACACTTTCCACCAAAGACGGTAAAAACCCGTGCGTCAAAGTCGAAACGAACGGCAATAAGGCTGTTCTTACGCCACTCGAAGCGGGAAGTTCCCTTCTACAGGTTTCTCACCCGCAGAGTGCCTATCCGCTTGAAATCCTCGTTCGTACCGTCGAAATCGTTAAAAACGTGCATATCGAATTGACAAAAAATTATGTCGAGCTTTCAGGAACGGCGACAGAGACAATTACCGCGACATTAAAAGGGTTACCGGCAGCGTCTTCTTCTTACGATACCAATGCGTTCGTATGGAACATCGAAGAAAATACCTGCCTTGAATCCGTCGCTCATGTCGACCAGCTCTATCTTTCGGGAAAGGCAAACGGTATCGTCCGCATCTCAGTTTCGCACCCCCAAGCCCAATATCCACGCGAGTTGTTTATCTCTGTTATTAATCAACAAGCCGATGCCCTTGATGCCTCACGCTATATTACTACCACTCAAAACTTTATTCGTACTAAAGTTGGCGCTGCCGCTATTCCGGTTGATATTCAACTTTTTGGCGGCGAAGAAGGGGATGAGCGGGATTTCCTCTGGACGGTTTCAGGAAAAGACGTTGAAGGAAGTAAGGCTGATATTATTAAGCTTGAAACGCCGACCGGTACCAGTATCTCCCGTGCAGCAGCTCCTACGTATGCGTTTGGTAAAGCACTGATCACGCCGTTGAAGGAAGGCACGGCAACGATTTCCCTTACCCATAAGAAAGTAAAGTACCCGACCGATATTATCGTAAAAGTACTTCCTTCTTATGCCGTTCTTGAAGATCCCCTCTATTTTACCGGCTCTTCTCTTGAAACACTGATAAACGGTGCGGAAAAAGATATTTCCGTCCGTCTGATGGGAACTGTGAAAAAAGAAAGCGATAACGAGAAAATCAGCTGGAAGTCAAGTAACGATACAACTCTTTCCGTAACCGGCAGCGGAGAACAGGCGCACATTAAAGCTACGGCGAGCGGAAATACCGTTTCCTTTATTACCGTAAGCCACCCGAAGGCCGAAGAAAATAAAAAAATTACCGTCCTTTCAGCAGACTCAGAACAAGACCTTCAAAATATGAAAGTCCTTTATGCTGATAAATATTCCTACGGCCTAAGGGCAAAGGCGGAGGCGGAAGCGTTTATCTCGTATTACGGATTATCGGAAAGTGAAATCGAATCCCTCGTTTGGACAATACAGGATAACGGCATTATATCCCTCGAAAACCCGACCAATGAACAAACGCACAAAGTGCAGCATACGATGGCAAAGTTGCGCGGCTTAAAAGCGGGGTCAACAACCATTACGGTGAGTGTTAAAAATACTCCGACGATTAAACCGGTAAAACTCACCGTCACCGTTTACCCTGAAAATGCCGACCTTTCCGTGCAAGGACAAGCCCCCTATCTGACCACCGACCAAAATGTATTGGTGCTTTCAAAAGCCGGACAAACCGGCGCTCTACAGGTGCGAGCCATCGCGCTGAGTGAAATCAAACAGCAGGCGATTACGTGGACACTCGAAAAGCCCGGCATCATCGCGCTCGCTCCGAACGGCTCATCTGCTCATGTAACAGCCTTACAGGAAGGAGAAACGAAAGTAACCGTTTCTCATCCAGACAGCCAAAATACACTCACCCTCTTTGTCAAAGTCGGAAGTGAATACATTCACAATAACCCTAAAACGGCTTTTATTTCGCTCAGTGCCGATACGGTACCGCTCGTAAAGGATGCAAAACCGGCAACCTTAAAGGCAACTCTCACCAATGCAGGAGGCGCTCAAGGCGGCTTTTCTTTTACGATCGATCATCCTGAAATCGCCTCTCTTTCAAGTACCGACGAAGGCGTTTGCGTTATAACGCCGGTAAAAGCAGGACAGGCGCAGATCGAGGTAAAAAATAAACACTGCCCCCTCTCCCGCAAAGTTCTTGTTCTTGTTGCAAACTCTCCGGAAGAGCTGAAAGGACTTACCTATCTTACGACCAACACCAATGTCGTAACGGTTTACAAGGGGCAAAATAGAAATGTCTCTGCTGCAGTCCGCAATAGTGACGCTCCAATCCTTGACGGCTTTCGGTGGGAAAGTGCCGATAAGGGAATTGCAACTGTCGAGCAAAGTTCCGGCGCTAATGCCGTTATCCACGGCAATGAAATCGGTACCACCCGTCTTACGGTGTCGAATACCCACTGTATCTATCCGCTTGAAATTATCGTCCAATGCGTCGATCCTATCCTTGCAAAGAATCATCCGTATATCGACACTCCGGCAAACATTGTTCCGTTGACTGTACGGGCAAACAATGTGCCCGGCGGATGGCAAACCATTACCGCCTCTCTTGAAGGAGGAATTGAAGCGGATAATCAGAATTTCAGTTGGGCAATCGAAGATTCCTCTATCGCCCAGATGTATGGACAAGGCTCCTTATGTAAGGTGCGCGCACTCCTTGCAGGTTCGACCCGCATTGTGATTCGCCACCCAAAAGCAGAAGAGCCGTGTTACGTTCTCCTTCTCTGTGATGCAGCCCCTCAAACGAATTGTTCAATCTCCGTCCGTGAATCGATTATCACGATGAAGCCGTCGGAAGGTGATAAAACGATTACGGCAACTCTCATTAACGGTACCCTTGAAGATAAATATGCCTTTAAATGGTGGGCAGATACCTACGATGTCATTAGCCTTAATTACTCGGCAAATATCGCCAGTATCCGCCCCATCGGTGAAGGGGAAACAACCATCCATATCACCCATCCGAAAGCACCTTATGAACAGGAAATTAAGGTGCGCGTCAGCGAATATACCGAATTTGCCTTTGCTGCCGACTTTATTACCCTTACCGAAGGAAAGACGCAATTCCTTTCGATGAAAGTCCCGTCTTCTTCGATAAAAACGCATATCGAGTATATCAGTGAAAAACCGACGCTCTGTATGGTAACCGGTACGAATAAGACTGCGCAGCTGAGTGCCTTAAAACAAGGTTCTACAAAAGTAAAGGCACGCCTTATCGCTACTAAAACCGGCGCCGTACAGGCAGAAGCCGAAATTCTGGTAACGATTGAAAAAGCCGACCCCGATATGGTCTATATCACCGCCTCTAAAACTGTCTATATGATTGAACAAGGAGCGACGCAAACCATTACGGCGAATATTCAAGGGAAAAATATTACCCCTGTTGACGTGCAGAATTTAAAGTGGAAAAGCTCTGAGCCTTCCATTGTCAAGCTTGCCGCCGCTTCTTTTACCGGCATTTCCATGGGGCCGGAAGCGGTCTTACAAGCGGTCGGACAAGGAGAATGCACCGTTACCGTCAGCCACGAAAAAGCGCAGTCGGATTTAGTCTTAAAAATAATCGTTCCCGGAAAGGATAAACAAGAGATTACCTTAAATAAAACCTATATTCGCCTCGAGACAGGTTCTCAGACTGAAGTAAAGGCGAATATTCCGGGGGGTAAACCAAACGACTATAAGATGATTGAATGGTCAATTGCAAAGTATAATGGAGAAACAATTGCAAATGTGCTTGGCAAGGGACAATCCGTTGCCGTCTATGCGGTAAAACCCGGTAAGTCCGCTTTACGTGCGACACTTCCGAACGGCAGCGTCGCAGAGTGCGAAATCCTCGTCGAAGCAAGTAGAGACTTACAGTTTTCAACGCAAAGTATCCGCGTCGCTCCCGGCGCTACACAGACCTTTACCTATCAAGTTTCTCCTTCCGATGTCGCCGTCGAATGGCGCACCTCTTCGGATGATGCCTTCTCTTACTCCGTCGATACCGTTAAAAAAGAAGTAACCATTACCGGCCGCAATGAAGGAAACGGTATCCTCACCGGTGTTACCCAATACGGCAATAAGGCGTCCATCCGTATCGTCTGTGCATGGGATTATGCCTTGACCCTTGGAAAATCTGCAATCATAAGCGAGCCGGAAATTAACCCCGCACGCCCGGAGGACTTCGTTATCCCCTATACCGTTAATCCGAAAGACGCCGACTTAGAAATCAATTGCGACACCGATATTGCAGGTTTCATTGTCGATAAAGAGAAAAAGAAAATCTTTATCACCCCCAAAAAAGAAGGGGAGACAAATCTTACCGTTACTGCAAAAAATCCGCATAAAGACGACTATACCTTTGCTACCCGTAGCTGCATGATAAAACTACGCTACGCGAAGGTAAACCTAATTGCGGAAAAAATTACGCAAACCGGTTCCTTCAGCCGCTTTGATAAAGGCATAAACCGTATCACAATCGGCGACGGGGAAGACTTTACGTTCCGCCTCGTTGCCGATAAAGCGCGTGCCGACCTTACCGTCACCAATGCAACCTTTACAGCAGCGAATGGTACTGAGATAACGCTCAAAGAAGATTCCTCCGGTAATGCAGATATGTACACGCTTTCGCACCCGACCGATTACCTCGAGTATCGCTACCTTATCGATAAAGATGTAAAGTGCTGGATTGCAGGGCCGCAACAAGGCGTTGATAGCCATGGGGTTTCAAAATATGATTGGATCGAATGCAATAAGCTTATCTGGAAATGGTATCAAGATGAGTACCACCCAATGAACTGGGATCCTTCTGCTAACCATTATATTGATGATGTAAACCCTATTACCGATACGAGCAATATGGTAAGGTATAGTAAATTTATGGAAACGAATACCTATGAAAAGCAAAAGCTTTATCCTGATCGAAATTTCGATAAAATGGTAAAATTTACCCTTACTCCTTGTACACCTTACTATGTTTCAGAAAGGGATTTTAAACAGAATAGCATCTGGTATACCCCCGAACATTTGTGGATAAAATATCAAAACAAAGGTTTTAAGTATATCGAAATCAACAGAGTTTCATATCCTGAAAGGAATCTACATAATTTCCAACGGGTACCAGTCGACTCAAAGGAGATAAAAACCAATGGATTTGCGGGAAACCTCACCGTTACCTATACACACCTTGGAAAGAACGGTACACAAAAGATACCAGTTTACTTTGAACAAAGATCCTGTACAAAAAATCAATAAGTAAAAAATAAAGGCAGTCTGCTACAACAGCGGACTGCCTTTTATGCTTACTGTATGGCGTGTTTACGAAGGTATTGAAAGTGCAGGCGATTTCAATGGGAAAAAGGAAGTACGTGCTCTACCTGACAGGATAAACATTACATACCCTGTTGTCATACTATCTACTATTTTTTGTTTCAAAATAAGCGTCATCCCATCATATGAATATTTCATATCAAGTAATCCGAAAGATGCTGTAGCTTCTGAAATGTTATAGGTACCAATGCCTTCACCCATATCAACCCATAACTTTTTATTAATATTATATATTTCGCAATTTAATATACACGAGCCATCTTTCTTAAAAACTACTCGAACATTTCGAATCGCATCAGATAATTTTGTTTCTTTGCCAGTCGCTTTATCATAAGAGAATGTAATACCGCTACCAGTAAATACCGCCTCATCTTCTTTAGGCAAGGTCTGACCTTTACCACCGGATGTTATACCTTGCCCACAAGAGAGGGCAGCACAGACAAAAGCGGCAACTGCTATTAATTTCATTCCTTTTTTCATACAATAACTACTCCTTCATTTTTTTGTTGTGTTTATACTAACGGGCACCTGTTTTGCCGTGCCCAGTGTATTCTGATTTTATCATCAATTCCTGTAGTTGATACCGTCAGAAGTGTTACGCCGTCAAATATCCCAATCACTTTTTCTCTATGTTCACCATACATCTCTGAATTTGTCAACGATATGTTACCCCTATTTTCTTGAAATTAATTAAAAGAGGGGATTGAAAGCGCAGTTTTTTTTAACGGGATAAAAGATGCACGAGTTTTACTTGAAAGGATGTAAATTCGCCCTGCTTTTTTGCCTGCTGCTTCCGGATGCCCTAATTTTTGTGCCATATATTTATCAAGAACAGTCTTTTCTTCGTGTTTTAAAATCAGTGTCGTTCCGTCATAGGAATACTTACACCCTTCTAAAATATCTACCGTATCTTCTGAAAAAGTATATGGAACTGGAGTAGTATCCTCGATTTTAGTCCATCCTGTAGGAGGAATATACCATACTTCTCCCGTCATTGTATAAGTGCCATCTTTGTTAAAAACTAGTCGGAAATTACGTGTCCAATCGTGTAATTTATACTCTTTACCGGTATCTTCATCGTACCAATATCCATAACCGCTACCGGTAAATACCGCTTCATCTTCTTTAGGCAAGGTTAGACCTTTACCACCGGATGTTATACCTTGCCCGCAAGAGATGGCAGCACATACCAAAGCGGCAAGTACTATTAACTTCATTCCTTTTTTCATACAACAACTACTCCTCTATTTTTTTGTTGTGTTTATACTAACGGGCACCTGTTTTGCCGTGCCCAGTGTATTCTGATTTTATCATCAATTCCTGTGGTTGATACCGTCAGAAGTGTTACGCCGTCAAATATCCCAATCACTTTTTCTCTATGTTCACCATACATCTCTGAATTTGTCAACGATATGTTACCCCTATTTCCTTGAAATTAATTAAAAGAGGGGATTGAAAGCGCAGTTTTTTTTAACGGGATAAAAGATGCACGAGTTTTACTTGAAAGGATAACAATTAAACCTCCTGATTTTCCAGTTGCTTCAGGATAGCCAAAGAATTCAGCAAGGGGTTTGGGAATATTTCCGTTTGGGGTAGTCTTTAAAATGAGTGTACGACCGTCATATGAATACTTATAATTGTGCTCAAAAATAGTCATTGTATCATCGGAGATCGCATATTTATAGCTGGCTTTGGGGGTATCAGACCATTCCGTATTAAGATAATATATTTGGCCAGTAGTTGTATAAGTTCCATCTTTCTTAAAAATCACTCGTAGATTACGCAGCCAATCATATAGTTTTTTTTCTTTACCAGCCACATCAGTACACCAATATGCAAAACCTTGCCCAGTAAATATCACTTCGTCCTCCTTGGATGGAGGTGTTTCTTGGCAATATCCATCAGTAAGTACAAGAGTAGTAAATATAAACATCGCAACTGCTATTAATTTCATTCCTTTTTTCATACAACAACTACTCCTTCATTTTTTGTTGCTTATTCCATACTCGATAGCCGTTCGGTTATCGTTTGTTATACAAAATTAAGTATACGTTACCGGCACACAAAATGCAACAAGAAAAACGCTATCTTCCAATTCTATTGTTATTTTTTTAAGCAGACTATTCCTGCCGTTTTTCATAGATAAACCAGAGGTCTGGGTCAATCCAGTGCCGTAAGGCGCGTATCATAGAATACGAAGGAAAGCCAAAAGTCTTCCTGGTCTTC
The DNA here is from genome assembly GCF_000775995.1 of Treponema sp. OMZ 838. Taxonomy (NCBI): domain Bacteria; kingdom Pseudomonadati; phylum Spirochaetota; class Spirochaetia; order Treponematales; family Treponemataceae; genus Treponema; species Treponema sp. OMZ 838. Next base: position 469,752 of record NZ_CP009227.1, on the reverse strand, counting down.
AAGTTATAGAGCTGATCATAATTAATGCCGTTTTCAGCACACCATGAGTAAGTAAGCGGCTCTAAGTGTTTATACCCTGCTGAATGTTCCCTCACGATTCGGTAATCATCCGGGCCGGTAAAGTGCTTTTTCTCAGGCTTCGCTTCTGCCGTCGTTGTCACCCACCAAGAAGGCGGAATAACATTCCGTAAGCGAAACATCATTTCATAGGTCGGCTTTGTCACACCGGTAATACTTTTATAAAAAGTGATGTACTCAAGTCCATTTTCAAGTGCAAAGGAGCGGATACTCCTCCCGCTATTTTTTACAAATTGAACTGCATACAGTTCGCTTTTATCTTCAGCGGGTTTGGTTGCTTCTGCAACAGGTTCTTGTGTAAGGTACTGCATCAAGGCCGCTTCGATAATCTTCGATTGCGAAATGCCGGTCTCTTGTTCTTTCTTAAGCAGTTTATCATAGAGATTTTTCTTTATATTTGCACTTATTTCTTCCATCGTAGTGTTCCTTCAAACATGCTACTCATCGTAAACCTCTTTGCGATGACCTACTTCAACAACAGTAATTACAAGCTCTTTATCAACAATTCTGCAAAGAAGCCGATAATCGCCCACCCGATACCGCCAGAAGCCTAAGAGGTTTCCTACAAGCATTTTTCCACTAGCTCGTGGATCGCTCATACCTTCCAGCTTTAAAATAAATTTTTGTATTTGCTTCTGAATAGGCGTATCAAGCTTCAAAAAAAACTTTTTCGCCTTATCAGAAAAAACAACTTTCATAACCCAGCCTCAGCAAAAACATCTTCCGAAGAAAAAGACTTTTTACCAGACTTTTCATAATCAGCCCAAGCAGCGACAGCAGCTTCATAATCTGCCTTATCTTCAAGGCATTCATTCAGGAACAACTCCGCCGCCTTGTTCATAAACCAACTTCGAGAGCAACCACGATAATCACAAAAATCATTGATTTTCTGAAACATATCGGGCTTAAAACTCACGCTCATACTCTTAGCTTTAGCCAAAACTGCCATAAATGCCCCCAAATAACACCCCTTACGGGGCTATCATCTGATACTAAAAATAGTACTTATTTAATAATTTTATTAAAAATATTAGAATTATTCATATTTGTCAAGCAGTATGGGGTAAAACAACAACCGAGAAAGGCTTCAAAGGACTAAAATTTTCTAAAATAGCATCGATTGTATTGTACGGATGGCTTTCGCGATCAAGAAAGGAATATTGTAATAACAGAAGATGGCTAAAACCGCCAGCATACTCAGCTTGAGCGCGAACATAAGGAAGCGTAACAGCCGCGATCGTCGCCGGTATGATTGGCGCGGAATAATGATAATATACGGCTCATCATCGTCAAAAAAACGCATCATTGGTTTCCTTACAGGCTGCTGTGTACCGCATGCTTATGGGGACTATCAGTTAAGCAGTCGACATAATGTGCAAGACGCATCACATAATGAATATCAAGTGGCTCTTTTATACGAACAGCAATATACAGCCGCCCATCTTTTTTAAAAAAGCGTACCGGAGACAGTTGTAAGAAGGATATTAAAGATGGAGCTGTAAAGGTAAGACGCAAGGCCATCGGATCTCGGATATTCATTTTGCCTTCCTGTCCGCAAGAAAGGAGTAGACCATGTTCGGCAATGTTTTCAATGATGCAATCATATTCATAGCCGTCTATCAAAACCGTTTGATACAGCTGTTTAAGACCGAGCATTTTCCAATACGTAACTCCTACCTGAAGCCGTCTTTCGCCTCGTTTATCTGCTGTTTCAAAGCGGCTTTGAAGAAATGCAAGTTTATATGCTAATTCTAACGGTAAGGTATGAGCGAAGACTGCTGTGTAATGCCGCCTTTTACCGCGAACACCGGTTAATTGTACCGGTACCGATAAACGTTCTCCTCGATAGGTAATAAGCAGTTTATCATGTCCCTGTCTCGGGGACAATTCCGTAATACAGTAAAGCTGCCATGCTTCTTGAAAGAAAAAAACCGGAATACACGAATGAGGTGCTCCAGCCTCCTCAATTACAATCTTTTCAATCCCTAAATAGCTTAATACCTGTTTATCGACATGAATCACAGGGGACACTCCTTTTTTCTTGTTCGGCATACCAATAGCCGTATTTTTCTAACAACGTGATAAGCGTTCTTTTACCCATCTTTTTTTGATCGAGGAGCAGCCCCAACTCTCGATAAAAAAGTGCATCAAACCCAAAATACGCACCATAAGTAAGGTTATCTAAAAGAAATAACATCCACTTTAATACATCAATACGCCTTCCGGTCGCGGTGTATAAAACGGTTACCGCAGGCCTTACCAAAGGAAGTATCCGTTTACATCCGGTTTCTTTCCCATAAATAATGTATGCACGGCGCGTGGAAGGGAAGGTGTAAAAAAGAATGACGGGACTTTTATCATCAAAGGTAAAGACGGTCGCATCCGGAAGCGTTTCAACATGGGCGGCTCCTCCGTGTGCGAATACAGACAGTCCCTTTTTTTCAGATGGAATAGATACGGTAATCATACTATATAAGATAATGTATTGTAGTAATAACATCAATACGATATACTAATAGTATAATATTGTAGGAGGAATTGTATGCAAGGATTCTTGCCTCCGGCGCCTGAAGTGCGCGTTTTAACTCAAATTACCGAATCATTTCATCTTTCAAAAGATGAAGCGGAAACCGCTTTGTTACTCCTGAAAGCCCGTGCCAAAACCCTCGATATGTCATTCGATGAGTACCTTTCAACGTACCATCCGAAAGGTTTTGTTGTTTCCGATACGAGCCTTCCGGATGATGTAAAAGGCTATACAGCCTTTTTATCAGGTGATGCCCGTGCCCTTATCGGGGCAGGGAAAAATGCGGACTTTTTCACCTTTATCCATGAAGCCGCTCATGTCTTCAGGCGGCAGTTAACCGGAACGCTTAAAGAAAAGGCAGAGAAAGTCTTTAAGGTAGAAGAAAGTACATGGACTGAAGCGCAGGAAGAAGCGTTTGCTTTCGGGCTTGAACAGTATATCCGCTTACGCCTTGCGGCTTCCGAAGACCACCACCTCGTCTTTGAAAAAGGAGCGGCCTTCGTACAGCGCGTTTATAACGGCCTTGACCGAATTGTTCCGCTTAATCCCGAAATGATCCGGGTATACGATGAGCTTTTTACAGCCGAACGGTTTATGTTTAATCAACAGCGCTTTGATGAAGCAGTCGATACCATCAGTACTCAAAAAGATGCATCACAGTTTGCTGAAAGTCATCTATACCTTGGTATGACGCCGCCTATCTATCAAGAACTCGGCTTTGAACGCTTACCGGTGATGATAACTGCTCGTCATATTCAAAATATTATGCAGCCGGAAAAAGAAGGAAGTGCTCCCAATTACCACGGACTTACGCCTGAGATGATAAAACAAATTCCGGATGCGTTAAAAAAGCCGCTTCTTGTTATGCAATCGCAACGGAGCGATAGTAAAGAAGATATTATTGCGGTTGTGTCACTAAAAGATAGTGAAGGCCGCCCGATCATTATCCCGCTTTCACCGAATAAAAAAGGTTTTTTCAATGGTATCGAAATTGATATAACGCTTGCAAAAACAATATACGGAAAAGATCGCTTTACCACTTTTTTACAAAAGGCAGTACAAGAACAAAGAATTTTATATATAAATGAAAAAAGCCGAGAATTAGCAATCCCGGAGCTCCAATTGCTCCGCAACTACCATTCTCAGCTTCTGTATGAAAATATAGCAGCATATCATGATTCTGTCAAGCAGAAAAATCCCGGCATTCCGCTTCTGTATCAAAAAACAGCGTATTATGCAGGGCAGCAGGGGGCATTTGATTTTTTAAATGATCCGGTAAAGCAGGATGCTGTAGCAATGTCTCACAGTCCTCATCATACCGTTTCGCATATCGATATCGCAGCGGATAAAAAAGAGGCAGACGGTATTGCGAATGCGAATACCCTAAAAATAGTCAATAATACCGCACTCAAACGCGTGCAGCTCTTTTTTCCGGATAAGCCATCTGATGACGTCAGAAGCGATTTAAAAGCGCATGGCTGGAGATGGTCGCCGCGCAATTTTTGCTGGCAGCGGCTCAATACCGAAAACGGCCTTGCCGACGCCGCCAGAATTCAAAAAACATGGTATCCGGAAAAAGACGAGAAACAAGCACCGAATATAAAGCCGGAAATAGGGGCGAGCCAAAGTATCACTGATAAAATAATACAATGGAAAAAGGAAGGACGCACCATTGTAAAAGATGAACATGGCCTTAATTTTTATGAGGGGATGACGGCAGATGAAAAAATAGCATGGATCCATACTGAAATTGACCTACTCCGCAAAGAGAATGCCCTACTTAAAAAGTCTGATAGCAAGCTCTTTTATGAAAGTGATGTAGCAGACTTTTATAGAAACGGTGGCAAAATAGAAGATTTACAGAACTATCTTGAAAGGCAGGAAAAAGATCGGCAAAAACGTTTCAATCAGGTGATACAAAACAATGAAAAAGAAATTGCCGAATATAAAGCTGATATTGACTATTATACCGAACATCGTGAAAGACCGGAGCAAGGAGCGGTGATAGCAACGCCGCTCGCTTCTGTCGAAAAACAAGAGATAGTACTTACCCGGAAAGACTTTGCTAATGCCCAAAAGGTTATTCCACCTTTGCAGTACCGCACAACGGTCGCTTTCACACGGCAGTCAGAAGATGCAGAATTCTTTAAGGGAATTATTAAAACCGTTTCCGAAATAGTTGAAACAGATCGCGCTACCTCTGACAAAAGACGAGGGGGAAAACAAGGACATCCGATTCTTTTGCGCTATTTTCATCCCTCCGGTACTGAATACTACGTGTCTGACATTGATAAAACAAACGGAGAAGTCTATGGCTTTGGTATTTTAAACGGCGACCTTGAAAACGCCGAATGGGGATACAATAACCTTGACCAATTACGTTCGGTGCCGAACATGGAGCTTGACTACCATGTCCCTGAAGGGATGACCATTGAGCGGCAGCTGCATAAAACGTATCCTTCTTACTTCCCTGAACCGGAAGATGAGATTGAAAACAGCGGAAAAGACCTCAAAAAAGAAGTAAACCAGATGCCGCAACCGATAGTAGCGCCGCTCGCTTCTAGCGAAAAACACGCGACAGCGCTTACACACAAAGAAGCGTATCCGCCGGTACAAGAAGTCGATCAGCTTCAAGCGGCTCAAGGCTCATGGAATATTTTTTACCCGCCACACCGCCACCGGTGGAATAAGGGGCCTTATATCGAAATCTATCATATTGACGATTTTAAACAAGGAGCCATAGGAACAGCCAAAAACGGAAAGTCAAAAAATGATTTTGGCGCATTACTGGAAGGTCTCGACGATGTGGTATTCAAGGCGGATCGTTGCGGAGAAGAAAAAACTGAACGTTTTTTGGAGCAATTTAAAAGCTACGGCTTTCACCCACAAAAGCAGTATACCAATAAAAGAGGACAAAGGCAGTTTATCCTCATGATCCGTGATGGCTCAAAATCGGGCAACGTCGAAATGATCCCAGAACGGAAAGATAAGCAGTTACAGTATACCGTCTTAACGAAAGACGATGACGGTACGATACTTGAAAGGAAAACTTTGAGTGGGGTCCCGCTCTTTAATGTACACTTCTATATGGAAGAGAAACGACAACAGCTCAAAAGGGAGAAAGAATATGGATGGAACCTTGATAGCGGAATACCGGACGGACAGGGGAACCGTCATACGGAAATGGGAGATGCCGGACGGACAGAAGATACAGGAAGAAATACCGGCATGGATGACGGAGCGTTTGAGCGCAGAAGAGAAAACGCTGACAGAGCGAATAGCGTACCGCATTACGCCGGAGAAGTTCGGCCGCGTTCTCAAAACGATGAGCGTGGAAGAGTCTCTTTTGTGGGCGGTTCAGATAAACCGAAAAATGGGAAGGCCTCTTACCGAGGAACATCTGATGTCGGCTCTGATCAACCTCGAAATGGATCTATAAAGGCTGAAGGCAACGATAAACAAACTATCGGGGATATAAAGCGTATCCGCGAACAGTGCCTCATTCTCTTAAACGAAAAACGAGCCGATGAACTGACGACTGAAGATAAAAAAATGCTTATGCAGTATGAAGGAGGAGGCGGAACCGGCGAAGCGGATCGGAGTGCATCCGGTGTCTTATATGAATTTTATACACCGAAAGCCGCCTGCGATGCACTCTGGCATCTTGTCGACGCGTATGATCCTACCATAAAAACAGTTCTTGAACCGGCCGGCGGAACCGGACGCTTTTTAGAAGGGCGAGAGCACAATGACTGTACACTTATCGAACCGGATGAGACTGCAAGTCGTATTGCTCGGCTTTTGCACCCTACAGCTGAGGTAAAAACACAAGCGTTTCAAGAACTCTTTTTTAAAGACGGTGTTATTCACAATGCACAGTATACGGGAAAAAAGTTTGACCTTGTAATCGGTAACCCGCCGTACGGTGTCTATAGCGGCTTTTATAAAGGAAAGGGCGAGGGATCTACTCATAGCCGCTACGAGCAGTATTTTCTCGATCGGGCGCTCGATGTCGTAAAGGACGGCGGCCTTGTTGCGTTTGTCCTTCCTTCTTCTTTTTTACAGAGTACCCACACGGAAGGCAAGCGGCTTATTGCTGCAAAAGGAACGCTCATCGATGCGTGGCGCCTACCTTCCGGTGTTTTCCCAACAACCGATATCGGTGTTGACCTTGTTATCGTCAAAAAAGAAAGAGGATATGAAAAAGATTTTTCACTTGATTCTTTTTTTGCCCGGCACCCTGACCATATTCTCGGAGAAGAAAAAGAAGGAGTCAATCGGTTCGGCCGGAAAGAAATGAAAGTCATTCCGTTCAAAGGAGAATCGCTTGAGACAACCCTTGCGCGTGTCATTCCTGAAAGCATTCTGAAACCGGAAAAAGAAGAACTACACCAAAAGGTCGTGGAAACTGATGCAGCCGAGAAGGCAGCGAACAAAACGGGAGTCGTTAGCGGCAATAAAGAACCTATTGGAAGTACTAAAAACTGGTTTGAAGATTACTACAAAAACTCTGTAGGCGGTATGGTGCTCCAGTCAGTAAAGGACGGTAACGTCCATATTATTGACCTTACCGGAAAAAATAAGCGAGTATCAATAGCACAAGAAGAACAAACTAATACCGTTTCCGCTGAAAACGAAAATGTCAAATCCGGTACTGCTTCACGGATGAACGGAAGCGTACTGGCAGATGAGGGCATAAGCAGCACATCTACAAAATCAGCGCAAAAGCAAACCCTAAAACGGCAGCCGGTACCGAATAACGATGAGATGAAACGGCATGAAGGTAAGCTTCTGTCCGCTTCTGAGTTTGCTGCTAAGTACGGTAAAACGCTCGATGAGCGGGAAGCGCCGCTTTGGAAAGCGACTGACTATGAAGGAAAAATTGAAAACGCATTGCTAACGGCTGAACAACGCGCCTTTATTGCCCAGCACCCCGATTATATCAAAATCACTGAAACGGCATGGATGCACACGGTCAATTTTACCAAAGGTAATATTTATGAAAAGCTTGAGGTGCTTGAAAAAAATAAAGAGTCGATTGGCGAAGTGCTGTACCAAAAGCAAAAAGAGATGCTTGAACATGCATTACCGCCTGAAGTACCGTATGAAAAACTGACCATTCCCGTTCATTCAAATCTTGCCCATGAGTTTATCGTCGCTCGTGATGACAATGGAGTTCCGTATAACCTGAGGGAAGGTTTTATTAAATGGGCAACCGGTGAGCAGTTCCTTTTTGAAGCGGGACTGCCTCTTTCACACCCCTCACGAGTGACGCTCAACGATGAATCGCCGGTGCGACCGGAAGACTTCCCTGCAGGCATCTACTGGAGCTCTATTGTCTCGTATATTGATCGGGATCCGGTGCGAGCACATCAAGAGTATACGCCCCAAAAAAAGAAGGCGGCACAGCTTGAAGCTAACAGAACGCGCACTCTTCGGCGCGAAACAGCTGAACGGCTTTTTAACCGTTATATCCAAGAAGGGGTACCTGAAGGAAAACGCCGTGAGCTTTTAACGCTGTGGAACCGCCGCTTTAACGGGTATCGCGGTGCCGATTATGCTAAGCTGCCGCTTTTTGTTTCGGGTATGAGCGAGAAGAAAGACGGGGAAGTGTTTACCCTCTATGAGCAGCAAATAAAAGGGATTTCATTTTTAACCGACAAAGGAAACGGTCTTCTTGCCTATGATGTCGGCGTCGGTAAAACTGCTTGCGGTATTGTTGCAACCGTCAATCAAATCCAAGCAGAAAGAGCTCATCGTCCCCTTATTTGCGTTCCAAAAGCGGTGTATTCAAAGTGGCTCCATGATATAAAAGAACTGTTCCCGACTATCCCGGTAAACGACCTTGGAAACTTTAGTGAAGAAAAGCTCAAACCCTTTTTGGTCGGTGAACACGGACTTTCCCTCGAAAAGGGCAGTATATCCTTATGTACGCATGAAGCGTTACAAGCGGTAACCTTTAAAAAACAGACGCTTGAAGGAGAGTTAACCGTCGATTTACTCGATGCCCGCAGTACCGTAAGCGGTAACGCATGGGATAATGCACAAGAGAAAGAAAGTATTCAAAAGATACTGGGGGAAGCCTCTTCCGTAAAAAACGGGTACGTCTATTGGGAAGATACCGGATTTGACCACATCACCGTTGATGAAGCGCACCGGTTTAAAAACCTTTTTACCATGCCGCGGCCGCAGTATGATGATGGGGCAAAACGGCAAGCCAATGAATTTGAAGGCATTGGAAGCGGCACGCCTTCAAAGCGAGCACAAAAGCTTTTTGCCATTACCCAGCTTATCCAAAAGGAAAATAACGGTAGAAATGTCTTTCTTTTAACGGCAACACCCTTTACGAATTCGCCGACGGAAATCTATTCAATGCTTTCATATGTCGGGCGGGAAAAACTAAAAAATATGCACCTGTATAATCTCGGCTCCTTTATGACCGAGTTTGCCGAAACGCATACCGAATGGGCGGTAAAACCGAACGGAGAAATACAGCCGAAACAGGTGATGAAAAACTTCCGCAATGTGCAGAGCCTCCAAAATCTTTTGACGGAATATATTGATAAAGTCGGCGCAGAAGAAGCAGGCGTTATCCGGCCGATAAAACGCGTTCATGCGATTGAGCTTGAAGCGACGGAACTCCAGAAAAAAATTATCGAAGCAGAAACAGCGCGCTTAAGCACAATTTCAAAAGATGATCCGGGCGGAGTGCTTGTCGCGATGAATAATATGCGCATGGCGCTTTTATCCCCAGCGCTCGTGAAAGCAAGCGATTATGATTTTGCGCTGCCTCCCATGAATAAACTGGTTGAAAGTTCTCCGAAATTAACCTTTGTCTGTAATGCCATTGTGGCTTCTTATAAAAAGGTTCCAAACGGTGGGCAGGTAATGTATATGCCGCGCGGGGTGCAAGAATCGGAGGAGGTAAAACGGTATCTTATTGCGCACGGAGTTCCGGAAAAAGCAATCGGTATTATCAATTCCGGAACATCGAGTAAGAAAAAAGATGAGATGACCGAACAGTTCAATGATAAAACAGAGATATTAAAAATCATTATCGGAAGTGAAACCATCAGCGAAGGAATCGATTTAAACGGCAATTCTTTTGCCCTCTATAACTGTATGCTCGGTTGGAATCCGACTGAAAGTACGCAAGTTGAAGGGCGTATCTGGCGGCAGGGAAATGAGCAAGGTCATGTCCACATCACCTATCCTCTTATCACCGACTCCATCGATTCGCTGATGTATCAAAAGCATGATGAAAAGTCATCCCGCATCAATGCCTTGTGGAGCTATAAAGGGGATACGCTTGACGTGCAGGATATTCGCCCCGAAGAATTAAAACTTGACCTTATCAAAGACCCTGAAAAAAAAGCAGCGTTTATCATCAGTCGGAAGAAAGCAGCATTGGAAGGAGATCGGGCAGTCATTGACCTCAAATTGAGTACCATCGATTCGATTATCGAAAAAAAATACGCAATAGCTATCAACCTTGCTACAGCCGAAAGATGTGATGCGAAAGGAGAAGTACGCTATTATAAGACAAAATTACAGTTGCTTGAAAAAAAAGAAGCTGCCTGCGGTATCGACAGTGAGCACAGCGCCGCTATGCGGATTGCCGAACTCAATGAAGAAAAAAGAAAACTTACTGAACGCATCGATTCAATCGAAAAGGAAAAACCGCGTCTGATTGCCGAGGCGAAGAAAGCGCAAGCTGCGGAACACTCTCTTGCAGGCTCTCTCGTTGATATTACCGAAAACTATGTACAAAATCTCTTAAACGACTTAAAACCGATGGCAGAGGTAAGAAAAGAAATTGAGCTGGACAGGAAACACAACACGCTTTCTACAAAAGAAGTAGTTGAAAATATACCGAATGAAAAAGTTCTCTCACATAAGAATGTCGAGATACCGCTTGAAGCGGTTAACAAAACGCAATCGGTGCAGCCGATTATTGCCCCCTTACGTTCATCTTCCGGCAGCACGATCGCGTCGGTTACGCAAACCGTATCCGGACAAAGCAAGACAAAAACCGCACAGAGTGCCAATAAACATGATATGTCATTCGAGCGTGCAGTCCCTTCGTGTTATGCACGGATCGGTGGCAGAACGCTTTCTGTACAGTCTCTTGCACAATTGCAAACACACTTTTCTTTTCGAACCGTTGCGGGCAATAATACTTCAACTTTACAACCGCACGAGATTACCGCTGTCGCCCATGCGTTCGCCGATATGGCCGATGTCTTACACCTACCTGATACACAAATCGGAGTTTTTTCAACGCTCGCCCTTTCACTCGCCGGAACACAACAGAAAAGAAGTGGCACCCATTACGATCGGAATAAACAAACACTCTCCTTAATGCATGGAAAATCAGGCGGCCTTTTAGCTGAAAAATGGTTTTCTGCCTTCGACAACCTCCTTTATAGTGCTGCTACCGGTCAAAAAAAAGATGTGTGTCTCACTGAGATTCCTCAAGGAAAAGGAAAAATCAATCAAGCGTTTCAAAACCTTATCACAGCTATTACGGAAAAAGAGGATAAAACCCCATCCGATTATCTCCGTCATGCCCAGCTGCTTGACGGAAAAGAGGCGGCTCATCCGTATTGGGCACGGAAGCAGAATTTAGCAGCACGTGCATTTTCTGCGTATGTTTCTGACAAGCTTGAAAGCTTAGGGAGAAAAAATACGCTTTTATGTTTTAAGCCGGATAACACCTTTTATAAAACACATACTCCGGCGCAAGGAGTACCAAAGCCGTATCCTGAAGGGGCAGAGCGTGCCCGCATCAATAAAGCGTTCGATGCACTGTTTGACGCGCAGCGGCAATTCCTCTACGCGAAAGAACACCGACCACTTGTCGCACAGACGGTAAAACCACAACCTACTTTTACCTTTGAGCGATAGATTTTCATCTACTGTATATTGATGTTATAACATTTATATTGTATACTGCTGATAGAAAAGATGTTAATTGATAAGCGGCACCGGAAACCAGTTGCCGCGTAAAAGATGCTTTTCATACGTTTTATTCTTGTACGGTGATAATGATGAATACTCAAGAAGAAAAAATGACCAATCAAACAAATGACCGTAAAACAGGCGTTACTTTCAAACCCATTACGGAACTACAAACCGAGCATATGCTCGATCTTTTGGAAAAAAGGAATCTTCCCTTCCTTCCGGATGAAAACGGATTCTGCGATACCCGCGCTGTTCGTAATGCCCTGACCGGTTATGAGTTTACCGGTATCAATCAAATCCTTGCAAAAGCGTATTTGCATGAAAAAGGTTTAGACGGACACAATATTTTGACCTTTGATCAAGCCAATAAGTGCGGCGCCGGTATCAAAAAGGATGCCAAAGCCTTTCTGCTTTCTTTTCAAGATATGGATAAGCGTGATGAAAATGGAAAGGCAAAGGTGGTTATCAATCACTACTTTGCCGATTCCCACGTAAAGCGGCCGGAGAAATTGCCATCACTTTGGAAAATATCGATCTATACAAAAGATAGTATCGAACCGCGCTTTTCAAATCCATCAAAATATCTTGGGGGTTATCTTCTTAGCATACACTATGGTATTGGGTTTACCCCGCCTTCTGAACTTGCAGCAGAATTTTCTCAGAAATTTAAAGAAGCACTCCAAGCTTCCCCCTCCAATTTATTTAAAATCGGACGGGATGCACACAGATGGATGAAAGAAGATGTTTCACAAACAGCTGAACGAGCTGAACGAGCAGCGCCGACTCACAGCGCATCTTCTTCTTTCTCTCGATAACCGTATACCGCACAAGTACATCTAAGGGAGACCGCTCAAAACAAACGTTGCGAGTGCTCCCTTTAATAAGGAGCAAATGCTACTATGCCTTCTTTTTTTGACACCTCAACACCTATCAATAAAAATGCCTATCGTTCAACCGTATACCTCGGCGAGAAAGATGAAGTCCTCGATCAATGGACATCAAGCGATACTGCCCGTCACGGAAGCCCTGAAGAGTTTTATACCGACCAAGTCAATAAACTCCTTTCCGTTTGCGTTACCGAACATAATGTTCCTTTTTTCAGGCAGGGAGATAAACCGGTGCCGAACAATCTTTTAAACGGTACGGTAATGAAAGATATCAATAAAGCTGCCGCTGAACTTCATGCGACAGCGACCGGCTGTAAGAAAACCGATTATATTTTCGGTCATGAAGCACGTTCTTTAGGACTTACCCTTGACGTAAGCAAAAACACGACGCCGCTTTTAGTCTGTAACGACACAAAATTTGCTTCCCGCAGCCCGCTTTTAAACGAAATACGAGTTGCCGGAGAAGGAACAAAGACAGGCTTTCAGTATATGTATAATGTCGAACAATTTGACGATCGCAGCCGGAAGCTTTTACACAAAATATTGCCTGAGCGGAAAACGTTTGAAAGTGAACAAGTACAAAGCCATGCTCAATCTCAAAAGAACTTTCTCGATAATACCCGTAACCCTGCTATCAAAGAAGCGATGCGTCTTGAAAACGAAAAGCGGAAAGATGAACTTTCCACTGTAGGACTTTTAAATGTCTACAAAGCCATACAAACGCATAATATTGTACAGCAACATGGATCGTATGACCTCGTAGGCGGCGTTCCTTCTTTTGACGCTGATGCCCGTATGAGTGCACTTTTTTCTATGGAAGTGCAAAATGCTTTAAAGAAAATTGATAAAGGAACACTTCCAAAACAAGCGCTTCTTTACAGTATGTATCAAGGGCAAGATTTTTCAAACCGCGCGGTAATGCCTCAATTCTCCTATGAAACGAAACATCAAATGGATGAAAAGCTCAAAAAAGAGAAAAATATTCACCTCTCCGCTGCTCCATCCGTCTCTATAAGCCGATAAGCAAAGTATGACTCTTTCTCGCTATGTAAAACAGCACCGGCATCCTTTCGATTTCCCCGACTACCTCGTCGAAAAACCGATTGACATTACTGCTGATGGAACCCTTGCTGAAAAAGGGCTCCATCAGGCCTATCACCTTTTATACCGCTACCGCAGTAAAAAGGTAGAAACGTTCCGCCATATCATCGTCGATGCATCCGGTACTATCCGAGATCAAATCGCCATCACCAATAAAAGCCTTATCTCCGCTTCTTTTTCAGCAGAGAATAAAGATGCAAATACCAAACAAAACCACTACTGGAATGCTATTAAATCCTATTTAAAAGAGCATAACTATTCGCTGCTTATTGCGCATAATCACCCGACAGGACAAATTGTCCCTTCTACACGCGATGAAACATTAACTGCCCAAATCGAACTTGAGCTTTCTTCACTTGGTGGCACTTCCCGCTTTTTAGGACATATCATCCTCGATCATGGTAATTTTGCTTTTTATAAGCCGGGTAAGGGCTGGCAGTATTCCGCAGATCCCGAGACTCGTAAAATACACGATCCGCTCATGCATCCTAAAAAAAATAATAGCATTATTCCCTTTATGATAAGCGGAGATGATACGCATAAAATGATGTGGATTTTAAACGATATTGATGGAAAATCACACTGGAAAACGGAAGGAAAAACACCCTTTTTTGCTCTTGATCAGCGATATGTCATCGCAGGTATTTACTTTTTTAATAACCGTGATATTATTGCAGCCGCTCAGTCGCCTGAACAATGGAACCGTTTTTTCATTGATTTTCATAAAAAGGCAGCCTTACTCGCCGCCGATTCTTTTTTCCCGGTTAACCGAAGCGATGATGAAAAATTAGAAAAGGCATTGCTGTTTATGGCAGAAAAAAAGATTTTCCTCGACGGCTACAATAAAAACTATTGCTTTTCCGATAAAGACCCTGACCTCGCTTCTCATTACATCGATCCCCTCTATTCGCCGACTGTCATTGCATCTTCAAAAGACTTTAAAGAATTTGCACGGCAAAAGAAATTAAAACGAGTGAGTACGTATATCGAACGATAACACGCTTCCATTTACCACAAGCTCCACAGTCAAAAGTCAGCTCCGGGATGTTTTGGGCATCCCTTCACCCGCCTTTTTCGTGTGGATTTGTGGAAAATGAAAGCGGCAAGTCCCTTACTTCTCTTCGACTGAAACGAGCCGAACACTACCGTCGGCATTTTTTTCATACTTTTCAGTTCGCTTAAAGCCGTTCGTACTGATTTCTTTCAAAACTCCTTCCTCCCAGTACTCGATATGTCCCGGCCCCTCAATTGCCGGATACGCCTCATTTCCGTGTAATAACCCATTTTTTAAGCGACAGATGTATCCTTCAACGAGCATATGTTCTCCGTTAATTGGAGTCGGATCATCCCCTTTCGTAAAAACCGCTTTTCCTTTTAACGCATGCGGAAGAATACTTGATGTTTTCTCATTCATATTGATCTCCTCTTTTATCGGTATCATTTATACCATAGTTCTTTGTGTTTAATTTACTCAACGCTTTATGCATCTTTTGCCGATGTTTCATTGAATTCCATTCGTAGGCAAGATACAGTGTGCCAATACAGAATATTACTATGAACGCAATACAAAAAAGAGCGCAGAGTTCACCTGCTGCTTTGATGACAATCATTCCTCTTCTTTGTACACGCTCAACAGCTTGCCCCCCTCCCAATATTCTTGCACACCGGTTGCAAGGTCATAGAGTGCCGGTAATCCTTTCCGGTGTAAAAGTCCTTTTTGGCGATATTCGACATAGCCGGTTGCACTCTCTATTGCCGGCTGCGTCCCTCCGTCCAAATAGCCATTCTCGTCAAAGCGGAATATCGTTCCGTCGGCGCTTATCATATCGTCGGTAAAAATATGCCCGCGGCGGTCGGTAATCTTCTTTCCGCTTAACGCTAAAAATTTGCATATCGTTTTTAGTTCATTCTTTTCAGCTGTCATACAGACACTCCTCATCATAGTATTGCTCGAACTGCTCAATTTCCATTTTCTGCCACTGACATTTTTTCTGAATTCCTTGCGTAATACACACTAAAATTCGCTCAGTTTCAGGAGAAATACCGCAATCCCGATTTTTTAAATCTTTCCTGATTTCGTGCAACTGCTCCGGCCGCACATCAATCAACACTCTCATGAGTTTCACACCTCCTTAAAAAACTTTTTTCTCAGAGCCGTTTTACAAGGCTCTTTTTAAAGCAAGTATACAACGCTTAAAATACAACCCCGCTCAATAAATCCTGTTCATCACAAGACTTTTCAAGACGGCTGTGTTTAAAAAGTTCCGGTAACGCTTCCTCGCTAAAATCTTGTTGAGGGGGTGGAGAACGTGCCGTATCTTGAAGCTCAAATGCCGCAATTTCGAAATGATCAGGTAAAAACCGTGAAATAATTTTTTCACTGCAAAAACCGCTAAAGGGTAATCGGCTTTTCCACCACGTTTTACCGCTTTTTTGCAGTGCCAACACCTGCAGATAGTTTTTACACGCGCTAAGAATATTGGCATCAAACGGAATTGTCCGCTCTTGCAGTTTGGTAAGTCCATATTTAAAATCGCGTTGTAAAAATACTAGAAACTGATCGGCTTTGTTTATTTCTGCCTCTACAAACAGCGCATAAATCTCTTCTGCCAGTTTTGTAACAGACGGATTTATTGCTTTTTGATAGGCAATCTTTTCTTCCTCCTCCTTTTTTTTCGTATCTGTGATTTTTCTTCATCTCCGTCTAAGCTTGATCGTACTTCAAGGGAAGGAGAAGAAGTAATCGTTGAAGGTAATTGATGTATGTAATCGATGTTATTAGTAGATTCGGACAATTTATCCGAATGGATTCGGTCATTTTGTCCGGATGGATTCGGACAATTTGTCCGGATGGATTCGGACAATTTGTCCGGATGGAACCGGTCATTTTGTCCGGATGGACTTTTATCAACTCCTCTGGATGACGGCAGAGTGTTTTGTACGCCCTCATCCTTATTTGAATGCGGCATAATACAATTATCTATCACACCTTTTTCAGAAAGCGAGCCTTGTTGCTCTTCTTGTTCAACCGGCGTAGACTCATATACCGCCTCGTCTTGTGTGTTGTCACAAGATACGACAGCGTCTTGATTTTCATCGCTATCATGTACACCATGATCCTGTGATTCCTCTTGATTTTTTCCGGTATAGAGCATAAGAAGACTGTCGATTACTTTTAACGTCACTCGCCAATGACATACCGGTATTCCATTCCTGTGCAGAATCTTCATTTCGATATAGCCTTTTGCAACAAGGTAGTCTTTAAGCCTTCTAAGCTTTCGCTCTTTGATAAAAAGCTCTTTTTCCCATTCTGCATACGTTTTATATATCCAGCCATTTTCAAGGTACGATTTATCAGACCAGTAAATAATTTGGCTTAAAAAGACTGCTGCCTCATAATCATAATCGCACAAAACGAGGTATTCTTTTTGAATACTTACTACGTTCCCTTGCCCTGAAAAGGCAACGAGTAGTGCAAAAACATCTTTTTTATCTACATATTTTTTATCATTCATACTCATATTATCCGTGATTGATTAAACTGGTAATATGTCCACGTCCTAAAAGCGGCCGGTCGGATCGAGTACTGCGTACGTATCCCTTTTTCTTTTGCGGCTCAGGAAGCGGTTTTTGCGCATCCTCGCGTTTTACTTGTACTTCTTGGCGGATATTTTCAGTAGTAGTCATTATTCATCCTTTAGGAATTCAAGCATCGTTTCCCGCATAACGCTCACCGGAATATAATTTCGCTCAGCGACATCCGTAATGATGGCATCAAATATTCCTTTTAAACCTGTTAAAAGCACCTCGTTTGTGCCGCTTGCAGATAAATACGCTTTATCAGAGCTTTCGTCTAGTTGCCAGCTAATATGTGCCCGCTCTTTCATATAGTTATTCCTCCTTCTTTAAACCTTGAGCGTTTGAAATTCCGCCCATGCAATAACGTATGGATTATTCCTCTTACGTTCCCATGTGTCTGAGATAATCATTCCTCGCTCTCCTTTAGAAGCAAAATAAAACAGGTACTCTTTATCTTCTTGAGGAGGGGTATCTCCGTCTTTCAAAAAGTGCCAACCGTATTCATTAAGGCAACTTTGATAACCGGCATCAAAGGCTTCTTGCAGATTATCTTCCATGAAAAAAGCAATCTTTGCCCATTGTTCGGCATTGTCGCTTTCACTATATGGTTCTGCAGGTCTATCACTGATATACTCTTCTTTCCATTGTTCAAAAGTAAAAGACATCGCTATACCTCCTCAATTTTTTGCTATCGGGTTAAACCCAATATGCTCCGCAAGTACCTCGATATTGCCATTTGTCATATTCTGTTTCAGGTGTCCGACAATTTGTATGCTTATGCAAATTGCACCGTTGACAGGATGGGAAAAGATTGTCCTTTACATCTTCTCCAGCTATCGCAGGTTTTTCATCTAAACCTCTCAATGATCAAGAGTGTCTATTTTCCATCCATACGGAATATGTTTTGCAAACATATCGCAGGGAGAACCGACAAAGATAAAATTCCCTGTTCCTAAGTCTGTTTTTAATTCTTTTTCGTCAAAGTGCAACGGCGGCTGTTTGCCCCAGCGTTTCATATAACAGTAGCTGCATCCGTGTGGGCATTCACCCTTAATTGTGTTCCATGTGTGTGTGATAAAGTTATACATATTTCCGATCGATTTATTTAACGGCATGTGATATCCCCTTCTAAACTCTGGTATAACTTATCACCCAGAAGCTGAATAATTTTTGTTACTACTTGTCTTTGTGATAAATCGTCATTATCAATACATTCTGCTATATCACTATCAGTAATATAGCTTTCTGCTTGTATCGCCTTAACATAGAATTGTGCAAATGCTCTATTATCATCTAATGATAATCGCTCTATTTTTTGTTTAACAGAAAAACGATTAAGTACAGCATCATCAATAATATCAATCCTATTAGTGGCTGCAATCAAAATAATATTATTTGGCAGCATATCAAATTCCTGCATTAAGGTTATGGTAACTCTTGAAAACTCTTTTTCTGCTCCATTAGCACAACAACGGCTTTCTGCTATACAATCTACTTCATCAAGCATAAAGACACACTCATGCTTTTTTACATAATTAAATATATTTGCAATATTTCTCCCAGTATTCCCTAAAAGAGAATCTATGATGCTTGAAAAATTAAGATAAAATAACGGTAGATTAAGCTTATGTGCTACATAGCGAGCGAATTCTGTCTTTCCTGTGCCGCTTTCTCCATAAAGAATTGTTGCATTGCGGTAATGAATACGCATAGAAGCCATCATCTCTGCAACCGTCTTCATTTTCATAATTGATTGTAAAACGGAATCAATCCATCTTTGTTGGGTGTAATACCGTCCAGGAATAAAGTTTTCAGGTGAATAACAGATTACCTTACCCTCAATATTTGTCGGAAGTCTTACGGACTGCTCTGTAAGTTTCTTTTTCATCTGTGCAACAAAATCGGTATTTGCCGCTTTCGTATCATCATCTAAACAGTTTGTTATGCATCTTTTCACTGAATATGATAAGTAGTCATTTTCAGTTACAAGTGTTTCTAACAGTGCTTTTGTATTTTTATTTAATGGCATTATTTATCTTCCTCTTTTGTCTTATTTGAATAGCGGCTATCTATTCCTGCTTTGTTGTAAAAATAGTTTTCAAGTTCTTTTTCAAGATAATTAGTCTTGATTTCCCTCTTCAATAAGCGTAAAGCAATCAAAGAAAAACAACTCAGTAATAACCCGCTTATATTTATTGGAAAGGTGTTAATTATTATTCCTACAAGAACTGCATAAATGATAATTATAAAAATAACTGTTTTTTTCATTTTATTTTCTCCTCTATCCTTTTAATCCTTTCCCCGATCCAACGCATGATAGGGATTGCCATGCTGTTTCCGATTGCCTTATATCGTAAACTGTCGGGACATTGTTCAGCAGGTTTTCCATGCCATTCAATCTGTGTATAATCGTCCGGGAAACCTTGTAACCGTTCGCACTCAAGCGGGGTAAGGCGGCGTATATATTTTTTTTCGCTTGCTAAAACTAAATCAAAGCAATCAGGCGATGCACTATTCCTTAATGTTGAGGCTTTTTTGTCTCTATGGTATTTATAATTTCCACCTCTGCGAAAATATGTAGGTTCTACTATAAGCGAAGTGTTGCCGCCACCGGTACTACCATAATGGGCTGTAACCGAGCCCATTGTCTTTTCAGCTTCTTTAAAACGGCTATCCGAAGGATGTGCTAGATACATTGTAATTTCAGAGCTTCCTCTAACGTTTTCGGAAGTTTCTTGTTTCTGTTCTTCGCCCTTCTTAAAATCCCTTCGCATGCTTTCCGGCTCAAATAATACTTTTGCGGCAAGGTCTGTCCTATTATCAGAATGTCCGACAACGAAGACTCTACGGCGGCGTTGGGGTACTCCGAAATACCGAGCGTCAAACACCCGGTAAGCCCACCCATACCCGCATTCTTCCAAGCCGGCAAGGAACGATGTAAAATCATATCCGCTGTTCGAGGATAATACACCGGGTACGTTTTCCCATATAACCCAACGGGGGCGGTATGTTTCCACAATTCCCAAATAGGCATACATGAGAGCGCCTCGCTCGTCAGCGGTTCCGCCTCGCTTTCCGGCAACACTGAAAGACTGGCAAGGTGTTCCTCCGACCAGAATGTCAAATTGTCCGATATTCCATTTTTCATATTGCGTAATATCTCCATAATTTTTTACGGCAGGGTATTTTTGCTTCAACAATTCGCAAGGGAATTTTTCTATTTCTGCAAAACCTACAGGCATAAACCCTAACGGTTCCCATGCAACGCTTACCGCTTCTATACCGGAGCAGACGGATAGGTAGGTCATTTACTTACCTTTTGTTTTTTTGAATTGTGTTCTCCACAGCTCTATTTTACGACGCAGTTTTTTTTCTTTTTTAAGATAAACTCTCCAATCAAGATTTATTCCGCAAATTGGGCAGCATTTAAATTCTCTAGCTCCACCTGCTAAATTAGCGCGCACTCCAGTAGCCCTGCAGACAGGACAAGATGCTTTAATCTCTGTATATTGTCGTTCATCATTGGGAATTTCTCCATATCCATAATAGTGAAGAATAGGCTTTACTTTGAGTTTTCTTTCACAAACATATTTAGCATTATTGTCAATAATCATTAAATCAGTCTTTATTTTCATTTACTCCTCCACCAATTCCCCGCAGGGGCTGTCGTCGTCGGCAAAAACATAATATCGAAGTATATCATTAAGGGAATACCAAGAATTCAGTATATTTATTTGCTCATCACTTTTTAAGAATACAATACTCAATATGTTATTCCTTTTATCTTTAACCCACCTGCCGTGTGCCTTTATCGCCGCCATTGCCTTTTCAACGCTCTGGAACGGCTCGTACATACGATCGGGGGGCGAAGAGATAAGGTAGGCGTAACGATACTTAACACAGTAACGATACTTATAATTATAATAAGCTACAAACCGTACCCCCCTAATACCATTGTGCAGTCCAATGAATGTGTCCGCGTAAATGGCATCACTAGTTTGTACTATCTTTTTCAAAGCTCTTGTTGTGTTCGCAAAAAAACACTTGCTTCCTATCTTTAATTCTTCTGCATTAAGTGCAGAAAATACACGGGATTTGTCAAATTCTATAATGCTAGCACGGGTTTTTAAAAATACGAAATCATCTATTTTTGATTTTAACCACTCGACGATATTATCAACGATATTATCAATTTTCTCATCTATTTTATTTGCTATTTCTTCTCTTATATCTTCTGTTGCATCGTAACATTTCGTACCTATAATTGTTACGAAACTAAGAATTACACTTATCATTACTATAGCAATAAAAATCAGTATAACTATCATTTATTCCCTCCATTATCAAATTTTACTTTCCGCAACTTCGGCCGATAGCTTTCCCAGTTACAAAGGACAACTTCACCGACTTCATCAATACGATCTTTGAGTGCATGTTTGCCACTCTGATCGATACGGCTGCAGAGGGTTTCAAGATCGATATTACCGCAAAGAACGAGTGGCAACATATCGTTATACCTTTTGCGCAATATGATATTGAGCCAATTGATGCGACCGGCTGTTGGGTTTACTTTGTCCACTTCATCAATAACTAACATTGGGGCGGATGCATATTTAGAAATTACTTTCTTCATCCCCTCTCCGGATCTTTTTTGTGCATCCTGCATATCGATAGCGATGTCATCGAACTCACGAAATATTCCACCGGTCATTTTTAAGACCGCATGAGCGAGGTGTGTTTTTCCGGTACCATTCTCTCCGAGTAATAACAACCACGTGTTTCTCGGTTCTTTTGCAAACTTCAAAACACGATTAAATGCAGCTGTCTTTTTTTCGGTTAACTCAAAATTTTTAAAACCGGCATTCCGATATTTTGCAGGAAGCCCATCAATCCTATTGAAGATTGTTTTAATCTTCTCACGTTCTCGATTTTCTTTCTCTTCCGCTTCTTCCTGTTCCTTACAACAAAGAGGACACATTCCTTCCTCTCCTGAATCGGTAACAAATGTCTGATAGGTGCCATGTTTTTCACAAACCCTTTCAGCAGGCTTATATTTTTCAGGAAGAAGACGCATAAGAAACGAATCACGAGGATGGATAGGAGACGAGGTAAGAGTACCTTCTGTTTTTGTTTGCATGATTCACACCTCCTTCTTTTTTAATCCTTTGCGCTGTTCAACCGTTTCTGAAATTCATACATACACCGCGGATATTCTTTTCGTGTTCGCTTTAAATACCGCATAATGTTGATCGCAAGTTCTGTTGCTTCCTGCTCTTTTTGTTCACTCAGTAGTGAGCAAACCATACACATCTCTTCAAGACATACCAATTTTGCCGTATGCATCCAAACTCGTAATTCTGATTCTTCTTGCGGATTAAATGAGGTACAACCTGAGGTAAAGATAAATTCCTGATCACCGACCCCGATAAATACTTTCCCGTCTTTTAAGACGGGGGCTATCTCATACATGAGATTCACCTCCCTTACTCTCAGGCTTAGTCGGTAACGCCGAAAGCGGTATCCAGTACAGGCCGGTTAAAAATGTATGGAGAGTTTCAAATTGTCCAATATCGTGCTGATATGTTCCTTCGTAAATATATCCGGTGCTCTGTTCATTCGATGAACTTGTAATAAACAATACCGGTGTATTTTCTTCAGGTTTCTGTTCTGTTATCGATATCCATTGTTGCACCGGTGTTTTTTTAGTGGAGTCGTTCTTTTTGCGTATCTGTTTCATTGTGTCGCTATAGGCAGCATGGATACTCATTGTTCCCGACTCAACCGCTGCCTTTATTTCAGGGCTCGCTTTATTCTGTATGGTACGAGCTTTCTCAACCTTTGATCGTGATATACCGATTTTCTGTGCGGTTATTTCCGCTGATTTTCCTTGTTGTCGAGGCTCATTATCATCAGTTGTTCGTCCGCGGCTCTTTAAACTATCCAGTGTTTGCAGAGTTTTATAAATCTCTGCATCAGACAAATTACGTCGGTCGGTTTGAAGTAAAATGGCATATTCCAATGCTTCTTCCATACTATTAAAGTGATGGTAAAAAACCGGAACCTCACGTAATCCTGCTTTAATAGCCGCAAGCCGCCGATGATGCCCATCAACTAAAAGCATTCTTTCTTTCCATACATGAAGAGGTTGACTTTTGTCATAACCTTTCTTTTGCATCGATCCACTGATTCGGCTAACCATCACCTCATTAACCGGAAATAAATCCTTAAAATGAGTATCAAGCTGTATATCATCAATCGATACAAGAACTGATAATTCTGCGGCTCCCGAATTGGCGATTGATGCCTTTGCTAAATTACTTAATGCGGTTAGTGTTGCCATTGATCTCCTCCTCCAATAATTCTCATTTGTGTTTTAAGAGCCGATGAAAGTGTTTTTCGGTAATGCTTTTTTATCACGACACCATTGACAATAACGTATATTTGATGTGTGTATGCGCGAGTCGGTGTATTCATTACGACCGATTCAATAAAATCGGTATGCTGTAGTATATGCTTCCAGTTCTGCTCGTATGACGGGTAATAGATTTTCATAATGGTTCTCCTTCCATAATAATACCCCCGAAAATAATACCCCCGAACAATATTAGACTCAGTACGCAAGAAAGAGCAAAAAAATACGGCAGTATGGAACGCCTCCCTTTTACTAAAACCTCACATTCAGCCTCACTTGAGGCTATTTCTGCATCAGGAAATAAATCAGGATATTTGTTTGTATCAACTTTTGCTAATCCAAAGGCAAAGCGATCTATGAACTTGTTATAACTAACAATATCTTCTGCTAATTTCTTTCTATCTTCATCCTTGAGTTCAGAAATAGTTTCACATGTTTCTTCCAAAGCGTATTTATACGCAAAAGTACAACAAATCCACAAACCAAATACAACGACAAATAACGATACAAGAAGAGAAAATTTCACAGATGAACTTAGGTTCTTGCAATATATAAAATACATGATAAACAAGAGCAATAATAACCCAGATACAAATAGAATAAGATAAAAATACTGCATTTTACTTCGCTCCTTTGAGTCTATTTTTATTGGCAAAAATGACGGGTAATTCATTGTGCTTAATAATTTCTTCCGCTAACTGTTTCTTGTCTTTTTTCTTTCAGAAGAATAATCCCGCACAATATTAGACTCAGTATGCCCCAAAGAGCATAAAAATACGGTAATATGGACACCCTCTCTTTTCCTAAAACCTCACATTTAGCCTCATTTGAGGGTATTTCTGTATCAGGAAATAAATCAGGATATTTGTTTGTATCAACTTTTGCTAATCCAAAAAACAACAGGTTTACTATCTCATTGTGCTTAATAATTTTTTCCGCTAACTGTCTCTTGTCTTTATTGTTTAGTTCAGAAACAGTTTTACACTTCTCCTCGATAGAATATTTATTCATGAAGCAGAGGCCTGTAAAATTACCCCATACTATGATAAATACAGCTAGTCTGATGAGAATACTGCGCGGTGTTTTTGTAAAACAAGATAAAACAACCATAACTAGTAGCGTAAAAAAGAAAAACATTGTTCAAACTCCTTTTATTAAACTTTTTATTTTTTTCGGAACGCATCCTCAAGTTGTTGGATGTCTCTTTCCGCAGCCTCACAGGCTATCGCTTCTTTCAAATCAGGATATTCTTCCGTATCAATTTTGTATAATTCAAAATAAAAGAGGTTTGCCGCATTATTATGTTGAACAATTTCTTTTGCTAACTCTCTTTTATTTTTATCATTTAGTTCGTAAGCTATCTTACACTTCTTCTCGAGGGAGTCTTTATCGAAGGAATGCATACAGAGTCCTGTAATCCATGTGAAAAGTCCTAAAATTATTCCGATAAACATTCGTTTATATGGATCCTCTATAAATGCAAAAAACATCAAGAATGCAACAGCCATAATTACCAGTACCAAATAACCAATCATTTTCAAACTCCTTTTATTAAACTTTTTATTTAGCCTCAGTTGAGGCTATTTTACGGAACGCATCCTCAAGCCGTTCGATGTCTTTTTCTGAAACAGCATTCCTTCTTTCCATACATGAAGAGGCTGACTTTTGTCATAGCCTTTCTTTTGTATCGATTCACTGATTCGGCTAACCATCTCCTCATTAACCGGAAATAAATCCTTAAAATGAGTATCAAGCTGTATTTGTTTTGTTCTATCTTGATTTATAGTAAGCATTTTACTTCACTCCTTTTGCAGCTATTTTTATTGACAAAAAATAGAAATCATCAAATAGAAAACCAACAAAATCATATTTATTATGATGAGAGATCTTAGATTCACGTGTCGGTAGTTTTTTATAAAAATAAAATTAACCGTAATCGTGATACTGGCGAAAAAAAGTTTTATTATATAATGTCTCTGGTCTGAATTATTTTGAGGCCGCTTTGTTGTCTCAGTTGAGTTTATTTCCGTAGCAGAAAATAAATCAGGATATTTGTTTGTATCAACTCTTGCTAATCCAAAGGCAAAGCGATCTAGAAACTTGTTATGACTAACAATATCTTCTACTAATTGCTTTCTGTCTTCATCCTTGAGTTCAGAAATAGTTTCACATGCTTCTTCAAAAGCGTATTTATACACAAAAGTACAACAAATCCACAAGCCCAATGCAACGACAGGTAACGATACAAGAAGAGAAAGTGTCACAGATGAACTTAGGTTCTTGCAAGATATAAAATACATGATAAACAAGCACAATAATACTCCAAATACAAATAGAATAAGATAAAAATACAGCATTATTTGCCTCCTTTATGATTTTTTAATCGATTGATATGCTCAAGCAGGAAAAGGCAATGACTGGTACTGCGTTCCTGTTGTTTACTGCCGACCATAAAACTATAGCCGGTCGGAATAAGTTTAATGTCTTTAAGAACACTCCCGTCATAGTTAAAATAGGTTTGTTTGATAGGATAATATTCCTTGCCATATGAAAATTCTTTTACAAGAAAAACCATTGCAGTCGCCATATTACAATTTTCGCGAATAGTAATAGTATCCTCTTTATCATCGCCTACGGTTACATAAACAGGGTATGCTTCTTTATTTGCAACAATCTTTTCAAGAAGTTTTTTTGCTCGCTTTGAAATCGGTTTAAGAAAAATACCCGCTAACTGTTGTTCTCGTTTCCGTGCCTCCATACTGACAGCTATACGGTTAAGAGCCTTTTCAATTGTTTCTTTCATATTTCGACCTTTTAAAACTTTTCGGGACGAATCTCTTCTTCCAACAGTATTGAACATAGCTCGCACACCGCCTTGTGGAGCTTTTCCGTTTGCCCTTTGTTGCAAAGGGCTTCATTGGTATCCGCAAATTTCCGCATATTGCGGGTAAAAGGAAATCTTACCGGTAGAAGTTTTTTTCCTAAGATGTCATGCTGCGAAAATAACAGGTGATATTGGTTCTGGAGACTTTCAGGATTCCCGTCGTATCGGCTTTCATAGCCGTTGAAGAATAAGAACCATTTATCAAAGCTTTCCGTCTCTAAACGGAGCTTTTGACTTAAGAATATGGACGTATTGAAGTTAAATTGATCGTAATTTATCGGGGTGATAATATAATCTGCTGCGTTTATTGCATTAAGTACAATATTATCGTATGTCGGCGCCGTGTCGATAAACACGGCATCATACCGATTGTTAAGACTTGTCATTAGTCTTTTTAATATGCTCGTCGACATCGCTCTAAGATCGACGAGACGTAAGCTTGACGGAATAATATCGATATTTTCATTCTTTGTAGTAATGATGAAATCGGAAAGATTATCGCTTTGCAATGCGTAGGCGATATTTTTTTGCCCACTCTCATTACTATTTTGTAAAAAATAGAATGAGACCGAATTGTTTATGTCCATGTCTATGACAAGGACTTTTTTACCGGCAGCCGCGCAGCATTCCGCAGCGGTTATCGTTGTCGAAGATTTGCCGGTGCCTCCTTTGAGGCTTGCAAATGTGTACACCTTCATCTTTTGCTCCTGTGTGTGTAGGGTTGGGTTAGTCGATAGGATAAAAAAACGCCCTCAAAGGCCGTTTTCTTTTTGAGGGCGTCCCGGAATGATAGTCTTTAAGAGAGAGCTATTATCCCTATTAACCAACGACTAACCGTCATTGATAAAAATAAATACATGGAAAAACGGCAAAGCCATATACTTATTTTTCACTACAATGGAGCGAATCGAGCCTTTAGACCGCCGAAACAGGTTCTAAAGAGCGCTATCCGCGCTTTGTGTGTAAAAATAGCTTTGTCAATTTTTGCTACAATGAAGGTATGCTCTTTTTCGTAATTGTTATAAATACTGTTTTGATAATGACTTACCTGTTTTTATCATGTTTCAGTCAATGAAACACTACAGGGCAAACGCACCGGCCGGAATCCCTATGAAAGGCGGTTTGTCCCGTATACTCACGATTTGTGTTTGTGTTTTTATCGAAAACGGTGTATACTATATTTAAAAAAAGGGTAAAGTGTGGGTACTTAAAAAGATAGCATATTTAATTCTATGATAAAGCCTAAAGACTAGTACGAGGAGGTAGGATATGAAAAAGCTGTATGTGAACTCTGTCAGTATTCTTTTTGCAGTACTGTGCCTTGTATTTACGGCATGTAACGGTATGCTTACCGACGGAGATACCGGCACCGTACGGGTTGTTATTGGGGGCGGGGGAGCAGCCCGTTCAGTTGATGCGGCAGGACTGCCTATTTTTCACAAAGATAATACAACAATCACCGTTACCGATGAAAATGGGCATAAGTTGGTAGATGCAGAACACAGGACAGATGTAATGCTTCAACTTCCCGTCGGTACGGAAATTACTATAGAAGTGAAGGTTACAACGGCGGCAGGCGAGTGGCGCGGTTCAGAAGAACACACCGTTACGGCAGGGGACAATTTAATTTTCGTAAAGCTGTCTAAAACACCGAAGATCATGCGGAATATCCTTATAAACGGTGCCGGACGTGCGGCATCTCTCAAGCTGGAAAGCGGTGAACAGCTTTTAAAGAATATTCCTATCGAGCATAGTGCGCATCATGATGTTCACCCTGTTATTGCACGGGACAGTATCGGCAGAATATATGTACTGTATCGGAATAAGCACTCGGTTACCCAGACTACTCATTTACGGCGTATCGATGTAGAAGGGAATGGCGGTACCGATACCGGATTTCACGATAAGATTGTCGATGCACTGCCGCCCTCTACTATCGATACGATAACGAATATGGCGATTGATGTAAAACATAACTACATTTTTTTGTTTGACGGTAGTACCGTTTATTGCCTCAAAGAAAAAGAAGACCATTCGTTTGAATATATCGTACAGGACAGCTTCCCGATTCCTGTTTCATCCCCTAATGTTAGTGCTGCGGCAGTTTATGATGATGTATTATTTGTGGTGTATGGCACTACCTTGTATGCCTGTAAGTTTAAAATTGAAGAGTTGCCTGCTCATCCGGGGCGTAAGCGATTACAATTTAAGCCGGTTGGAGGACCTGATGCTGCGAGTCTAAATCTTCCTAAACTGCGTACAGATACCGTTTTCGGCAATAACCTCACTAACTGTACAGGCCTTTTTGCCGACGAAGACAATGTGTATTGCCTGCTCAGCGAGAATAGCGTAGCGGGTAACCAGTGGTATATGGTGGGGTCGGTTGTGCAGTGTGCGTATAAAGACAACGGCACTCTTGAACAAAAAGGCGTTAAGGGGCTTAATCCAAAAGCCGGCGGAACTGATCCCGTTATTACATTTGATACACGGTATTTTTCCAATCCGGTAGGCTTTATCGGCAGCGATGAGGACAACCTGTACATCGCAGACGATGGAGTTGATTTTGCCTATATAAATGAGAACTGGCATATAACCGCCAACAAAAACCGTATCGCTGTGCTTAATCGGAAAACTCATGGGGTAACTTTCAAAGATGCGGGTGCAACGTGGTATGAGCAAAAACCTGAGTACAAGCTCCCCAATACGAAGATACTGTTGTGGGAGAAAAGCGATAACGGTGTTACTGTGCCTAACTATTATGGTATGAAATATTGGCTCGCCGATAACGCGAACACACCTTGCCCAACAATTCCTGACGATCAGTTCTGGTTTTCCAGCGAACAGACTACTGCTCCTACCGATGTGTTCTGCTATGACCAAGACGGTAATCTGTATATACTGTGGAAAGACAACAGTTTATATTGCACGGTAAGACGCTTTGCACTGAAAGAAGACGGTTCGTACGATAAGACTTCGGCTCGAGACTTGGATTTACGAACATCGACTACTATTGCTGCTATTGCTGTAGATATTTCCAATGGGGAAAATTATTTATATTATGCAGAGGCGAATAGTAGTAGTCCGCATACTATAAAAAGGTTTAAATGGGGGCACGCCTCCGGTTATGAAGACTTTCCGGATGCCGAGGCTGAGACTTATAGTATCACAGTTCCGGCAAGTGAAAAAGTTACCGCACTTGCCGCAAATAATGATGGGGTGTTTGTCGGTGTAAGGACAATAAGCATATCTCCTGCCGGTTATACATTATCGGTAAAGAAATACGCCAAGCAGGACGGAGCCGATAAAGGAGCAATTACTGTCGGAGAACTTCAATTGACTCCTACGGAACCTAGTGGTCCCTATCCGCAATATACGAAAATTGATAACACTGTTAATGATCTGCGAATAGTTAACGGTGTGTTGTATGCTATTACATCAAAGCTAGAGAAGAATATGAAATATGGCGATCCGGCTTTTTCCTATTATGGAATTGATGAATTTAAGAGCAGTGGAATACTGTATAAAATCGCTGAAACTGCAAAAACATTGTTCTCCGGTGACGCAGAGAAAGTGCATGAAAAGAGTCCCATACCTCCGGATGGTACGGATCCGGGAGTCAGCTATGGATTTTACCGCTTTATCGCTGTTAAGCCGAAAAAGCTCGTCATTGCTTCGGATGGAGCTTATGCTGTAGGAGGAAATACTTCGGGGGCGCTGAGTCCGCTGCCTGATCCTCAGAGTGACAATAAAGTTTTGGAATACGATTTAGACGGAAATTTGAACTCACCGGAAGAAAAGGAAGCCGGTGGTAAATTCTCTATGGAGTTATGTCCCGGTTCCGGTTTTGAGTGGAAATAACCCGTAAGATGACTTTTCGCCAACGCTGCGCAGTGCGCTTCGGGCGTGCAGCGCAGCACAAGCCGCTTGTCAGCCTCTGCGTTCCGGTGTACGGGACGGAGGGGCTGGTCGGGCGGTTTTTAGACACAGTGTTACAACAGGCGGATGCACCGCTGGTTGAAACTATTATTGTCAACGACGGCAGCCCGGGCACAAAAGAACTGCGGAGTATTGTTAAAATATACGCAAAGCGATTTAATGCGCAGGGGCTGCCGTTCGTGTTTTTGGAACACGGGAAGAACCTTGGGCTGGTGGAAGCACGCCGGACAGCGGTAAACGCTGCATCGGGGGAATACATCGCCTTTGCCGACTCCGATGATGAGCTGCCTCCAAAGGCTCTCCATATACTGTACGATGCCGCCTGTGCGTCCGGCGCGGATATTGTGCATGGAAAGGCAGCGGTATTCGGTACGGAAGGGGAACCGGAAGCACGTGTTGCCGTTTTTGTACGAAGAGCTCAAAACGTATACGAGGGTGTTTTACATGGCGATGCAATTATGCACGGATTTCTGATAAAACGCCTCTATTCGGACTTTTTGTGGGGCAAACTTTTTAAAACTAATCTTGTTCAAAAGGCCTACGCAGCCATTCCCTTTACCTATTGCACTATGGCGGAAGACGTTCTTACCTACTTTTTTATTGCCTTATATGCGGATAAATATCGAGGTATTCCCGATATTGTCTACAATTACTGCATCAACACCGGCGTTACTTCCCGCAAAGAAATCTCCGACCTTGCCGAATGGGAAAAAGTATGCTCCGCTGCTTCGGTGTTTACCATTATCCTTTCTTATTTGGATGACCACCCCTCCATCGGCAGCGAAATACGCAAAGCAGTCAAAGCCCTCGGACGCACATACCGTACCGATAACCTCAAACAGCTGGAAGCCTGCGTTACTCCTGTATTACAGGAAGAAGCGCGAGCAATGCTCGATGAATGGTGGGGAATAGGGGTACGTAATTAAGAATTTTGGTTCGTTTTGCAGGAGCTATTAAAAACACTCCGATGTATTTGCTTCGTCATGTGGCGAAACATCTCGCCGTAAGGCTTTTTCTTGTGGTATACTGCCCCTATGCTGATTGGAGAAATTCAAACACCCGTGTCAAATTTGTATGGGGCGGGGAAAACAACTGTTGAACAACTGAATCGGCTGGGGATCTCGACGGTCGGTGATCTACTACGGCTCTGGCCGCGCGCATGGGAAGACCGCAGCAGGTATAATACGCTCAGCGAATGGAATGCGTTTCATAAATTGAATGTTCCGGTAACGATTATGGATCAGCAATGGTTCGGCTACGGGCGTATGAAAACGCTCAAGTTGATTGTCTGCGATTCCGAAGGAACCCGCGGCGAGCTTGCGTGCTTTAATCGGCCTTTTTTAGAGAAATCGTTTCCCGAAGGTACAAAGGCGTTGGTCTACGGAAGTTTTTCCGTTAAATACGGGGCTATCCAATCGAGTTCGTTTGATATAGAACAATACGATACGGCGGAGCGCCGTATTTTGCCGGTGTATCCGCTAACGCAGGGGCTTACCCAGACAAAGCTGCGCAAGCTCATCGAGCAGGCGCTTAATTCGTATGCGCGGGGCATCGACTCCGAACTTCCCGCCGATGTATTAAATAAATACGGCTATCCCGATAAAAGAACCGTGTTGTTTGCAATGCACCGCCCCTCTTCCATGCAGGAGGCGGAAAACGCCCGTACCGCGCTCATCTTTGAGGAGTTCTTCCTGTACGAGGCAGCTGTCGGTATGCGTGCGCTTGAGCGGCGCGGTGTGCTGCCGCGTACGGCGGTGCGGGATGACGCTTCGGAAGGTACGGCTCAACCGGCGGCGCTGCAGTACGCCTACAGTCCGCTGCAAAAGGAGCTGCTCTCACGCCTGCCGTTTACGCTTACCGCAGACCAGCAAGCCGTTACCGCAGAGATTAACGCCGACCTCGACGGAACGGCGCCCGCCGCCCGCCTTATTCAAGGTGATGTCGGTTCGGGCAAAACCCTCGTTGCGTTTTTAGCCTGCTTAAAAGTGATAGAGGGCGGCGGACAGGCGGCGCTGATGGCGCCGACTGAGCTGCTGGCACGGCAGCACGCCGATAATGCGGCAAAGCTTTTGGAACCGCTCGGCGTGCGGCTTGCTTTTTTAACCGGCAACCTCAAGGCGGCGGGACGCTCTCAGCTGTTACAGCAGCTTGCTTCCGGTAATATCGACCTCATCATCGGTACGCACGCCCTTTTTTCCGCCCAGACGCTGTATAAAAACCTGCGTATGGTTGTTATCGACGAACAGCATCGCTTCGGTGTACTCCAGCGCTCTGCAATTATCCAAAAAGGTATCGACAGCGGAAAAAAGGCTCCGCATTTTTTGATGATGAGTGCGACGCCCATACCGCGGACGCTTGCGCTGTCGATGTTCGGCGACCTCGACATTTCTGTTATCAAAACGATGCCTCCCGGGCGCAAGCCGGTGATTACCTATGTTGCCCCCGAAAGCAAGGCCGAAAAAGTGTATTATTTTATCGGGCAGGATATCCTTGCCGGAAAGCAAGCCTATTTTGTGTACCCGATTATCGAAGATTCGGAGACGCTCAGCCTTAAATCGGCGGAAGATATGTTCGCGGAGCTGACGCGGGATTTTCCCCATCACCGGCTTGCACTCCTGCATTCCAAGGTGCCGGAGGACGAAGCGCGGGCTATTATGCAGGAGTTCCGAGCAGGAGCTATTCACATCCTTGTGGCTACCAGCGTTATTGAAGTCGGCGTCGATGTGCCGAACGCCACCTGTATGGTCATCGAACACGCCGACCGCTTCGGCCTTTCGGCGCTGCATCAGCTGCGGGGTAGGATCGGGCGGGGCAGCGAGCAATCCTATTGCTTTTTACTCTATGGGAAAAATATCACCGAAACCGGTATGGCGCGGCTCAAGGTGATGGCAAGCACGGCTGACGGGTTTGTCATTGCGGAAGAAGATTTAAAGCTGCGGGGGCCGGGAGACATCGGCGGCGTTGAGCAGTCCGGCTATTGCGGTTTTGAACTTGCCGATCCCATCCGCGACTTTGCGCTATTGGAAAAAGCCCGCATCGCCGCCTTCGAAATGCTTGCCGCGCAGCGCGGATTAGCTCAACGGGAAAACTCAAATGCTTGACCTGTTCGATAACCGCATTGTCGAACAGGTTTACTGCAAATGCTTCCGAATAAAAAAAGAGCGGCCTTATGGGGATATATAAGACCGCTCAAAAACTTATTTTGGGAGAAATAAATTCCTACTCTTCATCAGGTTATTTTGTCGCCTCTCTTAAAAGCTTACGACATGTATCGAGTACGCGCTTTGCAACCAGTTCTTCAGAGCTGTCTGCCGGAATACAGGTCGGCTTTTTACCGTCCGTCTTTTCGATTTCGCTCGGCTTCATACCGTACCATACATGCATGTGCGCGGGACTGCCGTGCGGTGTCGTCATCGATAAAAAGGCGAATTTTCCCGCTTTTTGCCGGTCGGATGCAACAAATGCATTTGCCGTAGCGCGCAGTTTATTAGCGCCGTCACGGCTGTAAGCAACTCTCGAAAGTTCGGTCATACCTTTCCATACAACCATTTCGTTTTTATCGTTTCCGGTAACGAATTCAAGGTGTGTAAAATCGGAAGCAGTACCGTAGCTTTTCTTTGCCATCTTAATGATTTCTTCTTTGGTAAAGTCGCTGCCGTCTTTCTTTCCGGAAAATTCTTTAATGAGCTTTGCGTACGCTGCCTGAACGGCGGGACGCGGATCGTCATAGATCAGTGCAGTGTTGATCCATTTACCCGTATACGGCATAAGAGGAGCTTTCGGCAACATCTCCGCAACTTCCTTAATCGTATCGGTCATTTCTTTTAACAGGTTTTCGTTCGAGACTGCCGTATCGGCGTAGGTCGGCCACCAGAGCGGATCGCTTTCTACCAGTGACTTAATGTCTCTGCTGCCGAACCGTGCGTGCCAGTGCAATAAGCTGTCTTCGGAATCTCGATGCGGAGGTACGATAATAAAATATTGCGCTTCCGCTAAGCCTTGTACCGGTTTGATCGCTTCAAATGCATACCATGAATGGCCTTCAAACCCTTGCATGGGTTTCATTCCGGTATAACGGTATTCGCACGGAATTTGTTTTTCATTACCGTCTTTGTCCATTACGGTAAACAATACGGTATTAGAACCGTCAAACTTGACTTTTGCAATCGGTGTTGCAAACATATTGGAAACTGCTGCCTTTAATCCGTCTTCGGTATAGTACGGCATCTTTTCCGCTTGCGTTCTATATGCGTCGTTCAGCTGAGTCGCGCCGGAAATCGCACTAAAGGATTGCCATTCGCCCTTCCACGCAGAAAGTTCATTTCCCGCTTCGAGCTTTGCAGCTGCGGATGTCGATTTACATCCGGTAAAAAATACGGCAAGCAGCAATACCGCCGCTCCGTATACGATATGTTTTTTAGATAACATCTAAACCTCCTAATGTTTGCCTATACTTACAAAAATCGTAAAAAATGTCAACTACTGCTGACAGATTGTATAATCCATAATCCCGATGCAGAGCGCCATGGTATTAAATCGGCAGGAAGACACAAATACCGCCGAATAAAAAAAGAGCGGCCTTATGGGGACTTATAAGACCGCTCTAACACTTATTTTTGGGAGGAATACCATCTACTACACACATAGCTGATTCATAGCTGTATAATGTGAATCTATCATAATCAACTGTAATTAAAATGTCAACCGTTTCTAACAGATCGTTCGATATAGTACTTTGATTTACGCTGTATAAAAAACATAATCTATAAGGCCTATGCGGTCGTTTCCGAATTTTCACGGTTTTTCGTACGCACAATAAAACCGCTGCGCAGCGGTACGTTCGTTTCGATAATGCAGGGATGTCCGTGGCATACCCAGTCGCGGGTAGCGCCGGTTTCGGGGTCGAGCAGGGTGTAATTGCAGTCTTCGATTGCGCAGATGTCGGGGCCGATATATTCAAGCGGCATATCTGCGGTAATCTTATTCATCGATATGAATTCGTAGCGGTTGCCGCCGAGTTCTTTCCCGATGGTACCGGCCATGCTATACGGCGACTTGGATTCCCCGCGGGTTGTTTTATTGGCATCATCCTTTGAAAAATAAAAGCCGGTACCGAACGCACGGTGCGCCGTATTGTACAGCTCTTTCACAAAGGGCTCAGCTTCGGCCGGGGAGATTTTGCCGAATAAGGCGTCGATCCGTTTCCGGTAGGCGCGGGTAACGAGCGCTGTATAATAGAGGCTTTTCATTCTTCCTTCTATTTTAAGCGCATCTGCCCCTGCCTTTTTCAAGTCGGTCAGGTAGTCTATCATGCAGAGGTCTTTAGACGAAAACAGCGCCGTATAGCCGTCGCCCTCTTCTACGGGAAAGTATTCTCCCGGGCGCTCTTTTTCTTCAACGGCAAGCGAATAGTCCCACCGGCAGGAGTGGGTGCAGGCTCCTGCATTCGCGCTGCGGCCGGTAAGGTATGCGCTGATAAGACATCGCCCCGAATACGCAATGCACATTGCACCGTGCACAAAGCATTCAAGCTCCATCTCCGGTACGTGCGCTTTTATTTCGGCAATATCGGCAAGCGAGGCCTCTCTACCGAGTACCACGCGTTTAAATCCCAAGTCGCGGTATACCCGCACCGCTTCATAGTTGATACAGTTTGCCTGTGTGCTGAGGTGGATCGGTGTATCGGGAAAATGTTTGCGTAATACGGAAACCATTCCGATATCCTGAATAATAAAGGCGTCGATAGGGTAGAGCCTAAAATAATCGGCTTCTGCCAAAAAGGCCTTAATATCCTCATTATGAAAAGAAATATTCAGTGCACAGAGCAGCTTCTTGGGTTTTCCCTGTTTTGCATAGTGCTCTTTCAGTGCGCTGATAGTTTTGTATTCGTCGGTAAAAAAATTATCTGCTTTTACCCGCAAGGAAAAATTTTTGAGGCCGATATAGGCGGCATCCGCTCCGTATTCCCACGCGTAGTGCAGTTTTTCCAGATTGCCGGCAGGGGCTACCAATTCCATCATGTTGATCATTCTTCCTCAATAAAAAGAGACTGCACCCATTGTCCCATTTTTTCTACTGCTAAGTGAGCTTCTTTTGCCTGTGCATCCATCGCCTGAAAGAAATGCCACATCTCAGGCCATATATCTAACTGCACCTGTCCGCCGGCCGCTTCAATCTTCTGTGTGAGAGCCTTTGCATCTGCTAAGAGAATTTCCTTACCGCCGCACTGAATAAATATCGGAGGGAAACCTGCAAAGGAACCGTAAAGCGGAGATACCAGCGGGTTCTGAAAATTGTCAGCTGCAGTATAGCGTCCGGCCACTGCCTGAAATGATTCTTTCATCAAAAATTTATCGGACTTTTGTAACGTATGCATTTCTTCGTTTGAGCATGAAACATCCAGCCACGGCGAAATGAGTACGAGCGCAGCAGGTTGGGGGAGCTTTTTCTGTTTTAAATAGTGAACAAGTGCGACTGCCAAATTTGCTCCCGCCTCATCCCCTGCAATAACGACCGATTCCGGAGGAAAATCGTATTTTTTCAGTATTTCTCGATAGGTAATAAAGATATCCTCCAAGCCGGCAGGAAAAGGATATTCCGGCGCGCGATGGTACTCCGGCAAAAATAATTTGCACGCACATTCATGAGCAAACGAAGCGCAAAAATTGCGTGAAGCCTTGCACGACCCATTTACAAAGGATCCCCCATGTGCATAAAGAATAACACGGTTTGCCGCTGCAACTTCGGGTTTCAATATTTCTACCGGCACCGAACCGATCGTATCGCGCGTTATATCCGTATTGTTCGGCAGATACGGCGAATAAAAAAAGGAATCATATTCCTCC
The DNA here is from genome assembly GCF_000775995.1 of Treponema sp. OMZ 838. Classification (NCBI taxonomy): domain Bacteria; kingdom Pseudomonadati; phylum Spirochaetota; class Spirochaetia; order Treponematales; family Treponemataceae; genus Treponema; species Treponema sp. OMZ 838. The sequence goes on along the minus strand of NZ_CP009227.1, from coordinate 432,539 downwards.
CGAATAGTACTTAACGGTACTTTAGGGGAATACAAGGTCTTTTTAAATACTTTTTGTATTTTCCGTAGTGAATTTGTCCCATCCATCGCGGTAGTATACAAAATCTTCCTTGATAATGCTAGTCTATAGAGCAATTCTGAAAAAAATGCAAAAATATACGGTTTTTTCAGATTTATTGTATAAATATACTTGATACAATGATAAGATTATGTATAATCAAATAATATCACTCACTATAACTTAAAAGGAGAAGTAGAGTATGAAGCACAAGATGATATGCTTATTAACTGCTTTGGTAGGCGCAGCGCTGATTTTGGCAAGCTGCGGTGGGCAGAGCGGTGAAAAGGGATCAGCAGCCAATAACGCTGCAGCCGAATTTATTCTCGGTAACGGCGCTGAGCCGCAGAGCTTGGATCCCGCAAAAATTCAGGGCGTACCCGAGCACCGCATCAATATGGCATTGTTTGAAGGTTTGGTAGGCTATGATCCGAAAACCAGTACTGCAGTACCGGGCGTTGCGGAATCATGGGATATCAGCGAAGACGGTATGACCTATACCTTCCACTTACGGAATGCACAGTGGAGCGACGGAACACCGATCACCGCAAAGACATTTGTCGATTCATGGCTGCGTATGCTGGCACCGGAAACAGGCTCTCAGTATGTATTTATGATCAACATGGTTGTAAAAGGAGCTGAGGAGTATAATACCGGTAAGGCAGATGCTTCCGCTGTTGCAATTAAGGCTGTCGATGATAAAACCTTCGAAGTACAGCTGACCGGCCCCGCACCCTATGTTATTGATATGTTAGCACATTATGCCTTTAATCCTATGCCGATGCACACAATTGAAAAATTCGGTAATGACTGGATTAAGCCCGGCAACTTTGTGGGAAACGGTCCCTTTGTGCTTGAAACATGGGTCCCGCAGGAAAAAATTACCGTTGTACCGAACGACAAATACTGGAATAAAGAGAATGTGCATCTTTCTCGTATAACGTTCTTGCCAATCGAAGACAGCAATACGTCTTACGAAAAGTATAAGGCAGGAGAGCTTGACTGGAATACCGGTATTCCGGTACCCCGTATCGACGAAGTAAAGCAGCTGCCCGACTATCAGGTTGCTCCGCAGCTTTCTACCTATTACTACATCTTTAACGTAAAGCGCGGTCCGCTCCAGGATGCCCGTGTACGTAAAGCTTTGACACTGGCGCTGGATCGGCAGGAGTTGGTAGAGAAGGTAACAAAAGCCGGTCAGGTAGCAACCCGCTCGATGGTTCCCCCGATGGCAGGTTATACACCGGGGCAAGGCGCAGGCTATGATCCCGAACTCGGAAAGAAACTGCTTGCAGAAGCAGGATATCCCGATGGAAAAGGCTTCCCCTCATTGACGGTTATTTACAATACGCTGGAAGGTCATAAAATGATTGCAGAATATGTTCAGGAATCATGGAAGCGAAATCTTGGTGTTGAGGTTAAGATCCAAAACTATGAATGGAAAACCTATATCGACAAGCGTAACCAGCATGATTTTGATATAACTCGTGCAGGATGGACAGGTGACTATCAGGATCCTAATACTTTCTTGGAACTTTTCTTAACTGACGGCAGCAATAATAACGGACAATATGGCAATGCCGAATATGATGCATTAATCCGCAAAGCTGCCACAATGAAAGGTGGCGCGGAGCGCTTCCAGGTACTGCATGATGCAGAAACAATCCTGTTGGAACAAGATCAGGCTTTACTGCCGATGTATTCGTATGTCAGCCAGAACATCATCGATACGACAAAGTGGGAAGGTTGGTATAACAATCCGCAGGACATCCACCCCTACGTTGGTCTGAAGAAAGTAAAATAAAGAAGATAATTTTGGAAAGCATTTCTGTTTTTCCAAAATCTTACAACCGCCGAATAGGCATATGCCACCGAACAATCCTAAAACGGACAAGGAGGCATACAAGCTCTGCGGGTTTGCTGCCTGCGGAGCTTCTTTTTTAGAAGGAAAGCTCTAAAGACTCCCGTTTTTAGAGATGCCCGGAAGATGTTAACACTATTGGGGGAAGCATGATCCGATTTGTTATACGCCGGTTAATTAGTTTAGTGCCGACGCTTTTTTTAATTGTAACATTCAGTTTTTTCATAATGAAGGTAGCGCCCGGGGGACCTTTTTCCAGTGAACGGAATTTACCGCCTGAGGTGCTTGCAAATATCAATCGTGAGTATCATTTGGACGAGCCGCTTTTTAAGCAGTATACGCGGTATCTGGGTAATATGCTGCGAGGGGATCTCGGTCCGTCTTTCAGATATAAAGATTATACCGTCAACGATTTAATCGGAAATACCATGCCGAATTCGCTTATTCTCGGTATCACCTCCCTCTGTGCTGCTCTCTTTTTTGGTTTGCTTGTAGGGCTTGTTTCTGCGGTAAAGCGAAATTCGATTGCCGATTACGCATCGATGTCTATTGCCGTTATCGGAATTTCGGTACCGTTATTTGTTGTCGGCCCGCTGTTAATGCTTCTTTTTGCAGTAAAATTAAAATGGCTGCCGACCTCCGGTTGGATTACCGGACGGCATGGGCTTAAAACGATTATTATGCCGGCACTTGCATTGTCGTTGCCGTATTTTGCATACATTGCGCGTCTTTCTCGTGCCAGTATTTTGGAAGTACTGCGTTCGGATTATATCCGTACTGCGTATGCAAAAGGACTTTCATATCCGGTTGTGCTGTTTAAACACGCGTTAAAGGGTGCTCTGTTGCCGGTTATCAGCTATCTCGGCCCTGCTTTTGCAGGTATTATCACCGGCTCTGTTGTTATCGAAAAAATATTCTTGGTTCCCGGGCTTGGTACCTTCTTTGTTCAATCCGCTCTCAACCGCGACTATACGCTGATCATGGGAACGGTGATTATGTATTCCGTTATTTTGATTTTGATGAATTTTGTTGTTGATATTCTCTATGCGGTTATCGACCCCCGCATTTCATATAAGTGAGGCTGAAGATGGATACTAAGCAAATAGATACCGAAAACCGTACTGAAGATAACGGGCAAGTGAATGAATTCAACCAGTCGATGAAGCCGGTCTCCTTATGGGATGATGCATGGAGGCGGCTTAAAAAAAATAAAATGGCAATCGGCGGTCTTTTTATTGTAGCATTTTATGCTGCAATTTCGCTGTTGGCCCCGTTGCTGCCTATTTACTCCTATTCCGAGCAGACAATTATCCATCAGAATCTGCCGCCCTCTTTTCGTACGGCAGGTAATCTGATGCTCAAAATGCGTCGTGCGGATATGATGCGTACGGCAAAAAAAGAAGGTAGGGCTGATCTTTCGGAAAAACAAAAAGAAGAGCTCGCCGCTTTAGAGCGGGAGGTAACGAATAATCCGGTACACAACCGCCGCTATCTTTTGGGCACCGATGCGCTCGGGCGAGATGTGTTTGCCCGAGTCGTATACGGCGGCCGCATTTCGATCATGATCGGTTTGATCGGCACGATTACTTCGTTATTTATCGGCGTACTGGTCGGCGCGGTCAGCGGTTATTTCGGCGGCTGGCTCGATAACGTATTGATGCGCTTTGTCGATATTATGTACGGTTTGCCGTACATGCTCGTTGTTATCATTATGATGGCGATCTTGGGACAGAGCATTATTATCTTGTTTGTTGCGATTGCACTTGTTTCGTGGCTGACCATCGCACGCGTCGTGCGCGGGCAGGTTATCAGTTTAAAGAATGCCGAGTTTGTCGAAGCCGCCCGTTCAATGGGTGCTTCTACGCCGCGTATTATCTTCCGGCACATTTTACCGAATACGCTCGGTATTATCATCATTTACTCAACTCTTTCTATTCCGGGCTTTATTATGAACGAGAGTTTCCTTTCGTTCTTAGGACTCGGTGTTTCCGCACCTCAGGCTTCATGGGGGTCGCTTGTATCCGATGGTGTAAACGTAATGACGCTCTATCCGTGGCAGTTGTTGGTTCCGGCAATCGCAATGACGGTTTTCTTATTTGCAATGAACTTTCTCGGCGACGGCCTCCGCGATGCCTTCGATCCTCAGAGTAAAAACAGGGTGTAACGATGAATAATCAAAAATCAGACGAGAAAATCTTACAGGTTAAAAATTTACAAGCATGGTTTTGGACCGATGCAGGTATCGTCAAGGCTGTTGACGGCGTTTCTTTCGATTTGCATAAACGCGAAATGCTGGCGATTGTCGGTGAGTCCGGTTCGGGTAAGAGCGTAACCAATTTAGCGGTTATGAACCTTATTCCCAATCCTCCGGGTAAAATCATCGGAGGCGAGGTGTGGTTCGGCGGCAAAGATGTGCTCAAGATGGATAAAAATGAGATTAGACAGCTTCGGGGAAATAAAATCTCGATGATCTTCCAAGACCCGATGACCAGCCTTAATCCCTTTTTAAGAATCTCGACGCAGATGATAGAAACAATCCGGCTGCATCAGGGCTTATCGAAAAAAGATGCGCGTGATCGAGCAATTGAAATGCTCAAGCTAGTCGGTATCCCCGCGGCGGAAAAGCGAGTAGACTGCTATCCGCACCAGTTCTCGGGCGGTATGCGGCAGCGCGTTATGATTGCGATGGGATTAAGCTGCGACCCTGAGGTACTGATTGCCGATGAGCCCACTAGCGCACTGGACGTTACCATTCAGGCGCAGATTTTGGACTTAATAGGCGATTTGAGTGCACGGCTTGGTACCGCGGTTATTATGATTACCCATTCGCTCGGTTTAGTCGCCGGTATGTGCGACAATGTTTGTGTTATGTATGCAGGGCGCATTGTAGAACAGGGTGGCGTAGATGAATTATTTGCAAATCCTGCACATCCTTATACACGGGGATTAATTAAATCCGTACCGCGGATGGACAAAAAAATACGGGACGGTTATTCTCCATCAGCGGGCAGCCGCCGAACGTTATCGACTTGCCACCGTGCTGTCCGTTCTATCCGCGCTGTACCGAAGCGATGCCGCAGTGCAAAACGGAATATCCCGCTTCATATAGCCTTTCCCCTAGTCACCGCACCAGTTGCTGGCTCTATCAGTCGGGGAAGCCGGCAGGGGAAGCGGTTGCAACGGTATCGAACAATGCTGCAGCTGAATCTGCGGGAAATAACGAATAGGAGGATGCGGATTTATGGAAGAAAGATATAACGAATCGGAAGCATTATTGACCGTTAAAGACTTAAAGATGCATTTTCCGTTTGCGGAAGGGGGCATCTTCTCACGTAAGAAAGGTGCTGTCCGTGCAGTGGACGGTATCAGCTTTTCGGTAAAAAAGGGTGAAACGCTCGGTCTTGTCGGGGAGTCCGGTTGCGGAAAATCAACCGCAGCGCGCGCCATTGCGCAGCTGTATACGCCGACATCGGGTTCCGTCCGGTTTAAAGGTATGGAGCTCGCCGGTTGTTCGCACCATACGCTGATGCAGGCGCGTAAGGATATGCAGATGGTATTCCAAGACCCGTATGCATCGCTGAATCCCCGCATGACGGCAGGAAATATTATCGCAGAGCCGATGCAGATTTTAACGAAGCGCGGCATCCTTTCGTATACGCAAAAAGAAATTGATGACAGGGTCGAGGTATTAATGGAAAAGGTTGGTCTTTCCCGCTTTTTCCGCAACCGGTATCCGCATGAGTTTTCAGGCGGACAGCGGCAGCGTATCGGTATTGCCCGTGCGCTTGCACTTCAGCCGGAGTTAATCCTTGCGGATGAGCCGGTCAGCGCGCTCGACGTATCCATCCAAGCGCAGATTCTTAACCTCTTTAAGGATTTGCAGGATGAATTCGGGCTTACCTATGTGTTTATCGCGCATGATCTTGCCGTTATCCAGTATATTTCCACGCGGGTTGCGGTTATGTATCTCGGGGTTATCGTAGAAATTGCGAATGCCGAAGAGCTTTACTCAAAACCGCTGCACCCGTACACGGAAGCGCTCCTTTCCGCAGCTCCTATCCCGGATCCGGAAATCGAACGCAAGCGCAAGCGAATTATCTTATCGGGAGATGTGCCTTCACCTACGGAACAGCGCACGGGCTGCTACTTTTATGACCGCTGTCCCAAGCGTATGGAACACTGTAAAAACACTATCCCGCAGCTGAAAGACAAAGGGAACGGCCATCAAGTCGCATGCTTCCTCTGCGAATAAGCCGTCGCCGTTTTCGGCAAACGACTGAAAATTGCAATGCTGTAAGGACTAAGGCGGTAAACCTTTAAGTGTTTTCTATCTGTGCGAAATTTTGAAAAAATTTCGCACACTTTTTTCAGGCGTAGCAGAGCAAACACATCAGACGGAATCAACACCCCCGACGCAAGCGTTGCCGTGGACGGCGGGTATTAAACCCTCCGCATGAATAAATGAGAATCGCAAAATAAATAGGCTGTCAGACCATTTGAACCGAGAAGAGGTTCAATTCCGGTTGAAAAGTCTCATCCTTCTGCGGGGTTTTGCAAATCCGCCATGGATGGCGGGGGGATTAAACAACAGCGAATGTGCTTTATAGCAAATTCGCCATCACTCAATATACACGGATGTACATTGAGTGATGAAATGTCTGATGCGTTTGCTTGATTTCACTCTTCCATCGGCGCTTTGATGGGGGTATATACATAAAAGCCTTTTTTGGAGCGCAGGCCAAAAAGCTCGTGCAATACTTGCAGATCGGCGGTTTTATAGAATCGGGCATTTTCTGCGAGCAACGTTTTTAAGATTTCGTCGGCTACGGGCGGCTCTTTATATAAAACCTTTAACGAATACGTTTCTTTTATGCCTGCCTTGGTCGCGGCATAATTGACGGCATCGGTAAAACCGCCCAATTCATCAGCGAGCTGCAGCTCCTTCGCCTGTGTTCCGGAATAAATTTTCCCTTGAGCTAATTCTTCAACAGTTGCACGCGGGAGATTTCTGCCTTGCGCTACCGTATCTAAAAAGATTGAGTATGTATGCATAACTTCCAATTCCGATTGCGTTTTTTCTGCATCGGTCGGATTGCGGAAAATTGAATAGGGCATACGGCCGGAAACACTTACTCCATCTACATGGATTCCGAAGTATTCTTGTACCGCTTTTTGGATAGATGGTGAAACGGCAAAGACACCGATTGAACCGGTAATGGTATAGGGTGAGCAAAAAATATAATCGGCGGAAGACGCAATCCAATATGCTCCCGAGGCTGCTATATCACCCATCGATACAACAACAGGTTTACCGATTTTTTTTGAGAGCCGTTCCAAACTTCTCCGTATATCTTCAGAGGCGTTCACTTCTCCGCCGCCCGAATCAATCCGCAATACTACTGCTTTAATTGAATCGTCATCAGCCGCTTCGTCGAATAAATCTACGAGGGTAGGACTGTCCGCATTATCGGCAGTATTGCCGGTAGTTCCCGTAATCGAACCGGTTAAATAAATAACCCCGATCCGATTATCCGTTTCTTTCTTTTTAAAAGACTTATTATATTTATTGTAGTTGATAAAATCCCGTTCAGAAAGGTCGTATGTTTCTTCATCCAATACACCCAGTTCAACGCCGCATTCTTCGTACGTGCCGATATCGGTGATGAGATTTGCATCCAGTGCCGCTTGGGCGCTGTTTCCGTTTACCTTCCGCAGTGCATCGTTATATCGTACCGTATATGTTTCGAAGAGGTTTGCGTCGGCGGCTCTATTGGCGGCTATATCCTGTAAGTATGTGTGCCATAAGTCTTTCAGTACGGATAGATTATTGTTACGCACTCCGGTAGACATTTCGGTACGTGAATAAGTTTCCGCCATCGACTTGAAAGCCCCCGCATGGGCAACATTCCATTGAACGCCGAGTTTATGTTCCATTTCGCCGTAGAAAAGCGATTCGGTGTAAAATCCCGATAAGTCTACCTCGCCCATAGGATCAAGGTAGATATGGTCGGCAAAAGAGGCAATGTAATAGCGCCCTAATCCGTAACTTGTTGAAAATGCATAGAGCGGTTTATTGGAGTCCTTGTATTCAAGCAATGCCGTCTTTAATTCGGTAAAATGTCCTGTGGAAATACCGTAGAGACCGGTAAGATCGAGTAAAACTCCTGTTATCCGCCGGTCATGTGCGGCGTGGCGTAATGCATCGGTAATATCCGATAATAACACGGCATCGGAAGTTGTATCCGACAGCAGGTAATTCCGCCAGACAAATTCATCCGGTTTTTCGGTAAGGCGTCCTGCCGGATTAATCAATAAAAGGGAGTCGGCATAAACCGTAACGCGGGTATTTTTTTGTTTCCCCGTGCCGTCATTGTATTTGTAAATACCTGCAATAAATAGAAAAAGCAAAATGAAAAATATGAGATTAATAATAATCAGACGGATAAGATTCAAACCGCGAAAGAACAAATGAAAAAACCCGCGTTTTTTATCTTTCATAGGAAACTCCTTTGCTATAGCGCTTTCTAAAAAATTATTTCGGTAAAACTGTATTATCGGTGAAAGAAGCTTATGCGGTGCGGGGTTGAATGAAAAGGGGCATCGGTTATCCGGAGGTATCTATTATTGTATACGTTCCGTATCTGATAAAAGGACTGCCCTGGGGGGGACTTGAACCCCCATGCCCGTGAAAGCACTAGTACCTGAAACTAGCGTGTCTACCAATTCCACCACCGGGGCAAAAAACGCATTGCAATGAACACATTATAGATAAAAAGAGGCTTTTGTCAATCGCTTTTTTTTGGTATACTTCAACAAATATGAGTGTATATCCGTCGGACAAACTATTTAAACTGTTGCGAGGCATTATCATCATTCTGATTACGGTTATTGTAGTCGGAACGGTTATCGCTGTTGTCAAAAAGACAAAAGAACGGGCTTCCGGCCGGCAGGATGAAGAATCGAATGCGGGCGCCGTCTATATTCCTCCTAAGGAATATGCGTTGTATGGTGACCTTGGTCAGCTCCGTGCCGTTACAGCCGATAATCCGCCGATCACTGTTATCCTCAAGCCTTTTCTTGAATATAAGGCATCGGACACCGCGTTCCAGGAAGAATTGGTTGCGAAAAAAGAAGTGCTGAAAAAAAACATACTCGATTGGTTCTCGTTCGAAAGTGCGTATCGGCTCAGCAGTGAATTGCCGCAAGATATAAAACGAGCGCTTATGGAACGGATAAATAAACAGCTCGTATTGGGACAGATTCATAATATCTATTTTGAGGAATTCGTTATTCTTTATTAAGGAAGGAAGCAATAAAAATGGTCGCAGTGCAGATTATTATCGCCGTTATTCCGATTGTCGGGATTGTGATGGGCAGCGTTTTGGTCTTTTTTTATTTTTTATGGCGGCATAGGCAGATTATGCTTCAGATTAAGACAAATACCTATATCCGTCCTATCGTGAATGTCCGCCTTTTTTGCTTGCTGTTAGGTATTATACTGACCGTTATCGGCTGCGTATTATTCGGCTTGTTCTATTTTATTGCCGGAATCGGCTATGTTTTACTCGGAGGTCTTATTCCGCTAGCGCTTGGCATCAGCCTTACGCTCTTTTACGCAATTACCCGCCGCAGCGGGGATAATGAAGTACGGAAGCCTGCTGCTTTGCCGGAAGGAAAAACGGAGGGATAGGCGATGAATATGACAACCGATTATGCCGCCGTTTATAAAAAAGAAGGGCTTAATCAAACGCTGCGGGATTACGAGGTGTGCAAAGCGGTATTAAACGGCAATACGCAAGCTTTCGCCGTGTTGGCGGCGCAATATCAAAAACGGGTCTATATGCTCGGGTTGAGCTTTTTTGACAACACCGATGATTGTGAGGACTTTGTGCAGGATGTGATGCTGAAAGCATACTCTGCACTGGGAACGTTTCGGGCGGAAGCGCCGTTTGCAACATGGCTGATGCGTATCGCCTATAATACGGCGCTCAACTCGGTTAAAAAACGACGGAGCTATGCCTCACTTGCAGATGGTGCTGAAATTGAGTACCGGGGGGATAATCCCGAAGAAAAACATTTGAATGAATGTATCATCTTGTCAGTGCGTGAGGCGGTAAGTAATTTACCCGATAACTACCGTATTTGTATTGACCTTTACTTCTTTTACGACATGAGCTATACCGACATTGCGGCAGTTACCGAACTGCCGTTGAATACGATTAAATCTCATATCTTCCGTGCAAAGAAAATTTTACGGGAATATCTTAAAGAAGACCGTGCGGTCTTTGAATATACGCATCGGGGATCGAGTTTTTCGTATCCGGCCGTTGTGCCCCATTAGCAATTAATGGATGGAGATTCTATGAATTGTGATATTTTTCAAGATCAGTATCTTTTACTCGATAAACATGAACCGCTTTCAGCGGGACTCAAGCTGCACCTTTTATGCTGTACATCGTGTAGGCAAGCTGTTAACCGGATGGCAGCTGCAGAGAATGTTCAGCGGCAAATAGTGCATACCTCTACTGCAGTTGATGAGCGGATGCTGAATGCGACAATGAACGCAATACACTTGCTGAATAAACAGAGTACACCGGTTGCCACCCGCCAGGGAAAAGACAAAACATTTCTGCCGTGGCTCGCTGTCGGCACGTTCTTGATACTCGGATTTATTCTCCTTCCATTCAGCGATATGGGCAAAATCGATTTAAGCCAATTCGGCGATTCTTTTTGGATTCCCTTTGCGCTTTTATGTGCAGGCAGTATTGTTACCTATTCTGCAGTATTTCTTGCAAAGAACTTAGTGTTTTTTACCGAAAAATTTACGCCGCAAATGTAAGGCAGAGTACTGGTAAGCCGATTTTAAAAATGTGTTTTGCAACCTAGAGAAGCCTTTGTATATGGCGGAGATAACCGGAGAATGTTGATGTCTACAACAATGAGATTATATATGTTTTCAGTATCAGTATACGGTGACAGCGGTAATAATTAAATCATCGATTTGTTCTATTCTTTCGATTGTTCCGTACCATTCGCCCGGCAGAACAGGAGGAAATCGATGAGTACTATCGTAACTATGACGCTTGAAGAAGTTATGAATGCACCGCTGACGCAGGAAGAGATATTGAATATCCGCCAAGCTGTTGCTAAAGTACCATCAAAGCAGACAGAATACGACCCTGAATGTCCAAAACAAACCAAAGAGGAACTTGCTCAATTCCGCCCGCTCAAAGAGGTAAAACCTGAACTGTATGCGAAACTTCATCCTGAATGGTGCAAACCTAGAAAGACGGAAATTCATATAAGAGTTGATACCGATGTTTTAGAATGGTACAAAGCGCAGGGCAAAGGATATCAGACAAAAATGAATGCCGTTTTACGCGCTCATGCGTTCGGGTAATCAATACCTTCGATGCAGAGTATCGAGGCAAGGTTTATTCCTGCTGCAAAATCTTCAATATCTTTTCTTTATCGCTTGCAGCAGTGTATTCCGTAAATGAATTTCCGTTTAAGTGTAACACAATACTGCAAATCTCCATTAAAAATTCATAGTCGTGAGAAATAACAATAACGATTTTATCTTGCGCTTGCAGTTCCCGCATTTTATCGGCTATAAGACGCATATTCTTTCCGTCTAAGCCGCTCGTCGGTTCGTCGAAAATGTACACATCCCTTTTTAATAATGAGGCGGCGGCGATTGCCAGCCGTTGTTTTTGTCCACCGGAGAGGATTTGCGGATGTGTCTCCGCAACGGTGTCCAAGCGATAGTCTTTTAGGATTTCAGCGGTGTCGGCGGCGGGGGCATTTAATCGCAGTTCTTCTGCAGCGGAAACTTCAAAAAGATTACTGTCAAAGTTATTTGACAAATAGTATATTATTTTCCTCCGTGTACGGCTGTTGAGTTTTATGTCATTGCAGCTGTCTTTTCCGCACGAAGAAATACTGCCGTGTTTTTCACGCAGCAATCCGCTCAGTACTTTTGCGAAGGTGCTTTTACCGGCGCCGTTACCGCCGATGATGCCGTATATCGTGCCACTCATAAAACAATAGCTTAAATTTTTCAGTAACGATTGTCTGTTGTATGAAAAAGAGATGTTATCGATTTTCAGGCGCCGTGTTCCGGATATTGTTTGCCCGTGCGGTTCAATACAGTCAAGGGAATATAAGCGTAAGCCCTGTTGCTGAAAAAATTCAACCGGTGAATGTTCAAATATTTCCTTTGTATAGCAGCGGATAATTTTTCCGTCTTCTATGTAATAATACCGATCGATGATATCTTTGAGATAGTAGATTCGATGTTCGGAAACGATAAGCGTTTTTCCTTTCTTTTTTAACAAAGCCATTAATCGTTTTAGCGCTTCCACACTTGCCATATCAAGATTTGCAGAAGGCTCATCAAATACATAGACCGGCGGATCAAGTGCATTAATTGATGCAATCGCGACTTTCTGTCTTTCTCCGCTTGAAAGCTGAAACAGATTTCTTGTTCGTAACGTTTCGCCGTTAATCATACGTAGAGAGTCGGTAATACGCTTGACAATTTCGGTACGTTCGATACCGTAATTCTCCAAGCCGAATGCAATTTCATCTTCTACAACTTCTGCAAAAAACTGACTTTTTGGATTTTGAAAAATAGAACCGACCATTCGTCCTATCTCATATAATTCCTTTTTAGTCGTGTCGATACCGTTAATCGATATACTGCCGCCCATTTTTCCCGAAAAAAATGTATAGGCAAGCCCGTTGAGGATTCGTGTTATCGTTGTTTTTCCGCATCCGCTCAATCCGATTAAAGCGACAGCCTCTCCATCTTGTATCTCCATCGTTATATCATCAAGATTTTCTTTTGACGATTGCGGATATGCATAGTAGATATGATCTAATGTAATCATTTTTAATGCAGCTCCCAATAATATAATCCCACGGATATAACAAGAGCGATCAGTGTGATAGCCCAATCGACAGCGGTAAATACGATAGCCCGCTTAGAGGTGTGTACTCCGGCAGCGGATATTCCTCGTACTTCCGCAGCAGCAGCTAATTCTTCCGCCGTTTTAGAAGCGGAAAACATCATTGGGATAAAGACATATTCCATTGTTTGCAACGGTTTTGTTAAGGTAAATAATCCGCGCAATTTTAAGGACTCGATAATCTCTTTAAATTCATTTCCGATAATCGGAAAAAAACGCATCATAAAAATAAAAGACAACGCAATATTTCTATTGATTTTCAATTTGTTTATAACAGCGGTCAATTCTCCCGGCGGTGTTTTAATGATTGGAATAACCGATATAAGCACAGCGATCATTCGAGTGATAATAAATAAAAACATTTCCGGCAGCAGTGTGCCTAATCCGTTACCCTTTGAAATAAGCTGTATTGTTTCGACAATGAATAAAACAAAAACGCAGCGGAATATACTGTGATAGTGTTTTTGAAAAACGCCATACGCTGCCAATAAACCGATTAAACAGAAAAATACGGTATTCTTGGAAATAACCGATACCAAAAATACCGTACAAAAGAATATCGCCAATTTAGTACGGAAATCCATACCTAATTTAACAACCCTGTTTTTATAAAATGTTTTTTAAGCATTTTATTGCCGATATAGCAACCGAGCATTGCAGCAATAACGGTAAGGATTAATGAGATTGCAACCCATTTAGGATCGGTATAGTATTGTGTCTGTATATCTATTTGTTCCTTCGAAACACCGGTCTTTACAAAAGCATCATAGAAAAACCAAATTTCGCTCATACCGTGTGTGGCTCGTGTAAGTGAAGTAATAATCCACGCTATGGTAATTCGCTTGCAGTTCCGGTAGCTGTCTTTACCCCACATGGAAAGTTCGCCGATAATTCCGCCGACAAAAAACCAAGGGAACATAAACGGCCCCATAAAGACGGTTGTTAAAACAGCATGCAGCGTATTATAAATAAGAACTACGCCCGGCTTATTGACCTTCATTGCCATATACACAAAAAACGGTGCAAGTATAAACGCTGCAAACACGGCATTCAACACCATATTAAAAAATAAGGATGCGCCGGTGATCATCGAGAATGCAATAAACACAACGATCATTATTGCCGAAAAAATACCGATCGTCGCCAAATCCTTTACGGATAACCTATTTGACATAATAATACCTCCAGGTAGGAAGATATTACCATCGGTTTACATTATTGTTCTTTCCGAATCGGACAAGTTGTACCAAATAAGTCGGATAAAGAAGCCCGTCAGCACCGCCACGGACGGCAGCGGTTCCAAACAGCGTTAGCGGCGGGAGGGGAATTTTGTACATTTTTCAAAATGTACAAAATTGTACACAACCGTGCAGCAATCTCTGCACGGTTGTACCGATAGCCCCGTACAGAGCGGCCGGTACCTTGCAAGCAGTTGTTTTAGAGCAAGGTACCGGCAACGCCCATATAATGATGCTATTTTAAAAAGCGAGTATCTTTTTAGAGCTGCCGAATTAATTTTTTATATTCGCTCGGCCGCAAGTTATAGGTCTGCTTAAAGGCTTCCGAAAATTTTGCATGACTTGAGTAGCCGATTTCCAAAGCAATTTCCATAATGTTTGCGGAGGAGTTTTTAAGAAGATCGATTGCTTTTTGAAGCCGCGCTTTTTTGACCGTTTCGTGAATGGTTGTTCCATAAACCGATTTATAGCAGGTTTTCATTGTTGTCGTTTTAATATGAAAGACGGCGGAAAGCTGCGCATAACTGTAGTTTTTATTTGAGTTTTTTATGACAAACTGATGGAGGCGTTTGATAATTTCCCGATTGGTTTTTTGCGCGTATTCACGGTCGGTAAAATCGATGCCGCTTTTTAATATGCTTAAATACAAAAACAATTCCTGTATTTTTATTTTTAGATACGGAACGGCAATTTCTTCCGGCACGTGATACATTTCGTGAAATATATGATCAAGTTCGGGGGTTGCTCGTTTCAAAAAGAGGGTTCCGTTTTTACACAGGTGTTCTAAAATGATTCCGTAATCGATACAAAAATACTGCTGCAAGGTGCGGGCTTCTTCTCCTAATTCCGCCGGAATAATATAAATGCTGATACCGTGATAGTGCCGTATCGGAAACCGAGAATGCTGCGAACAATTTTCTAAAGGATTGATTGCAAAGTCACCGGCATTCATGCTGACTTGTGTTCCGTCTTTTAATATCGATTCAAATGCACCTTCTCTGCAATGGTTCAGTTCGTATTGCTTGATATTGTTATTGAGCAGAGCCGCAGCGGAAGGTGGACATAATGTATCGGTATGGATGTCGTTAAACATAACATTCACACCGGGGAAAATACGATACGATGTAACGTAGCACATTCCATTCCGTGTTTTGACGGTATGCACTGTTCCGTGCTGTAATTTTTTTACGGTTTTTATATCTCTGCCGTAGAGGTGGTTTAGGTAGTCCATTGAGTTACCCTATCACGCTTTTGATGAAAGGCAGTACTGCGATAAACGAAAAGATAAAGATGGCGCTGTAAGCCGCCAGTGAGAGCACTAATGCGGCGGTTTCGGCATATTTTTGCGTTTTGCCGATTCGCTTAAACAGCCGCTGCCGTCCCGTCCATGCGAGGTATGCTGCAACGGTGATGGGAATTGCCATGCCTGCCGATATACCGATAACCGCAATGATACCGATACCCGCCGCATCCAATGTAGAAACCAGTACCAGTACGAGTAAGGCTGCGGGGCATGGATACATACCGCTGAGCAAAAAAGCACCCCATTGTATATTTCCGGCTGTGCGGCGCTGTGGGCGGTAGTTTTTATACCGTGCGGAACCGTAGCTGCCGGTATTGTATGCCGGTTTGCTGCTTTGCCCGGGTGCGAGTGAGCGGCGGCTGAAACGAAGCCGGGGAAACCGATTGGAGAATGCGTCGGACAACAGATGCAGGATAGAGGCTCCGGAAAGCAGCAGCAGCAGAATAAAGGAAAAACCTTCAAGGTAAATTGCCGCGGAGTCGGTATGTGCGGATAACGCGCCGCTCACATTGCGGAAGATTAACAGTAACAAGAGGCTGGTTATGCCGTGCAGCCCCGCTAAGGTGAGGCTTGTTACAGCGGGCTCCCACACGGGAGCTTTTCTCGTCAGATAAAATGAGAACACCAGCGTTTTCCGGTGTCCCGGTCCCAGTGCATGCATAACTCCATAAAAGAAGGCGAGTCCGATAATTGTCCAAAATGCTTGTGCCGAATGTGTCTGTGTCCACTCATAGATGGAGTCGCCGAGCTTTGTATGCAGCTGTGCTTGCCGGTTTACAATAAAATCAGCCGGTTTCTCCGCGCGGACGGGAGCAGGCGTATTTTTTTTGCCGGTAAAGGGGTTTGCCCAGAGAGCGCCGGTTATAATACAAAATACAAACAAGATAACTCCGTATCGCATTCGGTGTTCCTTAGTAGGTAATATGAATTTCTTTCGGGTAATACGTTTGCAATCCCGGTTTCCACGAATCATACATGGTTGTCATATCGGCGGTATCGAAAGGGTCGTAGTACACAGGATATTTTTTGTTTTCGGCAATCGTATATCTTGGAGCCGTTTTACCGAAAGACCCGCGAAAGAGTACCGGAGATTTTTCATCATACCGGAAATCACAGAAAAAGCTGTAATCGTATACGGCAAAATAAAAATCACCGCTGTATTTTGACAAATCGACATAAAATCGATACGAAGCAATGCCGTCTTTTTGCCATACGGAAAAATCTCTCACCTTTTCGGGGCTATGGCGCTTATCTCCCTGCCGGATAAAGGTAAAATACGAGTAGTTTTTAGTATTGATAAAAGCATTGTCATAGACATCTTTTGTTTCAGTTTTATCAAACAGACCGTCTCGGTTCAGATCATAGCCCTGAATAATATCCGCACTGAAAAACCGGTCAAACGTCCATGTTTCATACGCGCCCTGAATTTTCCCGTCATTTACTACAAACTCGGTTTGAGTAGAAATGAAGAGGTGCGGATGGGCTATCAGTTGAACCGGTGTGGACAAAAGCAAGGTACTCAGCAAAATCGAAATGCATACTATTTTTTTATGTGTATACCGTATCATTCTTTATACCTCAGGTAGTTTTTTCATTGGAATATAGGGCGGATATAAAAAAAGAGTCCTTACTGAGGACTCTTTTTAATAAGAATAAAAAACGGATGCTTAGACTTTCTTAACAACATAGTTGCTCTTTAAGCAGCGGGAACACAGTTTCAGGGTCAACGTTCTTCCGTCAATTTCCGTTTTTACGTCGATAAGGTTGGGGCGCCATACGCGGCGTTGGTGATTCATCGATTTACTAACCGTATTACCGCTCATCGGCCCTTTTCCACAAATATCGCATCTGCGTGCCATAGTTCACCTTCCTTAGCTTTATCTATTATCAGCATTCAAAATAAAACGCAGGATAGTATACTGTAAAACGAATGTTATGTCAATCTTGCGCATTGCATCACGTTAAATCTAACCGAAAAAGAAGCGGTGCATCACGTAAAAATCTAACTCAAAATAGAAGCCCAAAGGAAGGGCGCAATGGGGTTAGACATGAAAACGAAAAAGAAATTAACCGAAGAGACGGCGAAGCGTTACTGTACGGCAAGCAAAAAGAACAAGACGAAAATAATCGATGAGTTTATCGCAACAACCGGTTACAATCGAAAGTATGCCCTTCACGTTCTGAAAAACAGTGCATACGTAAAGGTCACGCACTTTAACAATGTCGCAAGACAGAGCGTACAGGTCATTACAAAGACACGCAAAAAGCGGAACTATGAAAAATACTACGGTCAAGACGTACAACAAGAAGTCATCCGGCTGTGGATTTTTTCGATGTATCTGTGTTCAAAACGGCTCGTGCCGTTCATTCGGGATAATATCGATTACTCTGCTCAAAAGTTCGGCTATGATGAAAAACTGAAAGCAAAACTCGCCCGCATATCAAGCGCGACAGTCGGCAGGATTCTCAAACCGGAAATCCCAAAACATTCCATCCGCGGTATTTCAACAACACGACCGGCAAAGAATCTTAATAAGCTCATTCCAATCCGCACCTTTTTCGATTGGGATGAACGTAAGCCGGGTTTTTTTGAGGTTGACACCGTCGCCAACTGCGGCATAAGTACCCAAGGACAGTATATTTGCACGCTTACCCTTACCGATGTTCATTCCGGCTGGACAGAAAACCGAGCCCTTTTAAACAAAGCTCATCGTTGGGTAAAAGAAGCAATAGAAGATGTGAAAGAGAAGCTCCCCTTTCAGATGAAAGGTATTGATAGCGACAACGGAAGTGAGTTCAAAAATACACAGCTGTTGCAATGGTGTAAAAGTAATGAAGTTATTTTCACTCGGAGCAGATCATATAAAAAGAATGATAATTGTTTTGTTGAACAGAAAAATGACAGTGTCGTAAGACGCATCGTCGGTTACTATCGCTTTGAGGGAGAAGCGGCACGCATGGTTATGGCTGACCTTTATCAGCAGTACAATGCACTCGTCAATTTCTTTTTTCCTTCGATGAAAATTATTTCAAAAAAACGGATAGACGCAAAGGTCATAAAAAAATATGATACGGCAAAGACGCCGTATTGCAGGCTGATGGAAAGCTCTGATGTAAGCGAGGCGGTAAAAGCTGAGCTGTGCCGCAGGAAGAACAACTTGGATTTACAACAGCTGCTTGAAACAACGCAATACTTGCAGCGTAAACTTATCTCTATGGCCCAGCCTTGGACATAGAGTGCTATGGTTAGATTTTTACTTGAGTAACCGGAAGCCTTTCGGTTAGATTTTTACGTGAGTAAATACGTCTTGAAACTGAGGGGCAAACGCTGCAACAAACTTCGGTATGAGTTGTTCGGCAATTCCTTCTATATAAAGTCCCGCGGCCTGCTTATGCCCGCCGCCGCCGAAGGAAGAGGCAATAATACTGACATCAACAGTATCGAGAGAGCGGAACCCGACGCTGCAATGTGTTTCGGTATCCTGCCGTACAATGCAAATTGCTTTTACCCCTGCAATGCCCTGGATAAGCTGATATGCCATATCGGAATCCCTGTTTTCGATGCCGATTTCTTGTTTATCTTGATACGTTTCATACGAAACGATGAGCCTTCCGTCATAATACGGCTTCATACGGGCTAATACGCGCGAGATAAGTGTCCGCGACCCGAATGACTTACCGCCGTTAATCGTTGCAAAGGTGTATTTCGGGTTTGCTCCTGCCTGTACGAGCCGCGCAGTATGAGCAAATACCTCGCCGCTCCGTTCATCCAAGTGACGGAAAAAACCCGTGTCGGTACAAAGTCCGAAAAACAGCATCTCCGCTTCCTCTCGTGTTACGGAGCCCGTCATCGCTTCGATAATCGTTTGGATGATAAATGTTGTTGAAGGGGCATCTGCATATACAAGAGAGCCGGCTTCGTTTGTCGTATTGGTAGCGTGATGATCAATGCAAATTGAAGGAAAGTTTTTTAATTGTTCGGCAATGTCGCCCGTCCGGTCTATTCCCGAACAGTCAACGATGATAACCCCTGTGTTCTCAGGGCGTTTGATGAGCGCTTCCGGTACCTGTGCAGAAAAAAGCGGTTCATACATCCGAATTTCCGGCCGTTGAAATGGTCCGGCAGAAAGTAACTGCGTTTTTTTTCCCAACCGTTGTAAGAAAAGGGACATCGCAATACTGCTTCCGATGCAATCTCCATCGGGTTCTTTATGACCGGCTATGAGGAACATCGGGTATGAATGTAAAAAATCGATTAATTTCTGTGGAACGGCAGGTGTAATAATATTAGCCATGAATAACCTAGTTTAAATGGAAGATAGGCATATAGTCTCAAGCCGATGGGGAGCTCTGAAAATCAATCACATTTTTAGAGCTCCTTATGCCTGGGTACCTCCAAAAACTCGGTTAGATTTTTAGAGGCCCCCGTCTATTTTTGATACGGATTAGAACTCAAGTGCGAGCGATTCTACTCCGTCAAATTTATCATTATATTGTTGAGGATTCGGCAATATACCCCATATTTGAGATCCTATATCTTTCGGGGTAGAAATTCTCACATATTCACATTTTCCGTCACGGATAAAGAAAGACAGGTACGGATTAATACGGGTATTGATAAATGAAATATCCGCCTTGTTTTCTTTTGGGCTGAACCATGTGAACGGGATAAACGCCTCTCCGGTCTCTAATCCCGCTCGCCGATAGATAACATAGTACCCTTTTGGGTGGGAAAATATCTTCAAAAGCTGAGTGTTGACATAATATATATCAGCTTCTTTTGATTCGGCTGCAAGCGGAAATACGCTTACTGCTCCGAACAGTAAAACACAAAAAATGAAACAACGGCATATCCTTTTCATAAAATTCCTCCGGAATTATAATAGTGAAATTATAACAATGGATATAAAAAATTGCAAGCATACGCATTGCCTCCGAATGTACTCACTGTAGGGCATCTCTAAAAAATCGGGTGAATTTTTATAGGTTCCCTGTACACGCAGTGCCTTTTGTGATTGTATAGCGGCATGAATAAAACTTCTTCCCATGAATCCATAGGACACAATACACGTTTTGCTTTTTCACGTTCCGGCGGAAAAGGCGGACAGAAAGAAAAAGATAATCGTATTATGACTGCCGGAACAAAGACAGCCGGAACAAAATTTGAAAAGAAACACAAACGGGATTTCGGACGGGAAAAAATTACAGTCCTGTATGAAGATGAGGATCTTGCGGTGATTTACAAGCCTGATGGGATGCTTTCCGTGCCATATCCGGGAAGTAGGGCGCAGACTGCTCTCGAAGTTCTTGAGCGGATGATGCGCAAAAAAGGAACATATTCTCAAGCCCATAGACCCTTTGCCGTTCACCGTCTTGATAGAGAAACATCGGGCGTGATGATGTTTGCAATGACGGAAAAAGCTCAAAAAAAGATTATGGATCATTGGCAGACTCTGGTAACGGGGCGTATTTACCGTGCTGTTGCGGAAAATCCTGTGCAGGGAAATGCCGCGCGGAGCACTTTCGGCGTAATTAAGAACAGCGGCACTATTAACGATGAAATTGCATACAATGCGCACAATAGAGGTTTTGTTCCGTATGATAAAGCCCGCTTTAAGACGGTAAGTGCTGTAACTCATTACAAAATAATTGAACGCGGAACGCATCATACGCTTTTTGAATTAAGCCTTGAAACGGGACGAAAGAATCAAATCCGGGCGCATTTGGCATCGAAAGGGTATGTCCTTGCCGGAGATGAAAATTATCGAGCAAAGACCAATCCTTTCGGACGGCTTGCCCTCCATGCACGGACGCTTGAATTTAATCACCCATTTACGGGAGAACCGTTGAAATTTGAAATCCCTGAACCGAAAGAATGGCTTTTATACGTTAAAAATGGATAAGGTAAACACATCAGACCGATAGATCAAATTCCGCAGAATAATAGGCTGAGCGACCATTTGAACCGCGACGAGGTTCAACTCTGGTCGAATAGTATCAATTTTTTCACGGGGCTGTTAAAAAACGACTTGATGCATTTCCCCTGATAACCTGATGCGGTTACCTTGTCACTGGGAGAGGTTTTCGGGTATAGTGCTTTCCGTTTTTGAGGCCTTATGTTTACAAAAGATTTCGATTTTGAACTTCCGAAAGAATTGATTGCGCAATATCCTTCAGCCGAACGCGGAAATGACCGGCTGCTTGTGTTACATAGACGGACGGGGGCATTAACCGATGCGATGTTCTCCGACTTACCTGATTTTTTACCGCCTGATTGTTTAATGGTGTTTAACAATACAAAAGTGCGTCATGCCCGTTTGTATGCCCATACCGGTACCGGCGAGACTGAGTTTTTGTTAATTGAGCCGCTCGACGAAGGCTTTGTGTGGAAAACCATTGTAAAGCGTGCCAAGCGGCAGCGGGAAGGGAAGGAGTACACCTTTAACGACGGCACCCGTGCCGTGCTGATTCCTCCTCCTTCCCCCAATGCAGCGGAACCTGATTGCAAATATGTACGCTTTGACCGCTGCATTGATGACCGTTGGCTGGAAGCCAACGGTCATATCCCGCTGCCTCCGTACATCAAGCGCGGCGACACAAATGAAGATGCCGCGCGGTACCAGACAGTATACGCACAGAACACCGGTTCGGTTGCGGCGCCTACCGCCGGACTCCACTTTACGGAGCCGATTTTACAGGAACTGGATAAGCGGCATATAGCGCGTACCGCTGTAACACTGCACGTCGGGCTTGGTACGTTTTTGCCGGTGCGGACGGAAGTAGTCGAAGAACACACGATGCACTCCGAAAAGTTTTTTATTTCCGACGAAACAGCGGAGACAGTGGAAGCGGCACACCGCAGCGGTAAAACCATATTGGCAGTCGGCACCACTTCGGTACGGACGCTTGAATCCGCATGGAAATCCGATACGCAGCAGTTGAGCCGCGGAATGCGGGCAACGAATATATTTATCTATCCCGGCTTTCAGTTCGGGCTTACCGGAGCGCTGCTTACCAACTTCCATACGCCGCAGTCGAGTCTTGTTATGCTGGTATCCGCATTTGCCGGTCGCGACAACATCTTTGCAGCTTACCGCCATGCAATAGAAAAAAAATATCGCTTTTTCTCTTACGGCGATGCCATGCTCATTCTTTAAGAACCGTGGTAATGGACTAGGGCGGCCGTATTGGCAATATTTTAAGCGGTTGCCTGTCTTCTGTGCGGAATTTTATGCAAGATTATGCATATTTTTTGAATATTTTTTATTTTTATTGACTTTTTTGAATATTTATGCACTATTACTCCGTAGGTGACATAAGTGAAACAGCGGCTGACAAGATTAAAAACAATCAGAAAACTGATAAAATCATATCCGATTGAATCTCAAGAAATGCTGCTCGGTTATTTGGATCGTGAAGGCTTTTCCGTTACTCAGGCGACCTTGTCGCGTGATTTAAAGATGCTCAAGGTGAGCAAGGTTTCCAATGGAAAGGGTGATTATGTTTATACAGTGCCGAGCGATGACCATCCTCGTGAAACCGAGCAGGCGGGTATTCAAGATTTTTTACGCGGGTATATTTCTATAGATTATTCCGGAAATATGGCAGTTATTAAAACATATTCGGGGCATACCGAACTGATTTCGATGGCGCTTGAAAATATGGGCTTTGAGTCTGTTCTCGGTATCATTGCCGGCCGTGATAATTGCGTGTTTATTTGTTTGAGGGAAGGAGTAAGCGGCGAGCAGTTTCTGCGTGAGCTGAAAGACCGGATCCCCGAATTGGAAGACTGAGAGCTAAGAATTCAGTTGGTTTTTAGGGGTGGCTTGATAGTGCTTTAAGATATGATGCTGAAATGCCGATACCATAGAAGTATGAAAAGCGTTTGTTTTAGGATACCTTCCTGTCTTATAGGAAGTATTCTCGTATGCATAAGTATGGCGGCTGTTTTCGGAGCCGATGCCTCCGTACCGAATTCAACGACGGTCAAAAAAGATGGCGAGAGTAAAGAATCCGTTATTACGGTCGAAACGGTAGTCGGTGAAAATCTGAAAACCGTGCATCTTTATCCTTTGGATCAAATACCGGATTCTGCTGAAATTCGTGAAGCGATTACAACCTCATGGTTTTCTGCGCCGATTGAAAAAGTCGTCAAAAAGGCTCCTGAATTGCATACGGATTCAAAAGGAAATACGTTTACGGTATCGGGAAAGTATGCTGAAGACGGTAAGGATGTCTACATTATTTCTATTGTTCCCAATCTTACCGATTACAGTTTGCCGGAGCATAATCTCGTACCGCAAGGGACATGGATGCTGTACCGAAGGGTTGATACCGGTGCCCCTTTGTTGATCAAGATATATCCGCGCGAAAATCCCGCTTTGTCGGTGTCTCTTCGTCCTGCAAGTCAAAAAGCTTACAGCGGTAAGTCGTTTATCGATATATGTCTTTTTAATGCTTATGTGCGTAAAGATATCGCTATAGGCGTCCCTTTTGAAACACTCTATCATATTTCGCTTTTACGGTTGAAGGCATTGAGTCAGTCAATCATTCCATGGGATTTATTTAATCCGCCGCGTGATAACAGCTCCGTTAAAACGATGTCGCGTATAGTCGAAAACCTTCGGTATCGGTTGGTGTGGCTGAAAGACAGCTGTTTTGATCATGACGGAAAGCCTGTACATATTAGTAACTCGCAGCCTCAAACCGAATCGGAAATAACGACTGCAATGAATATCGACCAAATACGTTCTGAAGTAATCGGAGGGGTTGATTCGGCCGGTTTTGCAAAGTGGATTATTGATGGGATTATTCGTCCTGTTGCTGGGCAGGGGACGGTTGTTGAAGCTTTGAAGCGTGAGACCGATGCGCCTAAAACTCATTTTACAAGACCGTATCTGGATACACAAAATGTCTTTTTCGGATTGGATTGGATACGAAATCTCGGTGCTGCCGCTTTAAGCTTAAATTTGAAGCGTACCGTTTATCCCGACTCTTCCGGTTTGGATGTAAACAGCTGTCCTTTTGCGCTTACCGGTGCGGCGATTCCGATGGGGGCAAGTGCAAAAAACGGATCGGTAAAACAACCTGCTTTTTTGGGGTATCAACGATATGCTGGGTATCAAACGTCGTATCTTTTACCGCTTTTATATTATTTGACCATCGTCGAACCCGATCATTTTTATCTTGCATGTATTAGCACGGTGTCTTCGGCTACGGAGCTGCGAATGTATGACCGGATAGCTGTATTCTTCCCGTATTTTGACAGTTTGGGAGAATTCCATCTTGACATATATGAAGATGGCGGGAAGGTACCGGTTGATGCATTTATCGAAAAAAATAAAGATGCTTATACGGCGATGATACGGGTACGGGCTCCGGAAGCAGGTCTCTTTAATCCGTAAAATTTTCATTGAGTCCTTGACACTTTCTTATTCTTCTGGTATTCTCAAGCGTCTTTATGCTTCTGTAGCTCAGTCGGCAGAGCACAACCATGGTAAGGTTGGGGTCAGCGGTTCGATTCCGCTCGGAAGCTTTTTTGTTTTTATTAGGAGGTTTGTGATGGCTAAGAAAACATCTGTTGAGCTTATCGCATTACAATGTACTGAATGTAAGCGGAAGAACTACACTACCGCAAAGAATCGGAAGAATATTCAAGGCAAGCTTGAGTTAAGTAAATATTGTCCGTTTGATCGTAAGCATACCGTACATAAAGAAACAAAAGTTAAATAAGTATTTGAAGTCCGACTGATTGCAATGGCCTGCGACTTTTGAATAGAGGTCAGTAGCTCTAATGGTAGAGCGTCGGTCTCCAAAACCGAATGTTGAGGGTTCGAGTCCTTCCTGGCCTGTTTCATAAATAAGGGGTAGATATGTCAAAAATAATTACTTTTGGAAAAGAATGTGTTGCTGAACTGCGTAAGGTGGTTTGGCCTACTCGTGATGATGTTGTTTCTGCTGTGAAGGTTGTTATCGTATCTACTATTCTTGTTGCTGTTTTTCTCGGTATTGTTGATACTTTCTTTGTCGCTTGCCTCGGCTGGTTCTTTTAAGGAACGGTTATGGCAAAGGAATGGTATATTCTGCATATCTTTTCAGGCTATGAAAAGAGGATAGAGCGCGCAATACGTCTGTTGATAGAAAACGGTGAAATTCCTGCTGGAGTTATCTCTGAAATTAAAATCCCTGAAGAAGAATTGACCGAAGTGAAGGATGGTAAGAAACGAGTTGTTCGTCGAAAGTTTCTGCCCGGTTATATTCTTATTGAAATGGATCTGCCTGCTGTAAACTGGAAGGGGGTGTGTACTCCGATTAGAAGAATACACGGTGTTACCGGGTTTTTGGGTGTTGTCGGAGATGCTCGTCCTCAGGCTATTTCAGCTGATGAGGCAAAAAGTGTTTTACAGAAATCAGGGGAGATTAAAGGTGAAAAGGCGCGGGCTGCTCAGATGTTTACACCCGGTCAGCAGGTTAAGATCATAGAGGGTCCTTTTGATACCTTCGCCGGCACTGTCGAAGAAGTTATGGCAGACCGCAATAAGCTGCGGGTAATGGTTGCTATATTCGGTAGAACAACCCCTGTTGAAGTTGATATGCTTCAAGTTGAGTTGATTTAAAGATCGCTTTTTTTTAAATGTCGGCTCCGAGCGATGCCGATCGTCTTGTTTTTTGGTTTTTCATTTTTATGGGAGGGAATGGTTTCCCGTTAGTACCAGAAGGAGATAATTATGGCAAAGAAAAAGGTTACTGCGGTTATTAAATTGCAGTGTCCTGCTGGAAAGGCAACGCCAGCTCCGCCTGTCGGTCCCGCACTTGGTCCGCATGGTGTAAGCGCGCCTCAGTTTGTGCAGCAATTTAACGACCGCACAAAATCGATGGAGCCGGGTTTGGTTGTTCCGGTTGTTATTACAGTCTATTCAGATAAAAGCTTTACTTTTATCTTGAAGACTCCGCCGGCTGCTGTTTTAATCAGAAAGGCTTGCAATATCCAAAAAGGTTCTGCGAATTCCGTAACCCAGAAGGTTGCGACTTTATCAAAAGCAAAACTGGAAGAAATTGCAAAAATGAAGATGCCCGATATTACTGCAACTGATTTGGAAGCTGCAAAGAAGATTATTGCAGGTACTGCACGGAGTATGGGTGTGGAGGTAGAGCGCTAAATGAAACACGGAAAAAATTACCGCAATGCGTTAAAAAAATACGATAGTGCTGCTCTTTTCACTGTTCCCAAGGCTGTAGAGTTAGTAAAAGAGCTGAAGTTTGCGAAATTCGATGAAACAGTTGAGCTTCATGTCAGCTTGAAGCTGGGTAAAAACCAGAGCGTTCGTGATACCGTTGTTTTGCCGCATCAGTTTAGAGGTGAAAAGCGCGTATTGGTGTTCTGTAAAGAAGACCGCGTAAAAGAAGCTTTGGATGCCGGTGCGGCGTATGCCGGTGCTGCCGACTATATCGAAAAAGTTAAGGGTGGCTGGCTTGATTTTGATATCGCTGTCGCTACTCCCGATATGATGAAGGATGTTGGGCGGCTTGGTATGGTGCTTGGTCGGAAAGGCTTGATGCCTAACCCCAAGACGGGAACGGTTACTGCCGATATCGGAGCGGCTATCAATGAGCTGAAAAAAGGTCGGGTTGAATTTCGTGCCGATAAAACCGGTGTCGTTCATCTTGCAATCGGTAAAGTTTCGATGGATACGGACAAGATCGCCGAAAATATTACGGTTCTTTTGACCGAAATCGGGCGAAAGAAGCCTGCTGATGCGAAGGCTGATTTTATTCAATCGGTTTCTGTCAGTTCTACGATGGGACCGGGTGTCTGGGTAGATTATAAGGTAGGAGAATAAGATGGCACTGCGAGCACATAAACCGCAGCCTGCAAAGACGGCTGCTATCGAAAATATTACGAATGAGTTAAAAGCTGCTTCGTCATTTATTTTTACAGAATATCGCGGGTTGTCTGTCGAGCAGATTACACAGCTGCGCGCAAAACTTCGTGAAAATAATTGTACCTACAAAGTTGTGCGTAATAACTTTGCACGTATCGCTTTCGACTCCGTGAATTTGGATGTTAAAGACTATTTAGTCGGGCCTACCGCAGTTGCGATGATGAGCGAAGATGCAAACGCAGCTGCAAAAACGTTGTTTGAATTTGCAAAAGAAACTCCTGCACTGGTTGTAAAAGGTGCAGTGGTTGACGGGGAATTCTACGATACTGCAAAAATCGAAGCATTCTCTAAATTGCCCGGCAAGAAAGAGCTTATTGCAATGTTTATGTCCACAGTCAATGCAACGACTGCGAAGTTTGTGCGTACTCTTCAAGCTATTGTTGATAAAGAAGGGGGCGCTTCAGACTCTGCACCTGCATCGGCTGAAGCATAATTCCGAATGCGGTAGTCAGGCTTCATGCGCTGTCTTCCTGTCTACCGTTACTGCAGCTTGTATAAGCTGTAAAATTTTAATTTTATAGGAGAAGATAATATGGCGGCATTAACAAACGAGCAAATTATTGAGGCAATCAAAGAGAAGACAATTCTTGAGCTTTCCGAATTGATTAAATCTATGGAAGAAGTATTCGGTGTAACAGCAGCTGCTCCTGTTGCAGTTGTTGCCGGCGGTGCTGCGGGCGGTGCTGCGGCTGCTGAAGAGCAGACTGAATTTACCGTAACGCTCAAAGGCCTGACTGATCCCAGCAAGAAAATCGGCGTAATCAAAGAGGTTAGAAACGTTGTTGCAGGACTTGGTCTTAAAGAAGCAAAAGAGCTTGTAGAGGGCGCTCCGAAAGTATTGAAGGAGAATGTTTCTAAGGAAGAAGCTCAGAAGATTAAAGAGGCAATGACAGCTGCCGGTGCAGAGATTACGATTGCTTAATTCTTTTGATATGAGCCGGTTGTACAGTACAGCCGGCTATTGTTTGATTCTATGATTTTTCTCAAACATCATGTTAAGCTTCCTCATGAATAGGGGAGGCTTTTGTAGTTTTACCAGGTGAAAAACACGGTAGTAAAAGTAGTAAAAATAAAAGCTATTTAAAAAATAAGTCGATTATAAAACAAGCGGAAATCTCTAAATACTTCAGTTTTTAGAGATTTCCAAGTGTATACTATGTGCTGTGCAGTGTGGCGTGTTCTTCCTAAGTTTTTATAGGGGCACGGAACTGTTCGGGTAAGAGAAGGGGGATGACGGGATGCCTGTGCGGAAAACGGTTAATCGCCAGTATATTGGAAAAAATATTCAAAATTTTATGGAGCTGCCTAATTTAATTGATATTCAGCTCGCTTCGTATGAAAAATTTTTACGCCGCGGAACACACCAAAGCGGGAATACTTCGGAGGAAGTCGGTTTGGAGGATGTGTTTCGGACAACCTTCCCGATTGAAAGCCCGAACGGCGACATGACGCTGGAGTACCAATCATATACGCTGGATGAAAATGATATTAAATTTAGTGAATACGAATGCAAGCAGAAGGGGTTGACTTATGCTATCCCGTTGAAGGCTCAGATAGACTTGGTGTTTAACCAAACCGGTGAAATCCGCCGTAAGAGTATCTATATGGGCGACATTCCGTTGATGACCGAACGCGGTACCTTTATCATCAATGGTGCGGAACGTGTTGTCGTTTCTCAGATACACCGTTCTCCGGGCGTTATTTTTTCTCATGATAAGGGCGTTTATTCCAGCCGGATTATTCCCTACCGCGGAAGTTGGCTTGAATTTGAAATCGACCAGAAAAAAGATCTGATTTATGCAAAGCTTGATAAGAAAAAGCGTATTTTAGGAACGCTGTTCTTGCGGGCACTGGGATATGAAACCCGCGAACAAATTATCGATTTTTTCTATAAAACCGAAGTGCTGCCGGTTGCCGAAGGAACGACGGAATACGATAAGCTGGTAGGCCGTGTGTTTGCCAAGCGGATAACCGTAGCTGATGAATCCGGAGAGCGGACGCTCTATCAGGCCGGTGAAAAGATTCATCCCCACGTTGTCGATGAACTGCGGCAAAACCATATTACCGAAGTTACCGTTATCGATTTTAAAAAAGAGGGCAGCCTTGATTCCCCCGTTATTATCAACTGTTTTGAACGCGAGGAAATCCGCTTTGCCGATGCTGCAAAGGGGCAGGAGCCTACAAAAGAGGAAGCCTTATCGGTTGTGTATGCAGCCTTAAAGCCCGGCGATCCGATGACGGTAGAGGCTGCCGAAAAAGATTTAACCTCGATGTTTTTCTCACCCCGTCGGTATGATCTCGGCCGTGTGGGGCGGTATAAGCTGAATAAAAAATTTGACTACGAGCATCCCGTTGAAGAATGTACCCTTATTCTCGACGATATCGTAAACACAATGAAGTACCTTATTCAGGTTTATATCGGGGATGCTTCGATAGACGATATCGACCATCTCGGAAATAGACGCGTTCGTTCCGTCGGCGAGCTGATGACCAATACGCTTAAAACTGCATTCCTCCGTATGGAGCGGATCGCGCGCGAGCGGATGGGGTCAAAAGAAATTGAAACGATTAAGCCGCAAGAGCTTATTTCTATAAAGCCTATTGTTGCCACCATTAAAGAGTTTTTTGGCGCAAGTCAGCTTTCACAGTTTATGGATCAGGTCAATCCGCTCGCGGAGCTTACCCATAAACGCCGTCTAAACGCATTAGGCCCCGGCGGTCTTTCCCGTGACCGCGCAGGTTTTGAAGTCCGCGACGTTCACTATACCCATTACGGACGGATGTGCCCGATTGAAACGCCGGAAGGGCCGAATATCGGTCTTATCGTGTCGATGGCAAGCTATGCGCATGTCAACGACTACGGCTTTTTGGAAGCGCCGTATGTCAAGGTCGTGAACGGTGTTGCAACCCGCGAGGTTGAATACCTTTCGGCGATGGACGAGGATAAATATTACATTGCACAGGTATCTACCGCAGTGCAGAGCGACGGTACGATTACCGCTGAACAGATTGCATGCCGCCATCAGGGCGACTATACGACGCGCAGTTCAAAAGAAGTGCAGTACATGGACGTGTCGCCCAAACAGATTATCTCCGTGTCCGCGTCGCTCATTCCCTTCCTTGAGCACGACGACGCAAACCGTGCGCTCATGGGTTCAAACATGCAGCGGCAGGGTGTGCCGCTCGTATTCCCCGAACCGCCCCGTGTCGGTACCGGCATGGAAGGCAAGTGTGCGTATGATTCGGGCGTGTTAATCAAAGCAAAGCGGAGCGGTACGGTTACGTTCGTTTCCTCCGAAAAGATTTCTATCGAATCGGATGCGCCGGAAGGAACGGAAGCAAAAGTTCGCGACTATACGTTGCTGAAATATCAGCGCACCAATCAGGATACCTGTTATCATCAGCGGCCGATTGTTGCAGTCGGGCAGCACGTGGAGGTAGGCGATGTCATTGCTGACGGCCCTGCGACCTATCAGGGAGAGCTTGCGCTCGGCCGCAATATTCTGGTCGGTTTTGTGCCGTGGAACGGGTATAACTACGAAGATGCTATTTTGATTTCCCGCCGTGTATTGAAAGAAGATATGTTCACGTCGGTACATATTAAAGAGTTTACAACAGAAGTCCGTGAAACCAAGCTCGGCGCGGAGCGGATTACCAGCGATATTCCCAATAAGTCGGAAAAAAGCCTCGATAATCTTGATGCGGAAGGTATTATCCGTATCGGTGCGCAAGTTCGTTCCGGCGATATCTTAATCGGTAAGATCACGCCTAAAAACGAGTCGGAAACAACGCCTGAATTTAAGCTGCTTAACTCGATATTCGGTGAGAAAGCGAAGGATGTCCGCGACTCCTCTCTGCGTGTACCGCACGGTGTTGAAGGTACGGTCATCGATGTTCAGCGTTTGAAGCGTTCTCAGGGTGATGATCTTAATCCCGGTGTTGACGAGTTTATCAAGGTGCTTATTGCGACAAAACGTAAGTTGCGCGAAGGTGATAAGATGGCAGGCCGCCACGGAAACAAGGGTATTGTTGCCCGTATTTTACCGGAAGAGGATATGCCGTATATGGAAGACGGTACGCCGCTCGATATTTGTTTGAATCCGCTCGGTGTTCCTTCTCGTATGAATATCGGTCAGATTTTGGAATCGGAACTCGGACTCGCGGGCTTGCGCCTTGACGAATGGTACGAGGCGCCCGTATTCCAGTCACCGACCAATGAGCAAATCGAGAAGAAACTGGTGGAAGCGGGTATTCCCGCCAACTCAAAGGTAAAGCTGCGCGATGGACGAACCGGTATGCCCTTCCAAAACGACGTATTTGTCGGGGTCATCTACTTTATGAAACTTGCACACCTTGTTGACGATAAGATGCACGCCCGTTCAACCGGTCCGTATTCGTTGGTAACTCAGCAGCCGCTCGGCGGTAAGGCTCAGTTCGGCGGTCAGCGCTTGGGAGAAATGGAAGTGTGGGCGCTTGAAGCCTACGGCGCGGCCAATACGCTTCAGGAGCTTTTAACCATTAAGTCGGATGATATGCACGGACGCTCAAAGATATATGAGTCTATCGTGAAGGGTCAGGCTGCTACTGCTGCCGGAATCCCCGAATCGTTTAACGTATTGGTACAAGAATTGCGCGGTTTGGCTTTAGACTTCACAATTTATGATGAAAAAGGAAAGCAAATCCCGCTGACCGAGCGTGATGAAGAATTGATCACCGAAAACAGCTCCAAGTTTTAATTGAGATGAGGATGGGCTATGAGAGATATACAAGATTTCGACAATATTATGATTAAATTAGCTTCGCCTGAAGCGATCCGCGCGTGGTCGTATGGCGAAGTAAAAAAACCCGAAACGATTAACTATCGTACCCTGCGTCCTGAGAGGGAGGGGCTTTTCTGCGAGCGTATTTTCGGTACTACAAAAGAATGGGAATGCTATTGCGGTAAGTTTAAATCGATCCGTTACAAGGGTGTTATCTGTGACCGTTGCGGTGTCGAGGTTACTCACTTTAAAGTACGCCGCGAGCGTATGGGGCATATCGAATTGGCAGCGCCCGTTTCTCATATCTGGTACTATCGATCCGTACCGAGCCGGATGGGGCTTTTGTTGGACTTGCCGGTTGCGGCGCTCCGTTCGGTGTTGTACTATGAAAAGTACATTGTTATTGAGCCGGGTGGAACTGATTTAAAGAAAAATCAGCTGTTAAGCGAAGATGAGTACCGTGATGCTCAGGAACGGTACGGCGGCGCCTTTACCGCAAATATGGGCGCAGAAGCCGTTAAAACCTTATTGAGTAACCTAAATCTGGATGAGCTTGCCGCTCAGCTTAGAATGAAGATGATCGAAAAGGGCGCAAAAAGTGATAAGCGGCTTTTAAAGCGCATTGAGATTGTCGAACATTTTAGAACGTCAAACAATAAGCCCGAATGGATGATACTTGATGTTATTCCGGTTATTCCGCCCGATTTGCGCCCGATGGTGCAGCTGGACGGCGGACGCTTTGCAACTTCGGATTTAAACGATTTGTACCGCCGTGTCATTCACCGAAATAGCCGGTTAACCCGTTTAATGAGCCTTAAAGCGCCCGATATCATTATCCGCAACGAAAAGCGGATGCTGCAAGAAGCGGTGGATGCCTTGTTCGACAACTCGAAGCGGAAACGTGTTATTAAGGGCTCTTCAAACCGTCCGCTCAAGTCCATCTCCGATATGCTTAAAGGTAAGCAGGGACGTTTCCGTCAGAACCTGCTTGGTAAGCGTGTTGACTATTCGGGACGTTCGGTTATCGTTGTCGGCCCTGAATTAAAGCTGTGGCAGTGCGGCCTGCCGACTAAGATGGCATTGGAGCTTTTTAAGCCGTTCATTATGAAAAAGCTCGTTCAAAAAGAAATTGTTTCCAATATCAAGAAAGCGAAAATCATGGTTGAGCAGGAAGCTCCAGCCGTTTTTGCCGTTCTTGACGAGGTTATCAGCGAACATCCCGTTATGCTGAACCGTGCGCCGACCTTGCACCGCCTCGGTATTCAAGCGTTTGAGCCGGTTCTTGTCGAAGGTAAGGCTATTAAACTGCACCCGCTTGTTTGTAAACCCTTCAATGCGGACTTTGACGGTGACCAGATGGCTATCCACGTACCGCTTACGCAAGCGGCGCAGATGGAGTGTTGGACATTGATGCTTTCGAGCAGAAACTTACTCGACCCTGCAAACGGAAAGACAATCGTGTATCCGTCACAGGATATGGTTCTCGGTCTGTACTATTTAACCAAGCAGCGGACTTTAAAGGAAGGACAGCATATCCGCCGCTATTCTTCGGTTTCTGAGGTGATGATGGCTGCAGAGGCCGGCTCTATCGGTTGGCAGGAACTTATCAAGATAAACTACCGCGGTGAAGAAGTGGAAACAACCCCCGGACGCCTTGCTTTCAACGAAGAAATGCCTGAAGGCGTTCCGTTTGTCAATACCGCTTTGGATGATAAGCAAATCCGCAAGTTGATCGAAACAGTGTACCGCACGAAGGGAACCTGGGTTACCGTTCAGATGCTGGATAAGCTTAAATCCGTCGGCTATTACTATGCGACTTTCTTCGGCGCAACATTGAGTATGGATGATATCATTATCCCGCAGGAAAAATCGACCATGCTCGAAAAGGCAAATAACGAAGTTCTTTCTATATACAGTCAGTATCGCGGCGGCCATATCACGCAGGAAGAGCGGTATAACAGGGTCGTCGAGGTGTGGTCAAAGACAAACGAAGAGTTGACCACGATAATGATGGATACACTCGCGAAGGATCAAGACGGCTTTAATACGATTTATATGATGGCGACCTCCGGTGCGCGCGGAAGCCGAAATCAGATCCGTCAGCTCGCCGGTATGCGCGGTTTGATGGCTAAACCGAGCGGTGATATTATCGAGTTGCCCATCCGTTCAAACTTCAAAGAAGGTTTGAACGTTATCGAATTCTTTATTTCTACGAACGGTGCTCGTAAGGGGCTTGCCGATACCGCGTTGAAGACCGCAGATGCCGGTTATCTGACGCGCCGTCTGGTCGATATTGCACAGGATGTTGTTGTTAATGAGGAAGATTGCGGCACCATCAACGGTATTGAATACTCGGCGGTAAAATCCGGGGATGAGGTTATCGAATCTTTGAGCGAACGGATTGTCGGTAAATATACGCTTGAGCGGGTAGAGCACCCGATTTCGCATGAGCTTTTAATCGACGTAAACGAATACATCACCGATGAAATTGCTGCGAAAATCGAGGAAGCGGGCGTGCAGACCGTTAAGCTCCGCACGGTATTAACCTGCGAGTCCAAACACGGCGTCTGCGTGAAGTGCTACGGACGCAATCTTGCCCGCAATAAGATTGTCGAAATCGGTGAAGCGGTCGGTATTATTGCGGCACAGTCTATCGGTCAGCCGGGTACTCAGTTGACGATGCGTACCTTCCACGTCGGAGGTACGGCAAGCAGCACGACCGAAGAGAATCATATCACCTTTAAATATCCCGTCATCATCAAGGATATCTTGGGAACATCCATTCCGCTTGATGACGGCAATCTGCTGTTTACCCGCCGCGGTACGCTTCTGTTTGAGAAAGTGCTTAAAGAGTACAATCTTACCGCAGGAGATTCCGTTGCAGTGCAAACGGGTGTCCGTATTCTGCGCGACGATGTGTTGTATACCGCTGCGGACGGTACAGTGGTAAAAAGCCCATTGAATGCTTTTGCTTATTTGAACGATTCGACGCTGTATTTGACAGCTCCCGAACAAAAAACCGAAATCAGGAACGGTTCTACCGTTGTTGTCAAAAAAGGCGATTACATACCGGCTACTTCGGTTATTGCTACCTTCGATCCGTATAATGAACCGATTCTTGCGGAGCAAGACGGGTTTGTCCGGTTTGAGGATATTATCCCCGGTTCGACCCTCGAAGAGGATGTCAACGATGAAACCGGCGTCGTGGAGCGCCATATTTCCGAATTGAAATCGGATATGACCTTACAGCCCCGTGTATTTATCTCCGATGAATCCGGTAACGCACTCGGCTTCTATTACCTGCCGGATGGCGCTCAGCTGATGGTAGAAGAAGATACTCAGATTAAGGCCGGTACGGTTATCGCAAAACTTGCGAAGGCTGCTGCAAGAACGCAGGATATTACCGGTGGTTTGCCTCGTGTTTCGGAGCTCTTTGAAGCTCGCCGTCCGAAATCTCCGGCTGTGCTTGCTCAGGTCGCCGGTACGGTTTCGTTTAAAGGCTTATTGAAGGGTAAACGAATTGTTATCGTGAAGGATCATTACGGTAAAGATTATAAACACTTGGTTCCGATGTCCAAACGGTTGCTTGTCCGGGACGGCGATACCGTTGAAGCGGGCGAGCGGCTGTGCGACGGAAACCTTGATCCGCATGATATTCTCGCAATTTTGGGTGAAAATGCACTCCAGAATTATTTGATGAATGAGATCCGCGATGTCTATCGGATGCAAGGCGTTTCTATCAATGATAAGCATATCGGCGTTATTGTCCGCCAGATGCTTCGGAAAATTGAGGTTATGTCTGTCGGCGATACTCGCTTTATCTATGGTCAACAGGTTGATAAATACCAATTCCATGCAGAGAATAAGCGTGTTACTGCGGAGGGCGGTCAGCCTGCTATTGCACGTCCGATGTTCCAAGGTATTACCAAGGCGGCATTGAATATCGATTCATTCATTTCGGCGGCTTCGTTCCAAGAGACAACGAAGGTCTTAACAAATGCTGCTATTGCCGGTAAAACCGATGAGCTGCGCGGCTTAAAGGAAAACGTTATTATCGGCCATCTGATTCCCGCCGGTACCGGTATGTCGCAGTATCGGTCGGTTAAGCTCTTCGATAAGAATATGAGCGACTTGGACGAGCAGGTAAACGAAATCCTCGAACGGCGCAGACGAGAGTTGGAAGAAGCGGAGGCTGCCGAAGCTCAAGCGGAGATGGAAGAAGACTTCGATACGGATGACGAACTCGGTTATGGGGATATGGAATCCGCTGAAACTTCTTATGATGAAGCGCCTCTTGATGAACCTTCAGGAGATTTCGAGGATTGACAGACTGCGTATACTACATTAAAATGAACAGCTGTTGTTATAACTTAATCCGTAGTGCTGGCGGAGAGATATAAGGAGTTAGGGCAAATGCCTACAATTAATCAATTGATAAAGCAGGGCCGAAAAGCGGTCGTCTCGCGAACCAAGAGTCCTGCATTGCAGTCATGCCCGCAGAAGCGCGGTGTATGCACCCGTGTAATGACGGTTACGCCGAAAAAACCGAATTCCGCATTGCGGAAGGTTGCCCGTGTGCGCTTGAGCAACGGTATCGAAGTAACTGCCTACATTCCGGGTATTGGACATAACTTACAGGAACACTCTGTCGTTTTAATCCGCGGCGGCCGTGTTAAGGATTTACCGGGTGTGCGGTATCACATCATCCGTGGAACAAAGGATACGCTCGGCGTTGCCGATCGTAAACGCGGCCGTTCAAAGTACGGCGCTAAGAAGCCTAAGGCGTAAGGGAGGTTTATTATGGGACGGAAAAAGAAGACTATCAATAGACCGATTGCCCCTGATGCACGCTACAACAGCGTTGTGCTTTCAAAGTTTATTGCTCGTATGATGCTCGACGGAAAAAAATCCGTTACTACAGCTATTCTTTACGACAGCTTTGATGTAATTAAGTCGAAGACCGGAGAAGATCCGCTTACCGTATTTACCAAAGCGCTTGAGAATGTTAAGCCGCTCGTTGAGGTAAAATCACGCCGCGTTGGAGGTGCCACCTATCAGGTACCGATCGAAATCCGCGAATCCCGCCGCGAGGCGCTCGGAATGCGCTGGATTATCGGCGCTGCCCGCAGCCGGAACGGTCATGCAATGTCCGAACGTTTGGCTGCCGAGGTTATCGACGCATACAACAATACCGGTACTGCCTTCAAAAAGAAGGAAGATACCCACCGTATGGCGGAAGCAAACAAAGCGTTTGCTCACTATCGCTGGTAGTTTTGCACTTACCGCGTTACCGATCGTTATCGGTAATGCAGCGTAATACGAAAAGCCTTGAAGCATACTGTTTCAAGGCTTTTTTTATTCATCTTTCCGGTAATGCTTGTATCCGGGGTGCTTACCCCATACGTTATAGTCGGCGCGCATACGGCACAGGCGATCGATATTATCGCGGGAGATTTCTTTTTCTCCGCCGAGGATATGAGCATAGATGCTGATCTTTGCGGAAAGTTCCAAAGTTTCCATGCGGTAATATGCCATTAGCAGATCGCGGCCGAGGGTGAGTGCTCCGTGGTTTTCAAGAAGAAATACATCATGTTCAGGTAAATACGGAGCAATCGCTTCGGGAACTTCGTCGGTGGACGGTGTTCCATAGGGGGTAAGCGGTACCGAACCGATGGTAATAACGGATTCAATCGTGGTATAGCGATCCATCGGCAAATGTGCAACTGCAAAGGCTGTTGCGGCGGGCGGGTGTGCATGTACGACAGCGCCGACATCATCGCGGTCTTGATAGCAGCGTAAATGCATTTTAATCTCCGACGAAGGTTTATAACCGTGGGCACCTTCAATAATTTCGCAATCCTTGGTAATGAGCAGCAATTTTTCAGGCGTGATAAGGCTTTTGCTGATGCCTGTCGGCGTTACCAAAAAATTTCCGTCTTCCAGCTTAGCCGATACATTTCCGTCATTTGATGCTACCCAGCCAAGCTGCCACATTTTGTGGCAAATGTCGCACATCTGATCTTTAATCTCTGAAATATTCATAGCGTTTAGTATACTGCGGAATCTCGTTCTGTCAATTTCGCCCGCTTATTATTTTGACAAAACCTATGCATATTTGTATTATTCGTGCGGATGGTATGTTCACAATCCGGTCGTAAGGAGTATAAATCGTATGGAAAAGTCGATAGAACAGCCGCTGATATTACGCAGAGGGTTTCCGTACTTTTTGCTATTTTCACTGTATGCAATAATCAATTCCTATCTACCGATTATGCTGAGAACACTTGGATTTTCAACAGCACGGATCGGCATCCTACTTGGCGTTATTGAAATCGTAGGTGTGTGTGCACCTTTTTTTATTACACGGCAGCTTGATAAAACCGGCCGATATGGATTCGTAATGTGTGTATTCGGGATTGATATTGCAGTATTGCTGCTGCCTCTTCTCCATTTTCATTCATTTTTTAGCACAGCTATTTGCCTCGGTATTTTTGCCATTGGCTTTAAGGGGATGGTGCCCGTGCTGGACGGTTTTACTACAAAGGTACTCGGACAACATAGTGATCAGTACGGAAAAATACGGGCACTCGGTTCTGTAGGATTTGTCGGTATGAATCTGTTTTTACAGCTCCATCCGCTTATTTCGGGAAAAAAGCCGACATCTATTGTTTTAAGTATAAGTGCAGGTGCATTGTTGTTTATACTAATGCTCAGGTGGGTACCTGATCTATACGATTTCTCATTTGCTTGTGTAAACGAAGACAATGATGAGGAACTTCAAAACCGATGGGCTGCTGAGATATCGGATGGTCAAGAACCATTGGTAGTAGAGCCGTCCCCGAAAGATTTAGTAAAACCGAAAGCACCGTGCTCAACAAAACCTGCTGCTTTCTCCAAGCAGTTTTGGGAATGCTTGCTGTTGATCTTTCTCGCATTCTTGGGATTGGTTCCCAGCCAAAGATTTTTTTCGCTCTATGTCGAGGAATATATTAAAATAGAAGCATCTGCCGGTTTATGGGCGCTGTCGGCAATGGCGGAAATCCCCTTGCTTATTATTTCTGGGAAATGTATCCGGCGTTTCGGTAAAGAGCGACTTCTTCCCCTCTGTTTATTCACTGTCATTGTGCGAAATTTTTGCTATATTTTTATTCCCGGAATCCGTGGGGCTATTGTCGGGCAGCTTTTGCATTCGCTTAGTTTCGGATTATTCCATCCATTGAGTGTGCTGCTCTGCGTTTTGCACAGCTGCGGCAAAACGGTAACCGCTATGGCCTTTTTTACTGCCGCAAACGGTATTGCCTATGTAATAGGAAGCATAATCGGCGGGTATATTATCGAATACATGGGGTACCCTGCGCTCTTTTTATTATTTAGCGTATTTCCAGCTATCGGCATCGCATGTTATCTGTTGATCATGCGAAATGAAAATACTAGCGGGAACTCTCCAAAAATCTAAACCAACTGTTTCTAGCTCTCCCGGATTCGTGTCTGTTAGTATTTTCCAACTATCGACACATCGGCACCGAACCACTTTGCGGATATTCTCCGCAGCGATCCGTCTCGTGCCATATCGTAAAGCAAAGCATTCATCGTTTCCGCTAATTCTTTGTCTTCTTTTCTGAATGCATAGCTATAGGTAGTAATGATGATCGGATCTCCGAGAGCCTCGTATAGTTTCTTTTCTATTGTAATTTTACTGTAATATGTCAGCAAATTCATTACGACAGCATCAAGCTGTTTGAAGTCCAACGCAGTCAGCATATCTTCTTGATGGGGATAAAGATATGGGCGGCGGCCGTTATTTATATAGAGGGGAGACTTCATAACTATTTCGCGCATCTCTTCATCTGCCAACATACCGATCCGTTTATTCCGTAAATCAGAAAATTGATTGAACATTACGGTACCGTCCATACTGCGAAGCACCACAACTACCAACGCGTCCCGTAAATAAGGTGTACTTAATAAAAAGCGTTCGGCATTTGTCTCATTATTGATAAAACCGCTTGCGATATAATTAATTGTCCTGTTTTCAAGTTTGGCAATTCTGTTTGCTGTGCTAATTGGTACAAGTCTTAACTTTACACCGAGTTTATCGGCTACCGCTTGTGCAATATCTATTTCGTATCCGGCAATTTGACCTGTACTGGAGTAAAAGCTAAGAGGAGGAGTGGATGGATCAACCCCGACTACGAGTTCATTGTTGATAATAACTCTTGCCAATGAGGAATCATTGATTCCTTCTTGATCCGTCCGGCGGCCAGTACAAGAAAGGATTGTAAACAACAAAAAAATACCGAAAATAAATTTTACCTTCATTTTACCTCAGCCTCATTACAGTCTGATATTAAGTATGGATAGATTGGAACCGAACCATTTCCGAGAAAAAGCCGGAATAGTGCCGTCGGACTCCATTTCAGCTAAAACGGATTCGATTTTGGCGACAAGCGAACCGTCCGTTTTCCTAAAAGCGAACGTGTAATATTCGGTTGCAATCGCCTCGTTGATAATACTGTATTGAGGATTTCGATCGAGCGTATTACAGGAATAAATAAGATCCAATACGATGGCATCGCACACTCCGTTATTGAGGGCGGTATATAAACTACCGATAGAGTTGTACGTTTGGATAATAACATGATCTTTTAACACCTCTGTGTTCAATAATGCTTCGTCGCCTCCGGTTCCTGCCTCAACTGCTATCCTTCTGTCCCGCAGCTGTGCCAATGTTTGATAGTCTTTTCTTGCAAGCGCTACGACAATTTTAGTATTCTGAAGATACGGCGTACACATTCTATAGTGTTGTTTACGTTCTTCCGTAAGGCTGAAACCGCTTGCAATACAATCGATTGTTCCCCTATTCAAAAGCATTTCTTTTTGCGTCCAATCTATCGGGTAAAAAACCGGATGAATACCGATCCGGCGGCATAATTCCGTCAATATATCGATATCATACCCTACTATTTCATTCTTTTCATTTCTAAAGGAGAGAATGGGAACAAAATCTGAAACGCCGATGACCAGTGTGGCTTTTACCTGAACTTTTGACCAAGACGGATCTTCAATGTATTCAATTTTATGACTGCGGCGGCATGAAGAAAATAAAAGAAATAGTATACAGAATGCCGCAGACACAGCTATCCATTTTTTCATATTTGTCTCTAAAACCTTCAATAATATCTTATTCGTGTGGAGAAGTATACTAACACTACCATTTTTTATGTGTCCTGTAAAGAGAAATTATTGCCTACTTCAGGGCAACCGCATCAAAAATATTTTTAGCGGTTGCCTTCCTTCTGTGCGAAATTTTACTCAAAATTTCGCACATTTTTCCAGCCAAGAAGTAAACGCATCAGGCAGAGCAGATATAAATTGCGGAAAAATTGAGACTGTGAGACCATTTGAACCGCGAAGAGGTTCAACTCTGGTCGAATAGTCTCAATTTTTCTGCGGGGATGTTAAAAATCGATCTGATGCGTTTACCCTGTTGCCTGCTCTCCTGTTGGAAAAAATGTGCGAAATGTAGTATGGTTTCACTATGGAAAAGAATACACGGATACAAGAACTTGAAGCGCTAATAAAAAAGCATCAGGACTTATACTATAACGCAGAACCGGAAATTTCGGATGCGGATTTTGATTTATTGTGGGACGAACTGCGAAGCATCGACCCTCAGAATGTCTTATTTGCAACGGTACCTAAGGACAGCGCCGACGGCTTCCCGAAGGCGGAACACATTATCCCGATGGGGAGCCAAGAAAAAGCAGCGGATCCCGAAAGTTTCCAAAAATGGGCGGAAAAGATGCCGTTCTCCGATTTTCTGGTACAATACAAACTGGACGGCGCCAGTATGGAGCTGCAATACGAAAAGGGGCGGCTCGTTCGGGCGGTAACACGGGGCGACGGCAAAATCGGAGACGATATTACCGCGAATGTTAAAAAGATGCAGGGCGTCGTACTTGAGCTGAAAGGCGATTCCGCCTCTACCGGCATAGCTCCCTTTTCCGGTGGTATCCGAGGCGAAGTGCTGATGACCAAAGAGGTGCTGCGCCGTTTTTATCCCGATAAAAAGAATTGCCGGAATGCGGCGAATGGGTTGATGAAGCGGAAGGACGGCAGCGGTAGCGAGCACCTCGAAATTATTTGCTATGATGCTGCCGCAGGAACAGTTGGAAAACCCTTTACCGAAGCGGCGCCGTTCACCACAGAAACCGAGAAACTCAGTTGGCTTGAAGCACAGGGCTTTTTACAGGTACCGGTTACACGGTGCGCCGGCGTCCGGGAAGTTATCGATTACCGCGCCCATGTTATGGATATCCGCAGCACTATTCCCTACGACATCGACGGCCTTGTCGTTAAAAACGACCGTATCGATACCGCAGACCTCAGCAGGGCGCGGCCGGAAAAACAAATCGCCTTTAAGTTCAGCCTTGAAGAAGCGGTTACCGCGTTGCGCAGCGTCGAGTGGAGTGAGTCGGGCGCTACCTACACCCCCATCGCGCTGATCGATCCGGTTCAGCTGGCGGGCACAACCGTTAAGCGGGCAAACCTCTGCAACCCGAACATGATTGCGGAGCTGAACCTCAGGATCGGCAGTAGAGTGTTGGTAACCAAACGAGGGGAGATTATCCCTAAGATAGAAGCGCTTATCGAAAATCCCGATTCAAGCGCGCCCATCGAACAGCCTTGCAAGTGCGGGAGTTGCGGTACTGCACTCCGCGACGAAGGTACTCGCTTGTACTGTCCGAATCCGGCTTGCCCTAAGCTCATTCATCACCGGATAGAAAAATGGATCAATACCCTCGATATTCAAGACTTCGGGACAGTGCTCCTCAAACAGCTCTTTGATGCACAGCGCCTCCGTTCTATTTCCGATTTATATACACTGACTATTGAAGAACTCGCAGCGCTCGAACGCATGGGAAAAAAGTCGGCGGAAAAAGTACACCGCGCATTGCACGCTAAACGTGAAATCTCACTGCCGGTCTTTATTGCCGGTTTTGATATTGAAGGTATCGGCCGTATCATGGTAGAAAAGCTGGTTGACGCAGGCTTTGATACCCTCGAAAAATTGCTTGCAGCTTCAGAGGAAGAGTTTGCCGCCGTGTACCAATTCGGCAGCATCCTTGCCCATACGCTGACGCTCGGTCTCCGCGATGCAAAAGAAGAAATGCTGCAGCTTACCGGTTCGGGAATGATCGTTATTCAAGCACCAGCCGCCGCTCAAGGAAATCTTCCGCTCGCAGGAAAAAGCTTCTGCTTTACCGGAGAACTGAATACGCTTAAAAGAAAAGAAGCTGAAGCGATGGTTCAAGCAAAGGGCGGGGCGGTAAAATCGTCGGTAACCAAGGGACTTACCTATTTGGTAACCAATACGCCCGATTCCGGTTCGTCAAAAAACAAGAAAGCTCAGGAACTCGGCACTGCGATTATCACCGAAGACGAGTTTTTAAAACTATTTTAATGCCGGTCTCGTAGATACCTCGTCAGCAAATGGACATCCGTGTGCATTGTTTAATGATGAGTTTTTGTTCAGTACCGCCACGGATGCCGCTCGTATTAACCGGAAGCGATGTTTCGCGTGAGCGTGAAACTCGCAGTCAAAACTATACACGGACGTATAGTTTTGACGATGTGACAACGCAGATGCGCCGTATCTCCAACGCTTTTGAAATTAACTTTTCCGTTAGCCTTTGAAAATAGCCTGTTGAACAGTGTACTTCCGTGTACACTGTTCAACGCCGAGTTTGCACGGCAAATTCGGCGTTGCATGGAACCACGAATATCCGTGTCCGTTCTGAAATTTCAAGGTGCGAGCAAAAATAAAGCGGAGACGTACTTTTTGTACGTTGAGCATTTTCAGAAGTGGCACGGATGCCACTGGTTCAACCAGAAGCGATGTTTCGTGTGAGCGTGAAACTCGCAGTCAAAACTGTACACGGACGTATAGTTTTGACGATGTGACAACGCAGATGCGCCGTATCTCCAACGCTTTTGAAAATAGGCGGTGCAGATACAAGGAGTTAGGCAAAAAAGTACCGCAGGCGTATCTTTGATACGTTGAGGACACTTTTTTGCCGTGTGACGCAGTAGATGCCCCGCATATTTGCAAAAGACATATAATTGACAGAGCTGTGTTTATATGATATACCTTTTGCGCATATTTTGTTTTTTACCTTTTAATTAAGACGGAAGGAGTATATAATGTCTGGACACAGTAAATGGGCGACGATTAAACACGCAAAAGGGGCCGCTGACGCAAAACGCGGTCAGATGTTTACAAAGTTTATTAAAGAAATTTCTATAGCTGCACGTATGGGTGGCGGGGATCCGAATGGTAACCCCCGATTAAGAACTGCAATATTAAAAGCACGCGCGGCTAATATGCCGAAAGATAATATTGAACGGGCTATAAAGAAAGGTACCGGCGAATTGGGCGGTGCAAGCTATGAAGAGCTGTTGTACGAAGGTTATGCGCCGGGCGGCGTTGCGGTATTGGTGGAAGTACTGACCGACAATAAAAACCGGGCTGCAGCCAATGTGCGTAACCTTTTTTCCAAAAACGGAGGTAACCTCGGTGCCACCGGTTCGGTAGCTTATATGTTTAACCGCAAGGGCGTTATAGAGTATGATGCCGAAGTCGTCAGTGAAGAAAAACTGATGGAAGAGGCATTGGAAGCCGGAGCGGAAG
This sequence comes from Treponema sp. OMZ 838, assembly GCF_000775995.1. Classification (NCBI taxonomy): domain Bacteria; kingdom Pseudomonadati; phylum Spirochaetota; class Spirochaetia; order Treponematales; family Treponemataceae; genus Treponema; species Treponema sp. OMZ 838. Next base: position 387,717 of record NZ_CP009227.1, on the reverse strand, counting down.
ATATTCAGGCTGACGGCGGTATTATTACGGTAACAACAGATCCCAACGACTTTGCTTCCGTGCTTGAAGCCTTACAGGAAAAAGGATTTGAATCCGTTTCTGCAGAAGTTTCCATGGTTCCCGCAACATATATGAGTTTGGAGGCAGAAACAATCCGTAAAGTGTTAAAAATGGTTGAACGTCTTGAAGAAGATGACGATGTTCAGAACGTATACACAAACCTCGATATTCCCGATGATTTTGAGCCGGAGGAATAGCGGTACATTTTGTAATTTTAATATCGCAAAAATAATCTAATCTAAGGAAAATCTCTAAAAACTGAGGTTTTTAGAGGCTTCCTCTATAAAAAAACGCCATACTCTCGTTGTTTTCAGCGGTTTGTATGGCGTTTTTGTTTTATTGCGGCCGTAGAATCAACGCGGCACTTCCCGTGGTCTCTCTAATTAAAAATTCTTAATGAAAAATATTTAATTAGTTAATCGCTTCCACTTCTTCTTTGCTCAATCCTGTCATTTTTTCGATAAACGGTATTTCGCAATTGGCTTGCTTCATCAGTCGTGCCGTTTCAAGCGCTTTTTGGTGGGAACCTTCAGCAAGACCAAGCGATTTGCCTTCATCCATCGCATCCATCAGGGCTGCCGGTAATATGTGGTATTCTTTCCGTGCTAATTCATTTCTTTTTACCGTCTGTATCATCTGCTCTATCCTCCTCGTGTAATCGGTTGTTGCTTTGCCTGTTTTCACATACTGTAAAAAACCTTGTAACTCTTGATTATCTGTTCTTTTAAATGCCTTCGCATTCAGTATAATCTTTTTTGTTCCATCCTGTAAGGGGATGTTTTTATCTTCGATACAGATATTTTCAAACGTGTAAACTGCTCTATCATTACCTATAGGATCAAAGAGACAGACAAAAATGATAATGCTGTTATTTAATGCCTTATAATAATAACCTTTATCCAAGAATGCGACATCAAGTACTGCCTGATAATACCGCATCCGTTTGGGGATGTTATACTCGTTTCCTACTTGCATTTCAATGTCGTAGGATGCACCGTCTTCATCTTTTACCAGTACATCAAGGCGGACGGTTTTTGCGCCCAAATTAGTCGTAACCGTATTCTGAGACGAAAGATACGTGATTTTATCGATCTGTGCACTAAAGAGCATTTCAAGAAACGGCCGGCACAGCGATTCGTGTTCCATGACTTTACAGAACATAAAGTCATCGGAAATAGTTAGTTCTTCAAAGGGTTTTCTAGTCATTCACACCTCCTACAGTCCTTATGCGACTTTTGGAGGAAAATGGCTGGAAAAAGCACTTCTTTTTTTATTTTTTATGAAGAACAGCGAAAAAAAGAATTGCACAAAGACTGCAAAGAATGCAATAACAGCAAGCATTTCAGGGTAAACGCATCAGGTCGTTTTTTTAATGCCCCCGCGGAAAAATTGAGCCTATTCGAGCAGAGCAACGCCAAGGAATTGGCATCCGTGGCAGTTCTGTCTGCGGTTCAAATGGTCTCCACAGTTTCAATTTTTCCATGGTTTTTACCTACTCACCTGATGCGTTTACCCGTCTGCTGGAAAAATGTGCAAAATTTTAAGTAAAATTTCGCACAGAAGGAAGGTAACCTCTGAAAATATTTTATAATGCGGTTGCCCTGGTAAGCATTTCTATTTGTATTTTTTTTAAAGACAGTATATAATAAACTTGCGAAAAAAGGTAAAGTGTGGTTACCTAAAAAGATAGCATGTTTAATTCTATGATAAAGACAAAAGGGGATATACGAGGAGGTAGAATATGAAAAAGCAGTATGTGAACTCTGTCAGTATTCTTTTGGCAATGCTGTGCCTTGCGTTTACGGCATGTAATGGTATGCTTACCGGCGGAGACACCGGCACGGTACGGGTTGTTATTGGAGGCGGAACTGCCCGTTCAGTTGATGGAAAAGGCCTCCCTGCGCTTAATGAGAATAATACCGTTATCACCATTACGGATGAAGAGGGAACTGAATTAGCACGGAAAACAACATCGGTTACGGTTACGCTTGCTATCGGTACAAAAATTACCGTAAAAGCGGTTGTTACAACAGCGGCAGGAGCGTGGCACGGTTCCGAGAAGCACACTGTTATGGCAGGGGATAATTTCATTGCCGTAAAGCTATCTAAAACGCTGAAAGTTGCCGCCAATCTGCTGTTTTATATTACAGGAAAAGACCCTTCGGGGAGTAATATCGTATCCTTGAGCACGCAAAACGGTAGAAAACTGCTCGATGGAATTCTTATCGGCAAAAAACCGGTAACGGCACGGGATAAAATCGGCAGAATATATGTGCTGTATGAAGATACTTCATCTACTCATCTTAAACGCTTTAATGTGGAGGGAAATGAGGATACCGAATTTGAAGCTGCTCTTGCTGCTGTACTGCCGTCCGGCGTTGTTATCGGTAGTATTGATAATATAGTGATTGATCAGGACGATAACTATATCTTTTTGCTTAAGGAGGATACCGTCTATTGCTTCAAGGAGAAAGAAGATCATTCGTTTGAATCTTTTAGCAGTGCTGCATTCCCGAGTGCACCGGCATCAAGTGCTAGTGCCGTTGCGGTAGATGATGATGTACTGTTTGCTGTGTATGGTCAGACTTTGTCTGCCTGTGAGTTTGGATTTGAAGATCTTCCCACTCCGGGCAATAAGACTTTAAAATTTAAATCGACGACACTAGCGAGTCAGAACTTGAATCAACTTCGATCAGCTTCCGCCTTTGGAAATGATCTTCCCGATTGTACCGGTCTTTTTGCCGAGGATGACGACGTGTACTGTCTGCTTACCCAGCAGAAAGAGGAAGCAGGAAAAAAGTATGCGCTTGGGCAGCTCGTTCGCTATGAATATTCCGGCAGTACGCTTACCAAGAAAAATACGGAAGGACTTCATTCCAAAGCCGGTAGTACTGATCTCTCCCTTCCCTTCGAGTCAGCCTCTTTCTCTAACCCCGTCGGTTTTATCGGCTATGACGAAGACAATATCTACATAGCGGATGACGGTGTAAATATCGAGTATCTCAATGAAAATCTCCGTGTAAACGGCAATCAAGATCGCATCGCCGCATTCAACCGCAGAAACGGTAGTCTGTCTTTCCGTGACTCTGGTGCAACATGGTTTACAGAGCACGCCGTCTATAAAAAGCCCAATACAAAGATACTGCTGTGGGAAAAGCAAAGCCCTGCCATGGTTCTTTCCCCCATGAACTATTGGATAAGCACAGACGGAACGGAAGCATTTTCCGCTACGAATAAGCTTTTTGAAGACTCCGTGCAGCCTACCGATGTTTTCTGTTACGACCAAGACGGCAATCTGTATATTTTGTGGAAAGATAGTTCTGGTTGCAACGTTAGACGGTTTGCGCTGAAAGAAGACGGCTCGTATGATACGCAGGGTGTGGATGCTTTTCTAACACCCCATGATGTTTCTGCAATTGCCGTAGATATTTCCGACGGACAAAATTATTTGTATTATACATATGAGGATGGTCCCGGTGGACACATAGTAAAATATAGCTGGCCTTTAGGCACTCCGTTCAGTAGTGCGTCAGTTGCCAATAAACCTGATGGGTTACCATATGATGTAACGTTTGATGTGGATACCGCTCCCGTTACCGCGCTTGCAGCAAACAAGGACGGGCTGTTTGTCGGCACAAGGACAAGGAGCACATCTCCTGCCGGTTATACATTATCGGTAAAGAAATATGACAAGCAGGACGGAGCCGATAAAGGAACAATAGATGTCGGATCATTTCAAGAAACTCCTACGGAACCGACTTCGCCTCCGTTCGACCCCTATACGAACACGATAGCCTTTGTTAACGACTTACAGGTTCTCGACGGTGTGTTGTATGCCATCACTTCAAAAGAAGAGAACGGTATGAAAGAAATTAGTTTCGATTACCAAGCCGATACCTTTAAAAACAGCGGCAAGCTGTATAAAATCGGCAGCACGAAGGATGGATTCTCCGGCAGTGCCGTCGAATTGGCTAAAAAGGATCCTGTAGGTACGGCAGGGAATGAAGTCGGTTACGGCTTTTATCGCTTTATTGCCGTAAAATACGACGAAGCCGAGCGGATTAGGCTCATCATCGCCTCGGACGGTGCATGGGGTAAAGAAGGACTGGCTAGTTACCCTGATCGGCCTTACTGTAAAAATGCCGATAAGGTATTGGAGTACGATTTGAAAGGCCGTTTACAAGACGAACAGAATTCGGGCGGAAGCTTTTCTAAGACGTTACAAGAATCAGGCTTTGAGTGGGACTAAACTGTCGGATGAGTTTTATTTCTCGAGCCGCACGCTTTGGGCGAGCGGCTCGGCAGAAGCCGCTCGTTAGCCTCTGCGTTCCCGTGTACGGGACGGAGGGGCTGATCGGACGGTTTTTTGAAAGCGTGTTACGGCAGGATGCAGCGCCGCTTTTTGAAACCATCGTTGTAAACGACGGCAGTCCCGGTGCAAAAGAACTGCGGGGTATTATTAAAACATATACAAAGCGGTTTAAAGCGCAGGGGTTGCCGCTCGTGTTTTTGGAACATAGTAAAAACCTCGGTACGCTCGAAGCGCGCCGGACAGCGGTTACTGCGGCATCGGGCGAATACCTCGCCTTTGCCGACCCGGACGATGAGCTGCCGCCTAATGCTCTCCGTCTATTGTACGATGTAGCCGCTACGTCGGGTGCCGATATTGTACACGGCAAGGCTGCGGTGTGCGGTATGGAAGGAGAACCGGACACGCGTGTTGCAGCCTTTGCTCAAAGGGCGCAGAATGTGTACGATGGTGTTTTAACCGGCGATGAAATCCTCCGCACATATATCGTTGAACACTCATACAGCAGTTTCGTATGGGGCAAGCTTTTTAAAACAGACCTTGTTCAAAAAGCGTACGGCGAAATTCCGTTTACCTATTGTACAATGGCGGAAGATATGCTGCTCTATTTTTTTATTGCCTTGACTGCATCGAAATCTGTAGGCGCATTAGAGGACGGGTATACCGAAAAAGTGCATACATATGTCGGCATACGGGATGTTGTGTATCACTACCGTATCAACACCGGCGTTACTTCCCGCCGTACAATCGCCGACCTTTCCGAATGGCAAAAGGTATGCTCCGTTGCTTCGGTTTTTACCATTATCCTTTCTTATTTGGATGAACATCCCGCTATTGACGGCGATATCCTCAAGTCTGTACAGGATTCAGGCCGCGCTCACTATGCCGATAACCTCAAGCAGCTGGAAGCCTGTGTGGTTCCTTCATTACAAAGAGAGGCACGGGCTATGCTGGATGAGTGGTGGGGGCTTGCATAGGCGCGGATCTATGCGCTCTTGACGCCGGATGCCGATCTATCAGTCCGGCATATTTCTTTGATACGGATGTACCCTTGTTTTTTCCCCGGAAAAAGGATAAATTGACGCATTCTCCGTAAAAATCATTAAGGAAAGTCAGAGCTTATGCCGCATCTTTATATCCCCGAACACTACCGGCCGGTTTTAACCGGTAAAGAAACGGAACAGGCTATCGTCCGTATCAAAAACTTTTTTCAGCTCACTTTATCGACCCGTTTGAACTTAACCCGCGTTACGGCGCCGCTCTTTGTGCCCAGAGGAAAGGGCTTGAACGATGATTTGAACGGTACGGAACGGGCAGTACATTTTCCGGTAAAGGATATGAATGAGCAGGAACTTGAGATTGTACACTCGCTTGCAAAGTGGAAGCGTGTTAAAATAGCGGAAATGGGATTACAGTCCGGCTTCGGTATTTATACCGATATGAATGCGATCCGAGCTGATGAGGAACTTGATAATATCCATTCGCTCTATGTCGATCAGTGGGATTGGGAGCTCGCGATGGAGGAGTCCGACCGAACGCTCGATTTTCTGAAGGCAACGGTAGAAAAGATATACGATTGCTTAAAGTGTACCGAGTTTTTTATCTATGATAACTATTCGGCGATCGAGCCGATTCTGCCGAAACATATCACCTTTATCCATGCGGAAGATCTCTATGCGCAGTATCCCAATCTTTCCGGAAAGGAGCGGGAGCGGAAATGCGCCCGACAGTACGGTGCTGTCTTTTTAATCGGTATCGGCGCTCCGCTCAAAAACGGAGAACCGCATGACGGTAGGGCGCCCGACTATGACGACTGGATTACCGAAACCGGCAGCGGACGGCACGGATTAAACGGAGACTTGTTGGTGTGGAATCCCGTATTGGAGGATGTGCTTGAACTCTCTTCGATGGGGATCAGGGTAAGTCCTCAAACGATGAGGGAACAGCTTGCCGCCCGCAACTGCATGGAACGGGCATCGCTGTTTTTTCATACCAAACTGCTGAACGGAGAACTGCCCCAAACCATCGGCGGAGGAATCGGGCAGTCGCGGCTCTGTATGTTCTTCTTGCGGAAAGCCCATATCGGTGAAACGCAGGTTTCGGTATGGCCCGACGATATGCGGGCGCAGTGTGCGGGACGGAGCATTCTACTATTATAGAATGGGCATCTCTAAAAACTCGGTTAGTTTTTAGAGATGCTTTGAGCTGTCCAAAAACTTCAGTTTTTGGACAGTTTCCTTAGATTTAGATGCGATGTTTAAAACTAAGTCATTACTTTATAAAGACTTAGTTTTAAACTCGCGGGGATGTCGAAAAAGTAACCAACTTTTGAGACATCCCCATGAATTTATCGGGAGGCATTACAATGGACATTCGGCATTCGGTCGCTGCGTTTTTTGGACGGCATAATTTTGATGCGGAAGGCCCCACGGTCAATACGGTTATCGATACGCTGCTGTATGATATAGAAGAAGGGCTGAAACGGGATCCGAGCATTCCCATTGGTACGGGGCCGGCGCTGGATATGATTCCGACGTGGTTTATGCCGCCTCAGCAGCCGCCCAAGAATACTTCGGTTATCGTTATCGATGCGGGCGGAACCAATTTCCGGTCATGCTTGGTTACCTTTGACGAAAACAGCATCCCGTCCATCAGTCAGCTTGAGCGGAAGCCGATGCCGGCAACCGATAGGGAATACTCTAAAGCGGAATTTTTTGCTACCATCGCCTCCTATTTAGACCATTTGAAAAACGCTGCGGATTCTATCGCGTTTTGCTTTTCGTATGCGATGAAAATTACTCCGGCAGGCGACGGCGAAGTGCTGCAATTCTCTAAGGAAATCAAAGCGCCCGAAGTGATCGGCTCATTGGTCGGTCAAAATCTGGAGGCGGCGCTGATGCAGCGGGGCTGGAATAAGCTGAAACGCATTGTACTATTAAACGATACGGTTGCGGCGCTTCTCGCAGGGGCATCGACTGCTGTCGGCGGGAAAAAATACGATTCGTATGTGGGCTTTATCCTCGGAACCGGAATGAACGCTGCGTATATCGAATATCAGAATATTCCGAAAATTGCGTCGAACAGCGCCGGTACGGTCGCCTTGCCCGCACAGATTGTCGTCTGCGAGTCGGGGAAGTCGAACAAACAGCCGCGCAGCGATTTTGATGAAGCATTTGCAAAAAAGACCGACCAGCCGCAGATGTTTTGGTTTGAAAAAATGTGCTCCGGCGCCTACCTCGGATCGGTTGCTTCGGTGATGATACGGGCAGCCGCTGCGGACAATCTTTTTTCCGCCGGCGTTAAAAAGGCTTTTGCTACCATTACCGACCTTCCGCTTATCGATGTAAACCGCTTTTTGCAAGCACCGTATTCCGATCAAACCCCGCTCGGACAGCTGTTAGCAGGCGGCACGGAAGAAGACCGCGAGGTTCTCTGCCGGATATTGGATGTGTTAATTATGCGCACGGCACGGCTTGCTGCGGGGAATATTGCCGCGGCTGTTATTAAAACAGGCAAGGGAAAAAATCCTGCGCTGCCGGTTTGTATCCTTTCAGAGGGTACAACGTTTTTAAAAACGTACCGCTTGCATGATGCCGTTATTGCGCACCTCTATCGGGTGCTGACGCAAGAGCGAGGCCTTTATTTCGATGTGGTATCCCTCGACAATGCAATTACGTTCGGCACCGCCATCGCGGGCACGATTTAACAATGTAGCGCACCTCTATTCCGAAGGATACGAAGCAAATCTAACCGAGTTTTTAGAGGCGCGCTGTAACAATGTAACGGAGGTTTAACGAGACTTACATGGCGGAGCTTTTTTATCTGGCAAAAATCGGAGAAATCAACCTTAAAAAAGGGAACCTAAAGGATTTTGAGCGGCGGCTTGCGCAAAACTTCAGAAGCTATTTTGACGGAGCGGTACCAAACGTACAGGTACGCGCCGGGCGGATGTATGTACGGGCTGATGAGGCCTTGCAGCCGCGGGTAGAAGCGGCTCTAAATCACCTTTTCGGTATTACGAGCTGGGCGCAGGCAAAACCGGCGGACAAAACGCTTGAGTCAATTTCCGAAACGGCTGTTACCGAAGCCAAGGCCTTGCAGGCGCAAGGCGCACGCACCTTTAAAATTGAAGCCCGCCGCGCCGATAAGCAATTTCCCCTTACTTCGTATGATATTGCACGGGAAGTAGGAGGCACCATCCATACGGCGGGGATTTTAACCGTCGATGTGCACAAGCCCGATGCGGTTATCAGCATCGAGGTACGCGAAAAGCAAGCGTTCATTTACGGCGTTGAGCATACCGGCAGGAGAGGGCTTCCCTGCGGCTGTTCGGGGCGGGCGCTGCTGCTGCTCTCGGGCGGAATCGACTCCCCCGTTGCCGGATATAAAATGCTCTTCCGCGGTATGAAAGTCGATTACGTGTATTTTCATTCCCATCCGTATACGTCGCCGGAAGCTCAGCAAAAGGTAGAAACCTTAGCCGGTATTTTATCCCGCTACGGACTCGGCGGATACATGACCGTTGTGTCGTTTACCAAGGTACAGCAGCATCTAAAGCGGACGGTGCCTGAAGCCTATTTGACGCTTTTGCTCCGTATGTGTATGATGCACACGGCCGAAATGCTGGCTGAAAAGGTTAATGCGCAGTGCTTGGTTACGGGAGAGAGTCTCGCGCAGGTGGCAAGCCAAACAATCGAAAACCTTACGATTACCGACAGCTGTGCAAAACTTCCGATTCTGCGTCCGCTTATCGGTATGGACAAGGAAGAAATCATACGGTATGCAGTTGATATCGGTACCTATCAAACTTCCATACTGCCGTATGAAGATTGCTGCGTACTGTTTTCTCCCAAACATCCGGTACTGCATACACGGCAGAAAGATGCCGAAGATATCTATGCGCGTATAGATATAGAGCCGTTGCTCATGGAAGCCTTCGAGCAGCGTGAAACAAAAAAAATAGAATGGGCTTTGCCGTAAAGAAAGGATTTTATTTATAATGCATAAAAATTATTACCTGTTTTATATCTTTTGTTTTTTCTTCCGTTCTCTTAGTGGGTATGAGCGCTGATGAGGCATATCCTGTGATTGAAAAAATAATTTCGACGAGGCCGATGCAGGAGAACAGTATCTATTATGTAAACGATGAAGATATACAACTCATACTCGGCTCAGCAGCAGAGACAAATATTAACTTGTTTGAACTGATCGATTGTATGTACCGTTATCTTGCGATGAATAACAAACGGCTTGAAATATCGGGAGATATGCTCCGTAATGCACGAACATTGTTTAGTTATGGGGGATATCCCGTTGAGCAGCTTTTACCGATAGATAATCTTGTGAGCGTACAGGTTGGGGCTTGTTTTAATCAAAATCAAAATCCGCTTGAAATGGAGCTTAATGCTCCTTACAGTGTTTACATTGAGATTGCAACGGCTGCATACGATACTCGATGCGGTTTTACGAAGCTGCAGCCGCTCAATTTTCTGGAATCTTATGGTATGTACATTAAGAAATGGAACATAACAAAACAGATACGAAAAATTCATCTGTATGAACCCGGTTTCGGCGCTGTATACGCTCAAGGTTTCTTTAAACCGAAAAAATGGGAATTGGGAGCTATCACTCGAATTCCTTCTCAGTCCCCTGAGCCTTGAGATTTCAGTTCATTATTTCTTTCCTGAAGCCCCAGTTTTATTTCTTCTGCACGTGCGATATCCCGTTCGGCTGTTTCGATGAGCTTTTCGTACTGAGCAATGCCGTCTTTATATCCGGCAATGGCTTTTTGTAATGTTTCTATTTTATGTACCTCGCCGGCAAGGGCGATTTCGTTTTCGATACATTCGATGTCGATCGCATTTTTTTCCAGCTTTACACGATACTCTGCAATAGAATCTAAGTACGTTTTAAATGGATCCGGTACGCTGGAAAGGGGTTCTTCGGTACGTGTGCCTGCATCGGTATAAAAGATATCGCTATACTGTGAACCTTGCCGTCTCTCGGCTTCTTCAATTTTCTCATCCGTATTTTTTATGATGTCCGCCAGAACATTGATTCGCTTCTGGGGAGTATCGATAACACCGCATTCCGTTAACGTTTCAGTAAGCTTTTTCTGCTCGGCATTCAGTGTTGCCTTTCTGTCTTCCATTTCATCTTGCTTGGCAACGATTGCTTGGAGGGCAAGATACGCTGTTTCAAGTTGTTCCGGAAAGGAAGCGCCGCGTACCTCTTTTATAACAGTATCGGTGAGGAATTCTTCTCCTGCGGCAATAATTTGCTCATTCATCTTTTTCTGCAAACCGGTTAATTTTCCTTTGAGTGATAACAGCTGCGGACTCAAAGTCAGCTTTTTAAAAAAGTGTGCATCGTTTTTTTGGCGTTCAAGTTCTTGTTTGTCTTGCTGTACCTTCTCGATAGAGTCTTTGAGCGGTTCAATTGATTGAACGATCTGTGCAATTTGCGGTAGTGAATTATTGTGATAGGTTTGAAAGAACAGTAAAATAAAATCATTCCGCGCTGCTTCATAGGTACGCTGTTGTTCATGCAATAGTTTATCAACTTCTTTAGAAAAAACTTTTAATTCATTTTGCCGCGATTGTGCCGTCTTAATACTCAAAACAGTATCCGAATCCTTTCGGCGGGACTCTCTCAGTATTTTCCATGCTTCAAAGTCCTGTTCGTTAATATGAGGTATTGTTTCTTTACGCTGCAAAACATATTCGAATTGGGTTTCGCCGTATTCTCTGTACAATGAATTAAGCATTGTTTGTAAAGCTTCCCGCTCTTTTTTTCTGTCCGCTAAATTTTTCTTCAGATTATCCATACAAAACCGCCTTTGTTCATCCCATGATTATAAGATAAGAGAACACTATCAATATATACGTTTGTTGTAAAAAATACTATATCATCGGTTCAAACACGCTACTGACTAGAACCACCGCCGTCCATGGCGGTTCTGAACAGTCTTTTTACCGTAAGCCTTTTGAAAATAGCCTGTTAAGCAGTTATACCTCCGTGTACAACTGCTTAACGACGAGATTTGTGCATAACACAAATCTCGCTGCTGCTTATAACCCCGGACATCCCTGTCCGTCCTGATACGTTGAGGATTAATTTTTATGAAGCGACAAAGTAATTACCCGTATATTTTTGAGCCAACGCTTTTGAAAAGAGACGATGCAGATGCTAGGAGCGCATAAAAAACACCCGCAGGCGTACTTACTGTACGTTGAGGACTGTTTTTTGTGAAGCGACAACGCAGATGCATCGTATATTTTCAAAAGAACAAAAGGATGATAGAATATGATTATGCATATAAGTATCTGGGCGCTTGCGTTCTTATGGTTTTTTGTCTTTTTAGGGGGCTTTGTCGATTCTGCAGCAGGGGGCGGAGGCTTAATCTCGCTGCCTGCGTATCTGTTTGTCGGACTTCCGCCTCATACGGCAATCGGGTGCAATAAGTTTTCCGCTGCGTGCGGCACCACACTTTCCGCAGCGCGTTTTTTTAAGAATGGCGCGGTTGACTGGCAGGTCGCGGCGGTTTCCGCCGTCTGTTCGTCTCTATCTTCATATATCGGTATCAGAATCGCATTGATGATCAATCAGGAAACGCTTAAAACCGTACTGGTTATTGTTCTCCCGATTGTCGCCGTGCTTCTTTTATTTAAACGCAACTTCGGTACGGAGAATCAGTCGGCCGAGATTCCAAAAAAGAAAGCGTTTGTCTTGGCTGCGTGTACCGGTCTGCTTATCGGCTTCTACGACGGACTGATCGGTCCGGGAACAGGCACCATCGCCATTATCGTTTTTTCCGCATGGATGAAGTACGACCTTAAAACCGCTTCCGGCAATGCGAAAGTTATGAATCTTGCATCGAATTATGCAACACTCATCGCTGTCATAACCGGCAACAAGGTCGTCTATTCCATTGCAATTCCTGCAGCCGTATTCGGTATCATCGGAAACTATATCGGGGCGGGGTTTGCAATAAAAAAAGGCACTGCGTTTATCAAACCGTTGATGATCTGCGTTATTATCTTGCTGTTCGGAAAACTCTTTTACGATGTTTTCGGGACATTCCTGTTCTCATAGGTACTTATGAATTATTCGCTTTACGATCCTTATGATTATCCGCTGTATCGTCCGCCGAGCGAGGCTTATTCGTTAATCTTGCAGGTAACGCTCGGCTGTTCGTATAACCGCTGTGTGTTCTGCGGAATGTATCAGACAAAAGAATTCCGGATTAAGCCGATTGAAACGGTGAAACAGGAACTCGTCATGTTTGCCGAACACTACCGCCGTGTCGATAAGGTGTTCTTGGCTGACGGCGACGCGTTAACCGCCCCGACAGAATACTTGGCCGCAGTATTGGACGCGATTACTGCCGTTATTCCGCAGTGCAAACGGGTGTCCTGTTATGCAACTCATCTCAATATCAGACAAAAATCTCCGGAAGAATTGAAGCTGCTGGCTTCAAAGGGGTTGACGCTTTTGTATCTCGGTGTGGAAAGCGGCGACGATGAAACGCTCAAGTTTATCCGGAAGGGAACAACAGCGGCGGAGATGATCAGACTTTCCAACAAGGTGAAAGATGCGGGAATGGAACTGTCGGCAACCTTTATTTTAGGGATTAACGGCGCCGAACGGGATAACACACAGCATGCGATTAAAACCGGCGAGATTATCTCCAAAATGTATTTGACGTATGCGGGATTGCTCACGCTGCGGCTTGAGGACGGCAGCTATCTTACCAAAACCGCCGCCGAAGGGAAATACACGGTTGTCGGGATTGAAGAGGTTGTGAGAGAATTAAAGCTGATTTTAGAGAATATCCATGTTGAAGAAATGACCGCTCCGGTGATTTTCCGCTCCAACCACGCCTCTAACTTTTTAACGCTGAAAGGAACGCTGCCTCAAGATAGAGATGCGATGCTTGCGCAAGTCAACCGTGTTCTGGAGCGGGGCGTATATCCTGAACACCGGAAATATTACCTATAGGGCATTTTTAAGAGCTGTTTCCCGGGCAGCGGCGATCACTTCTTCCGCTTGAGCCTGCGTGATCCGCGCCGCGGCAGCCGCCGCTTCCACGGAAGCGGCGGCGAGCTTTTCAATACTTGAAAAGCTGCGCAGCAAACGCGCAGCCCGTTTTTCCCCGATGTGGGGCAGCTGTTCAAACTGTAAGTGCAATTCTTCTTTTGAGCGTAACCGGTTGTTGCGGGTGTTGGCAAACCGGTGCGTTTCGTCGCGTACCCGCTGCAGTACCCGTAAGGCTGCGCTCCGCCGCGGCAGTACAATCGGCTTGTTGATATGCGGCCGGTAGAGTTCTTCATTTTTTTCCGCCAAACCTACCAGCGGAATATCCAGCTCCAATGCATCGAGTACCGCTTTGGCCGCATTTACCTGTCCGATGCCGCCGTCTATCATAATCAGGTCGGGCAGTTCCGCCGCCTCGTTCAGCAAACGGGTATACCGCCGCGCCACCGCTTCCCGCATGGAGGCGTAGTCATCGATAATGCCGTCCGTAGTGCGCAGTCTGAAAATCCGGTAGTTCTTTTTGTCGGGATTGCCGTCCTTAAACGAGATGAGGCTTGCAACCGTGTACTTGCCGTGCAAATGAGCGATATCGAAACCTTCGATGCGGTGGGGCGGACGGTCAAGCGATAATATCTTTTGGAGTTCTTCCAGGGCAGGGAAGTCTCCCAGTTCCTTTACGCGGCGGGCAGCGTCCTCTTTGGCGTTAAACTGCGCCATTGCAAGCGCCGCTTTATGCCGCCGAAGTACGGAAGGAGACAGACGGTCTGCTCCCGTCCGCTCCGGTATCTCCGACCTACCTGCGGTATTTGATGTAGCCACTGTTTGTTTTGATACCTCCGGTTCGCTTGCGCTGCCGGATACCGGTGTGGTATCAGTCTCATCAGGTGTAACGACGCCATATACAGGCGTTTTTTCGGCGGCTGCCGCTTCGGTGTTATCAATATGATATGCATGTTCGTTCTCAGCGGTGATGCTTTCCGTATCCGTTGCAGCGGCTTGTTTCCGCTCTTCCAACAGAATCGCCGTGATAGTAACTTTAACGCCGAGCCGGTCGGCAAACCATTGCTCCGCGAGTTCATACTCCTGTCCCGCACACACAAAGATATGCGGCGGAATCTGCTTCGGGTCGGTGTAGTAGGCAATGAGAAATTCGGGTAATACCTCGGCTTCATCTTTGAGGCTTTCCGTTCGGTATAAGTCCCGTCCGACAACCTTGCCGCCTCGCATTTTAAACACGGTAAACGTAATCAGCGCTCCCTCCGCCGCCCATCCGATATAGTCGCGGGCTTCCGGATCCATATCTTCAACGGAGTTCTGGCCTCGAAGCGCTCGTACTGCTTGCATCCCGTCTCTGATACGGGCGGCCTTTTCAAATTCGCGGGCAGCAGCTGCTGCTTTCATCTTTTCCGTTAATTCGGCGAGCGGTTTTTTCAAGTCTCCTTCAAGCAGCAGCGCAATTTCATCAATATCTTTCCGATAGTCGGTTTCGGAAATTTTATCCGCACAGGGCGCGCTGCATCGGCCGATATGAAAATACAGACAGGGTTTACGCTTTTTTAGACGCTTGCATTGCCGCAGTGTATAGGTCCGTTTAATGAGCGACAAAAAGTCATCAACAGCCGGCACATTGGGAAAGGGGCCGAAATACCGGGCGCCGTCGTTTTGTATCCGCCGCGTTCGGTACAGCCGCGGATAGCGTTCATTGGTAATTTTGAGCACGGGATAGGTTTTTCCGTCTTTGAGATTGATATTGTAGCGCGGCTTGTATTTTTTAATCAGATTATTTTCAAGCAGCAGTGCCTCATACTCATTATCGGTTTGAATATACTCGATACGGCGCGCACGCGAAACGAGGATACGGGTTTTAATATCCCGCTTTGACGCAAAATACGAACTCAGTCTATTCTTGAGCGATTTCGCCTTGCCGACATAAATAACGATATCTTTTTCATCCCGCCACAAATACACGCCGCTGGTTTTAGGCGCCGACAGCGCATATTGATGAAGCACTTCCCGCACATCCGCTTGTTCACTCATACCGTAAGGATAATACTAAGACCGGTGCGTAATGGCAATATTAAACCTGTTCGGAAACTTCCGTTTCTGGACAGGTTACCTTGAAATGCGATGTTCTAAATCGTGCTATTTGTGCGATTTAGAACTCGTCGACCTGTTCGCAACGCAGTTACCGAACAGGTCTATTGATAGAGCATAACCGGATATTTTTATCGTTCATGAACTATGCTAAATATTCAGTTAGATTTAATTTAAGAAATGATGCATTTTTCCAGCCATTTTCCTCCAAAAGTCGCATAAGGACTGTAGGAGGTGTGAAAATGAGCAAATCCCATAACAGCTCAATGCGTTTCACCGCTCGAAACGACTACGCATTCAAAAAGCTCTTTGGTACTGAAGAGAATAAGGATATCATGATCGAATTTCTCTCTTTGGTTACCCTGTTGAGCAAAGATGATTTTGATGACGTCCGTATCGAAAATAGCGAACAGATTCCCCGATTCTACAACGATAAAACCGGGCGGCTCGACATTAAAATCCGCTTACGCGACGGCCGTAAAATCGATGTAGAGATGCAGAATACCTATTTTGATTATTATCCTAAACGCAGTATCTTTTACTGTTCTAAACTGATCCATGAACATTTTATGAGCGGCTTCCAGTATGCGCAGTTGAAAAAGTGTATTGCAATCAATGTGCTGAATAGCCCGTTTAAGCTGAGCGAAAAGATACATTCAATCTATCAGATACGGGAAACGGAAGAACAAACACTCTTGGATGAGCTTTTGGAGATTCACTTTTTAGACTTAACAAAGCTGCAAAAAGAGAGTTTGACAAGCCTAGAAAAATGGCTTATGTTTATCAAAACAGACAGTAAGGAGGAGCGGTCTATGCTCGCACAAGGAAATCCGGTAATGGCGAAGGCAAATAAGGTGATGGACATCTTTTATCTTGATGAGCAAGAACGGAAGCGGTATGAGGCAGCATGGGAATATGAAAGCGACCGGCTCTCGATGATAAGCGAGTCTGAACGGAAAGGCCTTGAACGTGGCAAATCGCTCGGTCTTGCCGAAGGCTCCCGCCAAAAAGCGCTCGAAACGGCAAAGAACTTATTGCAATTCGGCTTATCCGTACAAAAAATAGCACAGGCAACCGGGCTTACCAAAGAAGATGTTGAAGCACTGTAATCTACCTTTACCTAGTATTGTACATGGCAGCGCGATATTGTAGAGCGGTAATTAAATGTGCTACAATCTACGGCAACAGTTTTTTATAGGAGATAGTATGAAAAAATTGCTCTGTGTTGTATGTGTATCGGCTGCAATGCTGATACCGGTTTTTGCCTCTGCGGGTGCGAAAGAGTATGAATATACCGAACAAGATATATTTATCACCGCAGGAGATCATGAAATTCCTGCTACGCTGACCCTTCCTAAAGGAAAAGTCGACGAAAAGTTTCCCGCAGTGGTGATGCTGCACGGAAACGGTTCAAACCGCCATGAGGCAGGTATGGCCTACGATTACACTGCGCCTGAAATGGCGCGTGCCGGTATTGCCACCATTCGGTTCGATTACATCGGAAACGGCGACAGCAAGGGCGATTATATCGACTTTACCTATGATAAAGGTATCGAAGACGCTCTGAGCTGCTATCGATATCTTTGTGCATTGAAGAATATCGATGCAAAAAGAATCGGGATTATGGGATGGAGTCAAGGCGGAAGGCTCGCTCTTTTAGCGGCCGCACGGAATGATGTCTTCAAAAGTGTGCTTACATGGGCAGGCGCCTACGATCAGAAAAGCGGGGAACAAGAACAATACGAAATAGCAAAGAAAAACGGCTATTATGAAGTAACCTATTCATGGCGGACGCCGCTTAAACAAAGCCCCGCTTATTATGAAAATGCAATGGCAATCAATTATCCGGCGGAACTTGCTGCGATTAAAGCCCCGATTTTAGCCATCGCAGGCTCCAAAGATGATGTAGTGCTGCCTTCCGTAGCGCAGACGATAGCAGCCGGTGCCAAGAACAAAAAAAGCCGTGCCCTTATTCTGGAAGGCGCTGATCATACGTTCCTTGTATTTTCCGGCGATTTAACTATGCTGCATACCCTTACCGGTGAAACGATTGCATGGTTTAAAAAGACGTTATAGACGCTAACCGTTTAAAAGTACCAGGAATATAAAATAAAACAATAAAGGAAAAGTTCAGCAAGGAAGGGCAACCGCGTTGGAAATATCGTAAGCGGCTGCCCTTTTTATTAAAGACGGTTCTTTTCGCTCTTCCAAACTCATACCCTATTAAATCTGCCTATTGATGTATCCCAAGAGTGATTTACTGAGGCATAACAGCACGACGCAAAATTTCGTTGATTCTTGTCTGATACCCTTTACCGCCTGCTTTTAACGCTTCCAGAATATCAATATCAATCTTGATATGAACATCAGCTTTTTTAACTTTGTACCATTCTGGATGTATCACATGGGCTGGTTTCATTTGTGCCAGCTGCTCCGACGTGAGCGGAGGGCAGTCAGGATCATCAAATTTTTCATCGAAAGCCATTATTTCTTCTATACGCTCTTTTGATAGTTTAGGTGATTTATTAATTTCGTCTAAAGTCATTGTTTTTATAGCCATTTATTTCCTCCTTGTTCGCCTTGCGAGCTGATATAATCCTCAGTGTACCGTCATTCCTCTCTGTATAGACAACAAACAGGATAGTCTCGACAAAACCAATGGCATTCCACCGTTCTTCAGAATCACATGGATCTGGAATAAGAAGAAGGTGCGGATCAGTAAATATCTGACACGCCTCTTCAAAAGAGATGCCATGTTTTTAATATTTGTCTTATTTTTCTTCTCGTCCCATTCAAAATACATGAAAGGTTACTCCATAAAATAATGTACATCATGAAATGGGTGTTGTCAATATCGTAAACAGCGCCAAGAACAAAAAAAGCCGTGCCCTTATTCTGGAAGGCGCTGATCATACGTTCCTTGTATTTTCCGGCGATTTAACTATGCTGCATACCCTTACCGGCGAAACGATCACATGGTTTAAAAAGACGTTATAGACGAGCCGTTTAAAAGTAGCAGGAATATAAAATAAAACAATAAAGAAAAAGTTCAGTAGGGAAGGGCAACCGCGTTGGAAAAACTGCAAGCGGCTGCCCTTTTTGTTAAATGACGGTGTTGTCGGGGATAATTGCGTTCTTGGTGATAACGTAAATGCGGTCAACAACGTGATAATAGCCGTAGTCGCCGTCGGGCGGAATTTCCCCCATACCGATGGATACGTTATGCCCGATACGTGCATTCTTGTCGATAATCGCTTTTTTAATATGACAATTTTTTCCGATACCGACACGAGGAATGTCGGCTTTTTCGTCTACCGCCTTGCTGCTGTCGGATTCGTAGTAGTCCGCCCCCATACAGACAACACCTTCCAATATACTGCCGGATTCGATAATAGTTCTGATACCGATTACGGAGCGGGTAATTGTTGCATAGGTAATAACACAACCTTCGCTGCAGGTAACACGATCCAACTGCGCTCCGTTGATTTTTGAAGCCGGCAGATTTCGGTAGTGGGTATAAATCGGCGCTTCCGCATCATAAAAGTTAAATTGCGGCGTAATTTCCGTTAAATCAAGGTTTGCTTCGTAAAAACTACGGATGGTACCGATGTCTTCCCAATAACCGTTATGCACAAACGCCGAAACCTTATGATCTTTAATCGAAGCGGGGATAATTTCTTTTCCGAAGTCGGTCATATTGTTGTTTAAGCATTCTTCCATCGCCTTTGCATTAAAGATATAAATACCCATCGAAGCGAGATATTCTTTATCGGGACTTGCGACTGAAATACCCGACTGTGCAGGGATCTTCCATTCATCGATATTTCTATCGGGGCCGGGCTTTTCCATAAAAGCGGTGATGTTTGATTGTTTATCAATCTGCATAATACCGAATCCGGAAGCGTCGCGGCGGTTTACTGCCGTACAGGCGATAGTAATGTCTGCTCCGGAAGCTTCGTGCTGCGCTAAAAACTCTTTTAAGTTCATACGGTATAATTGATCGCCTGAAAGGATGATATAGTATTTCGGATCTTGCGTTTTAAAGTGAGTAAAGTTTTTTCTTACTGCGTCCGCGGTGCCTTCGTACCAGCCTGAATGTTCAAACGTTTGCTCTGCAGCAAGGATTTCTACAAAGCCGTTTGAAAAACTGTCAAAACGGTATGCCCGTGCAATGTGCAGATGCAGCGATGCGGAGTTAAATTGAGTCAATACGTAAATTTGCCTAAGACCGGAATTAATACAGTTGGAGATAGGTATATCGACGATACGGTGTTTCCCTCCGAACGGTACGGCCGGTTTTGAACGGGATTGAGTAAGCGGGTATAAACGAGTTCCTTTTCCGCCTCCCAAGATAATCGATAATACTTTCGGCATATATCCTCCTTTTATGATATTTGCAGAGGCGTATTCCGCAAAAACCGAGAGAAGTATCTATGAACACACTGAGATTTAAGCGTTGTTCTATTACTATCAGTATAAACGAGTTTTTTATTTTTTGCCATAAAAATAAATAAGAATTATTCTTGTTCTTTATACTGCGCTTGACAAAGCATTGAATTATCGGTATACATCAAGTGAGATTTAGTAATATATGCGGTAATCTGCCGCCCTCTAAAAGTCATCCATAAAAAGTAATCGTATAAAAAGTTTATTACTGGCAACATTAAAGTTTTGCGCTATTGCTGCCGATACGGGAAGCGGGATAGCAGAAAGTTGTAGCGGTCATGCCGCTACCGCTCAGAGGTGAAAGCAAGACGGTAAAGCTCTGCCGCAGAGAAGCGAAGCAGAAGAAATTATAGTGCGTTTTTATCGCCGGAGTGTGTTAGAAACGCTTGCTCAATGGAGCGGAGAAAAGGCTTATGAAAAAGATGAATCGCGCAGTATTTCTTGTACTGATTATATTAACTGCCCTTGCAGGTATTACCTGTAAACCGTATGTAGGTTTGGGCGGTCAGATCGATATTCTTCCGCCGAGCGGTGAGATTACCTATCCTGATGCGGGTGAGACGCCGATACGGGGTTCGTTTGTTTTAAAGGGTACGGCAAAGGATGACGACGGTATCCAATCGATTTCGGTTGTTTTTGAAAATATCGAAACCAAAGAAAGAAGCCGCGCGTATGAAGCCGAAGGATTTTCCAAAGGGAATGTTTCGGCCTCGTGGACAATAAGCGTAAACAACGAATCGACGGGAACCGAACCGGGGCACGATCTGGTAAAAGTGTATCCCATTCCCGACGGCGAATATACGGCAATTGTCAGCGTTACCGACAAGGGTGGAAAGACGTCCACATTTACCAAGAACTATAAAATAGACAACACGCCGCCGGTATTTATTGTGTCGCGGCCGTCGACGATTGTGGGTAAAGATGAAACGACAACGCCCCAGGCAGACGGATACGGAGCAACTTTTTCTGTTGTCGGGCAGGCAGGTGAACAAAATACGGTAGAAGAACTTGAAGTACTTGTCAACGGAACGGCGCCTATAAAAAACATGTATGTCGGCAAGAATATAAATGCTAAAATTGCCGTTTACAGCACATCTCCTACAAACCCTTTATATGATTTACAAGCGCAAGATAGAACAAAGCCTATTAGAGGCCGACTATATTTGTATGATAACGCCCGCGAATATAAGGGCGGTAGTGCGTCCGGAGAAGGAAATAAGGCCGACTGGTATTATGTGTGGGATTCTATTTATATCGATGTCATAGCAAAAGGATATACCCCCGAAGTAATCAGCGACTATTTTGCCGGTAAAAAAGGTTCGGATAAAAACGAACACGACCAAAAGATACTGGCCTTGCGCGGCGATACGAACGCCTTAAACACGCTTAAATCGGCAATGACAAAAATGGAAGAAAAGCGGAGTACTTTTAAACTGGATCCCAGCATATCGCCGGGATTTAAGGTTATCGGCGTAAAAAACCTGCCTAAAAACACTTTAAATTTGGGGCATACTTCTTCCATGCTGTTTAAAACCGGAAATGAGACCTCCTTTTCGGTAGAGCTTATCCGTAATAAGGATAACACTCCATTAGTAAAAGGAGCCGCTCTTGCACAGTATAAAGAAAGCAATATTGAAATTGTATTGGCAAAGTGGAACGGAACCGGCACTGCAGAAGACAGCTTTAAAACCGGCACAAACCTTGAAGAAAAAACACTTGTAAAGTTTTCCGATTTGGCAAATACAAACAATATCACCGTAGAAGGCGGGTCTTTACGCATAACCTGTGTCTTCAATCCCGATTGGGGCGAAGGTTACTATGCCTTAAAAGTTAAAGGCACAGATACGCATCCTTCAGGCACACATACCTTTGAAGCGTACGACGATTCCAACTCCGTGAACGACGGTATATACATCATAAATTTTCTTGCCGTCGGAAACGGGCCGCGTATACGGGCGATTCGCCCGCAAGGTTTCCAAAAAGGGAATTTTGAAATCTTTGCCGCTGTTACCGGCATCGATTCAACGGGTGTTGTTTATTATAATATAGGTGGATCTGTACCCACCAGTCCGTACCCAGCGACAGTGCTTACAAAAGCTGATCCCGCAGATCAGAGCGATCATAAATATAAGGCTACAATTGATGTAAGCAGCCTGTCCGACGGCGACCATGAAATTCACTTTTTGGTTAAGGCGGGTTCAGGTTCAACCGATGCGGATAAAACCGATTTTGCGATTGATAAAACACCGCCCACTGCTGATATAAGCTACCCTCTTCCTGCCGACCCGCAAGCGGGGAAAATCACTATTTCGGGCACTATTACCGACGGAACAGGATCGAGCGTTAAAGAGGCCGGTACAAAATATATACTGGGTAAAAAGTCTTCTACACCTGCGCTCACCGATTCAGGTTGGCAGAATATGACCACTTCTACAAAGGGGTCATGGAACGTGGATGTTGATTTGGATACGATGAGTGCTCATCCGGAAAATTACGGAACCCAAGTCGGCACGAGTTCTTACTATAAAGTACCGCTTTATATCCGTAGTGAAGATATGCTCGGTAATGCAAAGGTTCATGTAAAAGAAATTCTTTTTAATTCTGACGGAACGAAGCCTGTAGTAAGAGTACTTTCTCCGCAAGCAGATGCTGTTGTCGGCGGTACTATACAAATTTTCGGTACGGCAAGCGCTGTTACCGGCGGACCAAGCGCTGTCGGTGAGGTATATGTACAGTTTTCAAAGACCACTGATTTTACCAATCAGGCGAACATGACCTTCGGAACAAGCGGAGGTGGGTATGATGCCAATTGGTATCAAGGCGGAAACGGACAGCGTGTCCCGGGAACAGGTTCCGGGCCTGGCGAAAAAGGATCTGAGTGGCGGCTTGAAATAAATGGAAACGGCGCGTTTAACGGTACATCTCAGCGGCAAGATTTGTATTTCAGATTCCGTGCAAAAAATAAGAACTACAGCGATCGGTGGGGCGAGTGGACGACACCGGTAAAAATAATCGTTGATAAAGATGCTCCGTTAATTACCGACGTAAAAATCGAAAATATTTCGATGCCGCCGTCACCACAAAATTACGAAACGAATATGTGGATTGGAAGTGGCAAAAAGCTTACGGCAAAATTGACCGATCCGTCTGGAATAAAAGAGGTTAAAATTACCTCAAGCAAAATGAGCGGCGGTATATCGTATACGAAAGCTACGGCGCCCACAGGGTGGCTTACACCTTATAGTGCAGGTGGTGTTTCGGGCTATACGTTAAGCATACCGCTTAATATAAGCGGTATGTCGGGTAATGATTTTTCGATCAAGGTTGAAATTACAGAAGATACAACTACAGGTCTAAAGTCTGATAGTACGTTTACATTCCGATTTGATACGACTGCCCCGACAGGTTTCTTCGGCTCGGGCTTATATATCAACAGCGGGTACTTCGGCGATTCTTCGGTTACAAATGCTGCTCTTGCCGATAAATTACGGGACTTGGGAGCAAACACATCTTCGGGTGCGGGGTGCAAAATATTAGCCAACAATACTGAATTGACAGTAACAAGCGTATTGGGAAGTACGGTGAGTTTTACTCCTTCGACAACAACTAAAGAATACAACTATATCCTCTATAAACCGGAAACCTTGATATATAATGAAAGCTCCTCCAGTCCGTGGATCGTAAAAGGCGTTGCGAATGACGACGGTTCCGGTGTTGCAAAAGTTGAGGCATGGGTTACGGTAGATAATGGGTCAACAGCCCACACGATTATAACCGAAACCGATAATACAAATAAAATAACGCGGCAGCTTGGCGGGCAGGTTACTTGGAAAGGACAGATAAATCTCGATTCGCTTAAAGACGGGAAGGGAACGTTGCATTACAAGATAACCGACAAGAGCGGTAATGAATATAATGCTCCTCCTGTCGATGTGCGGGTAAAAAATAAGCCGATAAAGGTAAAGACAATAACGCTCGTTACTGACATAGGAGGAAGTGCTGTCGAGTTCGCAAATAATAATGTGAACAAAGCCCTCAAGAATATAGACGTAGATTCTAATCTCGACTTTACCGCGAATTATACCAGCAGTGCATTTGCTTTTAAAAATGAAACCAATTCGAAAATAAAGGTGAATTTTGACGGCGGACAGGGACAGGTTAAATACAGTCTGAAATACAACAATGCTGTTTTAGCCGGGCATGATATGCAAAATATCGGCAACGGCGGCATCATAACATTGACCCCAGCCAATTTGAATACGATCGGTAATACTACAGGCGAAACAACCAAAGAATTGACGCTGGAATTGTGGGATAGTGCACACGACTGTTCACCGACCGGCACAGCTCCGTTTGGAAAGAGTTCTTTTGCTGAAGTTAAAATCAATACGCTCTTTGAAGCTATCGATACTAAACCGCCGACGGTGGTCATTCTTCCGTTCCACTGGAATAAGGAGGACGACAACTCATTGTATCAAAACAGCCGTGCTAACGGACATGTGGAAATTGCAAAGATTAACAGTTTAGGCAACGATCACCCTTCCGTTTCGGGCAAGGTTACAATCCGCGGGTTTGCGTATGACAATATTAAAATTGATTCAATTACAGCTGAGGTATCCGGTAAAACGTTAACAGCTGCGCTTTCCGGCAATGGGCCGTGGACGGCTGGAACAATAACTTCGGCAGATGGTATTGTATTAAAGGTAAAAAAACTCGGTGCCGACTATCTTGGCTATTACGTTACATGGCAGATTGATTGGGACACTGAAAAAGCGGGCGTAGGGCTTGCGAAAGACATTAAAGTAACGGCTAACGATGGAACAACGACATTTTCCGACACCGGAGTGACTACAGCCAAAACAACAGGCGTTACCCGGACTGAAAAAAGATCTGCAGAAAACGCTGTTTTCGCAAATAAAAAGCCCGGACAGTTTGTTGTGTTTACAAAAGGAGAAACGCAATACCTCACACGTATAAGAAGCGTAACAGGTAATACGGCAACCCTTGAAGATGATGTTCCGATTGAGGCAGATGAAGTTTATATGTACGCTTATACTGCAAACAAGCCTAAAACAAAGGTCAACGTTGTTCCATATATAACGGAGGTAGTAACGGGATTAACAAGTGCAGACGGCGGATTTAAAGGGGCTTTCTCACGTGCATCGACCGGCGAATATCCGGTACGGGCTGGGGAAACAACCGAATCTTCTGCAGAAAAAGAAAAAAGAAAAATACATATAAAGGGTTTTAACCTTAAGCATAATAGCACTTATGGAAATGCTTTTTTGGGAACTCGAGATTTAGGCAATGCACTCGAAAGTATTTATCTTGATTCTTCTACCAGTACAAGCGACGAACTGAAGGTTAGCGTAAACAGTATCGATTCGATAAACAACAAGGTGGATATTACCAAGCCGTACAATCTTGAGGATAACGGAATTAATAACGATATCCTCAATGCAAACCGCAAGCTTTTTGTATGGAAGATGGAACCCATTATCAATAACAATGCGATGGAAAGCCCGCAGTTCGTGATGGATAAGGAAAGTAACTATTATCTGGCGTTCGGAAACTTACGCACGATCGGTAGCGGTGGTTGGGATGCTATGCGGCTTTCAACTAAAATTAGCAAGAACGGTACAGTAACGGCATCAGATGACTGGGAGTTTTGTTATAGTAAATTCCAGAATACAATGATAGGATATGATGGCAATGGTAATCCCTACTTGGGTGCTACAGATACAGATCGCGCTACCGGTCAGAGTACAGGTTTTTCGTTCTGTTTCCAACAACCTTCTAATAGTTCTAACTACAGCTTAGGTATGAATAAAACACGATTGGAAAACTGCGACAATGAGTTGACAAATGTATATGATGTAAACCGTGTACGTATTCCGAAGATAGCCGTACGCGGTGGAGGTACAACAGCTGATCCTGCTAAAATTGCCATGGTTTATTTTGACGGAAATATGAAAGATGATTCGGCTGTTAAATTTAGGTTTGGAACGGTTATCAATGTAGAAACAAGTGTACCGACAGTAAGCGGCACACGAACTGCCATAACTGGTGGAATTGCCTACAATGTCGGCAACAATGGTGTCGGTAGCGATCCCGATTCACCCAAAAAATCCGGTTCCGCCAAGGGGTATGAAATCATTGCAGATACGGCCGATTCCACAACTTATAAAAGCGGCTTGTATGCTGCGGTGGGACTGACTTCTACAAATCGTGCTGTTGCCGTATGGTATGATGCAACGGGTTCCCGATTGGTATACAGCTATCGCGATATGGGTGCAAGCTACACGGCTCCGGGTGTCGGAGGAGACCGTAAAACAAACGAATGGCAGGCTCATGCGGTTGAGATTGACGGCGGTGCACCTCTCTATGTTGATGTGGTAATTGATGATGAGGACGGTTTGCATATCGGTTACTATTCAAGCAGTAAAGGCGGGGTAAAATACGCCTACCTGCCGCCGGATAAAGTAAAAGGGACAACAAAGCCTGTTTCTACAGACTTTAAAGTTGCTACAGTCGATACCCATATGAATCCGGGGACATTCCTTAAAATAGGTGTACGTAAAGAAGGCACCAAGCAGGTTCCGTACATCAGCTACTATCATAACGGTTTTTACGGTTCCAAAAATGCAGCACGTATTGCATGGCTGAAAGACGGCATCGGTTCCGATGGTACGGTAAAAACCGGTGTGGTAAACAATAAGTTTACCGGTGACTGGGTTGTAATGACTGTTCCCGCAAGCAACGGTATTCAGCAGTACACGATTTGTCAGGGTGTACCTTCGAGCGGTGATTATGCAAATAAGGTTGTTGCCGCGTACTTTACAACAAAGAATTACGAAATGGCGGTGCTGTCTAAGAATTGACATCCGTGTCAATTCTTGGACGCGAGATTTGTGCGCAAGCACAAATCTCGCTACTGCATGGAACCACCGCCGTCCGTGGCAAGTTCAAAAATTGACCTCCTTGTCAATTTTTGAACGCGAATTTTGGCAAAGCCAAAATATCGCTACTGCTGAGAGAACCACCGCCATCCGTGGCGGGGATGATTGAAAGCCTGGTATGCAGCACTTACCGGGCTTTTTATATGAATGGTGCGGTGTTCCGAGCCGTTCGGATAAAAGGGTTTGCAAAAGTGAGGAAAACATGATAACAATCGGTAACAATGAATTACGAGCGGTTTCAGGAATCTCTGCTGATGAAGAAAGAGATATTATAAACTTTCTGCAAGGTGCGGTGTATTGTTGGTGTAAAAATAGAAAAAATGAATGGTTCTCTCTACGTGATTTAATGGGAGGTGATAATTACTACTGGAATGATACACCTATGATTAAATTATGGGAAAAGCATAATAATTTAAAAAAAGCCGATCCCGTTGATGAAGCAGGAAAAGATGGTGGATGGTTATTAAAAAAAGTAGTGCAGAAAGATAAAAGAAAATTTGAAACAAAAGAAGAAGATATGATTAGAAAGTATCGGTGGATACCATAGCAAGTTAAATGGATATTGGTCGAGTATTTTTGGCTGAGGTAAAAAGATAGTATGAAAAAAAATAATCAAGAAATAATCGAAAATAATTCTTAATTTTTAATTATTTTCCCCCATTGAATGAATTACAGCTTTTCAATCTCTTCGCGGCTTAAGCCGGTTGCTGTTGCAATATTTTGAATAGATAAGCCGAGTTGCAGAAGGTTCCGTGCTGTTTCGAGCGCTTTTTGGCGGGAACCTTGGGAGCGTCCCCTTGCTTCTCCTTCTGCGAGACCGATGGTTTTACCTTCCGCAAGACCCCATTCGGCTCCTGCCTTGAATTGCACTTCAGAAATAGTTGCAATGTCACTTTTCAGCTTCATCCTCGATTCATACAGCTTCCGCTCCTCAGGACTTAGACTCAAAACATCAATTTTCTCATTTAGTATTTGCAATATCGGAGAGGTCATTGCTAACATTGCTCTTTCCTCCTTGTCGTCCGTTTCTATAAACCGTAACCAGTTTAGCAGCTTTTCCTGTTTTTTGGTAGTGATACTTTGCCGTATCTCAGCTCCTTTTACTGCCGATAAGTTTAGAAAGTGTATCTCTAATAAATCAGTGAGCGGCTGATAGCTATTCTGCTCCTGTATGCTATAGCCAGAGTGCATCTCTCTATTGAGCTTAAATCCTTGTGAGATTAGATTGATGGCAATGCATCTTGTAAGGCTGGTGTATGATTCACCCTCTTTAAAGCCCTCAATGTACATTTTAGCCCAATAGAACAGTGTTCGAGGAATAAATTCGGCAGACCAAGAGTTTTGAATTTCAATATCGATTGCTGTTCCGTCTTTTAATCGAAGTTTAACATCGAGAATACCGGTCTTATCGGTGATCGCATCTTTGGTAAGTTCCTTATCCAGCAGTTCGAGGTCGGTAATCATACCGGTCGGCATATCCAGAACACATTCAAGGAAGTCCTGCAAGCAGGCTTTGTTCTCTTCCGAGCCGAGTAAGAGCTTGAATAAATAATCGTTTTTAAGAGTGAGGGTCATTGTGTCGTTCATCTTTTACCTCTGTGAATATATCTCTTATATATAGCACGGATGCAAAAATGGCTAAAAAAATGGGGAAAATTATGAATTTTTAATTAGGATTGCTGAAGTCCTTCCGTAAGCCTTTTGAAATAGACTGTTAAGCAGTTGTACATCCGTGTACAACTGCTTAACGACGAGATTTGTGCACAAAACAAATCTCGCTGCTGCTTGGAATCTCTGACCCCCTGTCAGAGTAGCAACGCGGTAGATGTGCTGACCATAGTGCCGCAGGTTAAAGGTATGTTAGAAGGCTCTTTCAGCCTCCTCAATATATACGATGCGCATTGGAGCAGCGATATATGGGTGAATGATAATCGTGGACAACGAGTATCGGTACCTCCGGCGCATTGATCGGAGACTGGGTGGTTATGACGCTTCCTGCAAGCACCGGTATCCGGCAGTGCGGAAAAGGTTAGTGGTAAGTTTTACCACCGACCGATTGGATTATAGTTTTTCGATTTCAGATTTTGAAAGCCCTGTCATCAGACAAATTTCTGTCGGTGGATAGTTTCGCTCGAGCATAATCTTTGCCGTTTCAAGTGCTTTCCGGTAAGAGCCATCGGCAAAACCTTGCTGTATGCCTTGCTGTATACCTTCGGCGATGCCTGCTCTACGTGCATCCATTTCAAATGATTTTAATAACATATACTCCCTCCATTTTTCTTCGTCTTCTTTGGTTTCATTTACTCGCTTGTCAAGCTGTTTGGTAAATGCAGTTTCCGGTGGTTTCCTGTTCATATACGATAAAAAAGCTTTTAACTCTTTTTCGGCATGTTCGGCAGCTGTACTATTTGCGATTATTTTTGTTGTACCGTCATTAAAAATCTGTCCTGTTTATCCCCTATAGCATCACCGGTAGAAAAACAGCTTGAAAAAGGGAGTGATAATTCAGAACTTTTTCGTTAAAGATATCAGTGGTTAGATTAAATGATTCCCGCTCTCTGTCTCTGCGGCGAGGTTGTAGGAGAAAGAAAAGGCAATTCATAATTTTTAATTATGAATTGCCTTTTCTTATGCGGAAGGTTGATTATGTAATCGAAGCGTCGTAGATGCCCTTAATTGCGGCCGCGAGCGTTTTGTCGAATTCTTCTTGCGACTGTTGTGCACGCAAATCCTCAGCAAGGGCGCGGGAGAAGCTCGCGATCATACCGTGGTTCTTTGCCAGCAAGGCATTAGCCTCTTCTCTGCTGTAGCCTCCCGAAAGCGCAACGACACGTACAACCTGCGGATGGTCAATAAATTCTTTATACAGGTCTGCCTGCGTCGGAATGCTGAGCTTGAGCATAATCAGTACATCCTTCGGCAGTTTTGCAATGTGCTCGCGGATTTCCGTTTTCAGAATCTCTTCGCACTTTGCTTTATCGGGGCTGTGAATATCGACTTCCGGCTCGATAATCGGTACAAGCCCGTGCTTTGCGATCTGGAGTCCGATTTCAAACTGCTGGTCGATAACTTTTTTGATGCCTGCAGGATTTGCTTCCTTTATCACCGAACGCATTTTTGTTCCGAAGATGTGCTTCTGTACGGCGCGCTTCAGCAATGCTTCCAAATCGGGCATCGGCTTCATCATCTGAACGCCTTCAGCTAAGTCTGCAAGTCCTTTATCAACTTTTAAGAACGGAAGAACACCGCGTTTATCCCACAGATAATCTGCCGTCGGGATACCTTCTATATCGCGATCCATTGTTTGCTCAAAAAGAATAGCACCAAGGATATGTTTTTTATCGAATTCTTTACTGGTGATAATCCGTGTCCGCATGGCATGCACCATATCGAACATCTCTTTTTCATTTGAGTAAGCATCGCCCCCAACACCGTAGGCAGCTAAGGCCTTAGGCGTGCTGCCGCCGCTCTGATCGAGGGCTGCGATGAATCCTTTTCCGGTGCGCATCCGTTCTATTTTTTGCTTGTCCATAGTAAAACCTCCTGCAACATACTGCGGTGTTAGTATATCCTATGATGGCGAAAAACGCTAGTCTGTCGGCATCTTCACATCTTCGGATATTCAGCGTATAATTGAAGAATACGAGGATATTTTATGCAAAAAGTGTATGCCGATAGCTTTCTTCAAACGATGGAATTTCATATCAACCGCAATATACGTACAAAATGCCGGTTTTCAAAAACGCTTTTTTCATCGACCGGAAATGTAATCATACGGAATATCAACGATATTTATGCGTTTACTTTTCAGTATAACGAAGTTGTCGAATCGGGTGCGTTCGGTATGCCGGTGCGCGCCGAGCAGTATTTAAAGGCGGGACAACTGAATGCGATGGGACTCATCGATGAAATATTCCATTATATGTGCCGGCTCTATCGGCGGGATGTACGTACCGATTTTTTTAGCAGCGGCTATGAATTTGTGCAAGCGGAGCTCGCAAAGGAACAGTTGCCCGACCTCGACGATTTATTACTCGAATTTTGCACGGAATTTCCTCCTGCCGAAGTGTACGGCGGAACAATGTCCGTCGAGGATTGGTTCGGCAATACCGATCCGGTATCAGGTATTGAAAATAAATACCGTGCGTTTGAAGAATTGATTCTTTGTAAACTTGCAAATGAGAATCCTGCCTTCCAACCTTTTTATCCGCTTTTTACCGATGAACAGCTCGCAGCGAATCCTGCGTATAATTGTTTTTGGAACAGCCTTTGCGAATGGTCATCCCAAAATGAGGTATTCGGTCCGGAAAAAATCGATCTGATTTCGCTGCTTAAAGCGCCTGTTTCTTATGCGCCGTTCAGTTTGAAAGGGCAGCTTGAATATATCAAAATGCACTGGCTCGATTTGCTCAGCGAGTTTATCGGCAGGCTCTTAACAAGTCAGGATATCCTTTCCGAAGAAGAAAAAGCTGCATGGCAAGGATGCGGAAGTGGCGGAGCCGACGCGTATCATTTTGAAGACCTGACCCAGGAGTATGAACGGTTCAGCGCCGACCGCGAGTGGATGCCGAACGTTGTGATGATTGCCAAAAGCACGTTGGTGTGGCTGGATCAGCTCAGCAAAAAGTATCAGCGGTCTATTACCCGCCTCGATCAAATTCCCGATGAAGAGCTTAACATCCTTGCGGAAGCGGGCTTCAACGCACTGTGGCTTATCGGCGTGTGGGAACGTTCCCCTGCAAGCGCACGGATTAAGCAGATATGCGGGAATCAGGAAGCGGCAGCGAGTGCCTACAGTTTGATGGATTATGAAATAGCCGGTGAAATCGGCGGATGGGAAGCGCTTGAAAATCTGCGCAGACGCGCCGGTGCACGCGGTATTCGGCTTGCCGCGGATATGGTGCCGAACCATACCGGTATAGATTCAAAGTGGGTTATTGAGCGGCCTGATCTTTTTATACAAACCCGCGAAAGTCCCTTTCCGGGCTATAGCTTTGACGGTGAAAATCTTTCTCACGATTCCCGTGTCGGTATTTATCTTGAAAACCATTATTATTCAAAGACGGATTGCGCCGTGGTGTTTAAGCGGGTCGATCACCATACCGGCGATACCCGATATATTTACCACGGAAATGACGGAACAGGGCTGCCGTGGAACGATACCGCGCAGATTGACTTTCTTAATCCCGAAGCCCGTGAAGAGGTTATCAGAAAGATTTTGCACGTTGCACGGAATTTTCCGATTATCCGCTTCGATGCGGCAATGGTACTGGCAAAAAAGCATATCCGGCGGCTGTGGTATCCTGAGCCGGGCAGGGGAGGGGATATCGCAAGCCGTTCCCGTTTTGCGCTTTCTACAGAGGAGTTCCAAAAGCGGCTTCCCGAAGAGTTTTGGCGTGAGGTAGTAGACCGCTGTGCAGCTGAAGCGCCCGATACGCTTCTGTTGGCAGAAGCCTTTTGGATGATGGAAGGCTATTTTGTCCGAACACTCGGTATGCACCGTGTCTATAATTCCGCATTTATGAATATGCTCAAGCGGGAAGATAATGCACAATACCGGTTGACTATCAAGAACACCCTTGAGTTCGACCCGCAAATATTAAAGCGTTATGTCAATTTTATGAATAATCCCGATGAAGAAACCGCTGTGGCGCAGTTCGGCAGGGATGATAAATACTTCGGCGTTTGTACCATGCTGGTTGCGATGCCGGGACTGCCGATGTTCGGGCACGGACAGATTGAAGGCTTTGAAGAAAAATACGGTATGGAATACCGCCGTGCTTATTACGATGAGCAGGTAAACACCGGTCTTGTTGAGCGGCATTGTAGGGAAATTTTCCCGCTGATGCGGCTTCGCCGTCTGTTCTCCGGTGTAGAGAACTTCCTGCTCTATGATTTCTGGACGGATGGACAGGTAAACGAAAATGTCTTTGCGTGGTCGAATGTTCACGGGGATTCCCGATCCCTCATTCTCTATAATAATAAATATGAACAGGCTGCCGGCTGGATCAATATGTCTGTTGCTTATGCCGTTAAGGAAGCCGATGATGAAAAACGGCTGGTACAGCGGACGCTTGCGCAAGGCTTGCAGTTGACGGTTACTGCGGATCGGTTTGTCATTTTTCAAGAACAGCGTTCAAAACTATGGTTTATCAGAAAAAACAGCGAGATTGCGGAACACGGTTTGTTTGCTGCTCTCAACGGTTTTGAAACACAGGTGTTTTTAAACATCTATGAGGTAACCGACACTCCGGACGGACAGTATCAAAAGTTGTATGAAAAACTCAACGGCAGCGGTATTGCAGATGTTGCGATGGGAATCAACGAGATCAAGTTTAAGAAGCTCTATGATGCGCTTGCTGCGTGCGTGTCAAAAGAGACAATGCAAGATTGTATGCAGCTGGTAAAGGATTGTAAGCATACTGAAACCCCGCGCGAAACGGAGTCAAAGATACATTCGTTTATCAACAAGCTTGAACCGTTAGCTGCCGCTTTTTTGACCGCTTTAGAAGAAACGTACCGCAGTGAGGAGACTGCACAATTCCTTGAAGAGAAAGTTCCGGCAGCTAAAACATCCGTAAAGCGGTTATTGGCTCTGTTCCGGGCGCGTATGTATCGGCTTCTCCTCTCGGCTTCCGGTTTGCTGGTACGGGAAATGCCGCTGACTGCGATGACACCTGCCGTAACCGTCTTTATTCATAAAATGTGCGGAACGGCTTCGCAGCTTTTCGTATCGTTCGGTTCGGTGTTCCTTATGGCTGTTGAAGATATTGCTGTCTATTACAAGATGGAAGAAAATATCGGAAGGC
The DNA here is from genome assembly GCF_000775995.1 of Treponema sp. OMZ 838. Taxonomy (NCBI): domain Bacteria; kingdom Pseudomonadati; phylum Spirochaetota; class Spirochaetia; order Treponematales; family Treponemataceae; genus Treponema; species Treponema sp. OMZ 838. The sequence continues at coordinate 354,004 of NZ_CP009227.1, read as the reverse complement.
TCTTTGCCTTTTTGCACCTCGACGAAAAGCTTGCGGCACTGGTTCGTTCAAAGGGCTTTGATATTGATCCTATTGAAAATAAGGCCGATACGGTAAAGTATCTCTATTATGTGCATAATGCCCGCGGAAAGAAAGCTATCCGCAGAACCGGTATTGTCAACCGGATGGCGCAGGATCCTAATGTCATGATCCGGCTCGGTATTCATGAATGGGACGGCATTAAGTGGTTTAACCGTGAATCGGGAGAGTTGCTTGCCGACGATATGGCAGCGATGCTTTTTCTTTCCGCAGCACGGCCGGTTAAACAGGCTGAGTGTATGAAGAAAACTGCCGCTTCGGTAGAAAAATATTGCCGGTTTGATGCGGAATTTTCTGCAGCAATCCATAAGTCGGGATATCAAGTGGATCGGTACCTCAAGCTTTTTGCCGGTACGTTAAAATAGTACGGCTTATCCGTGCAAGGTATGTGAAATCGAAATGAAAAAGCATTGTTTTTTTCTCTTGATTGTGTTGTTGCTTGCTTCTTGTAAGCCTGCCGTTAGAAAAGAAAGCCGTACTGTGTTTGCGCTTGGAACCGTGTGTAACATCCAACTATTTACGGAAATGCCGCAGGCGGAAGCCGAAGCCCTACTTCAAACCTGTACACAACGGCTTGAGGAGCTTGAACGGCATTTAAGCGCAAATGCCGACAGCTCTACGCTTATCGATATCAATAAGGCGTCCGGTATATCCGCAGTTAATGTACCGGCAGATATATACCCGCTGTTTGAACGTGCTGTGTTTTTTGCCGAAAAGACGGACGGTGCGTTCAATCCTGTTATCGGCAGCGTGGTCAAGCTCTGGAATATCGGATTCGAGAATGCGCGGAAGCCCGAAGATCAGGATATTCAGGCGGCGCTTTCCAGTACCGGCTATAAGGATGTACAGCTGACCGGCGCAGCGGTTTTTCTGAGAAAGGCTGGGATGAAGCTTGACTTAGGGGCGATTGCAAAAGGGTTTGCCGCCGATGAGCTTACCCGCATCGTGAAACAGGCTGGGATTGTGCACGCCGTCATCGATATCGGCGGTACGATTTCCGTTGTGGGAACCCGGCCGGACGGCAAGCGCTGGAATATCGGTATTCGGGATCCGCGTGTCCGGCAGGGGCAGCCGGTTATTTCCGCTCCGATTGAAAGCCGCAGTATTTCTACGTCCGGCAGCTATGAGCGGTATTTTGAGCAGGATGGCGTCCGCTATCATCACATTATCGACCCTGCAACCGGATATCCGGTGCGGAGTACTATGATTGCGGTATCTGTTTTTTCCAATTCGGCAACCGACGCGGACGCTTTGTCAACAGCGTGCTTTGTGCTCGGCTATGAGAAGGCTGCTGCACTGCTTGCTGGACTTCCCGATACGGAAGCGCTTTTTATCTTTGATGATAACAGCGTCCGTACAACAGGCGATCTTGAAAAAAATATCGTGATTTTAAATTCTGCCTTCCAGTTCGCGAATACGAATGAAAACGCTGCAAACAAATAAACTGCCGGTTTTGCGTATTGCAAGATAGTTAGGGAGGCCGCTGTGAAAATGATAAAACAATACACCAAAAACACCCGCTTTCAAGATATGGTGCAGACGGTAATCCTCTTCGGCTTCGCGCTGTATTTTATCGGCGTCGTTGTTTCCGGTTCGGTATACCGCTATGTGCATGAGCGGCATATACCCGTGCTGTTATTATCAGCGGCGGTATTTTTTATTATCGGCATACTCAAATTTAAACAAGTGATACAGGAATCGCAGCGGCATACCTCATTGCATACGAGTGGCTATTCTGCGGTTGTTTTTGATCGTCCTGTAGGAGACGTCCGCAGCGGACGCGCAGGTGTTTTCGGTATTGCCGTCTTTGCCGTTGCCTTGGTTGGTATGTCAGCGGCATTGGGAACAGTGGTGCGATTTTCTCAATTTGCGTATACCGGCTCGCTCGGTGAAGGGACTGCGGGTTCTTCCATTACAGCTGCGCCTGTTGCTGCATTGCCTTCCGCCGGTGATGCTCGGGCAAGCGCCTCTTCCGGTGCTGTGCTGCCTTCTGTTGCTGTGTCTCCTACGGAAGCATCTTCCGCTACTTCTGCCATTGCAGAACGGAACATACCGAGTGCAGACGGCGGTATCGTTATGGACAGCGATACGTTTGCGCAATGGCTTACCAAGCTGTATACAAAGCCCGATGCATGGGTTGGAAAGAAAATCACGGCAACCGGCTCTGTGTGGAAGGATGGGGAATTGTTCGAAAAGGATGAATTCGCCTTAGCCCGTATGATGATGACATGCTGTGCTGCCGATATGCAGCCGGTCGGTGTCCTTGCGCAGTGGAGTGATGTTCAAGCGCTTACCGAGGGCGAATGGATTGAGGTTATCGGTACGCTGTCAAAAAAGCCGTATAAGGATAGTTTTGATCCGCTTATTATTGTAGAAACGGTAAAAAAGATCGAGCCGCCGCAGCGGGAGTATATTTATCCATAGATGTGCGTTTTTTACAGCTGTACGCGGGCGAGAGCTTCCGCCGCTTCTTTATAATCTTTCCGTATATTAAGCGCCCGTTGGAATGCATCCCGTGCGCTTTGTTTATATCCTGCCAGTTCGCGGGCAAGACCAAGCCGGTACCACCACAGTGAATTCGACGGTTCCAAATGCACTGCTGCGGAATAGGCAATATCAGCCTTTTGATAACGTTTTGTTAAGCGGTAAATGTCGCCGACATAAAAGTAGGCAATGCTTGCCCGCTCTCCGGTCGGCGCCATATCGATATACCGTTCCATTTGGCGGAGGGACTCTTTATAATCGTTGAGATAAAAGTAGGCTTCTCCTAATGTTTCGATAATCCGCACATCCGACGCGATTTTAAGCGCCTCGTTGCAGACTGTTACCGTTTCACGGTATCTATGCAGACGGAACAGCGACCACGTATAGACAGTGTATGATTCCATATTGCGCGGGTTTTGGCGGAGCTCGGCAAGGCATACATCGACTGCCGCCGTATATGACGTTTTTGCCTCCTCTGTTCGCCCCGCACTGTCTAAGCTGCGTCCGGTGCGGTATAACTTCAGCGCATCCGCCTTTTCTTGCGCATAGATGACTCCCGATGCACATAGTAACACTGTAAGGATCACCATAGTGCGTTTTATAAAATTATACGTTTTCTGTTGTACGTTCATTTTATCAACCTCTCTTTCGTAGGGGATGCCTAGCCGTCAACCGTTGAACCGCAGCCGATAAATAAGAAAGCCTCTAAAAATCAATCCTTTTTAGAGGCTTGTAATTACATTCCTAGAATGCCGCGACAACTTCTCCGTTAGGATATTTTTCCGTAATATACTTACGTACTTTATCGCTTTGCAGCGCTTTTATCAATGCTTTGATGCGCGGATCGTTCTCATTTCCCTGTTTAACCGAAATCACGTTCGCATAGGGAGAGTCTTTTCCTTCAACAAGCAGACCGTCTTTTGCAGCGGAAAGACCTGCCGGGATAGCATAGTTTCCGTTGATGACAGCTCCTTGGACATCTGCAAGCACGCGCGGGAGTGTTGCTGCTTCAATTTCCTTAAACTGTAAGTTGTAAGGATTTGCGGTAATGTCTTGCGGAGTAGCCGCTAAACCTGCGCCCTCACGCAAGGTGATAATATGTGCGGACTCAAGCAATAACAATGCCCGCGCTTCGTTTGTCGGGTCATTCGGAATGGCAATGGTATCGCCGCTTTTAAATTCGGAGAGGTTTCCGTATTTTTTTGAATACAGCGCAAGCGGTTCAATATGAACCGTTCCTACACTGACTAGGTGGTACCCATGTTCCTTGTTAAAAGTATCCATATAGGGAACGTGCTGGAAGAAGTTTGCGAATTGTTCGCCCGTTTCGACCGCATCGTTGGGGGTTACATAGTCGGTGAACTCGGTAACCTTGAGCGTAATATTTTCCTTTGCAAGATCCTCCGTTACAAGCTCCAAGAGTGCTTTATGAGGTTCCGGACTTGCAGCAACAGTCAAAATATTTTGACTGCTTTCTTTTTTCGCGCAGGAAACCGATAAGCTTGCGCAAAGAGCTGCGCCAAGCAGTAATGTGAGTAGTTTTTTCATAAACTAGTCTCCTTTCCATTGGAATGAACGCTAGATTACTATATATCTTTAAGCTCTGTCTAGGGTTGTTATAGAAGGGAATATATGAGGTTAAGCGGGAAAAACTACCATTGTTAAAAAGGGCTGTGCAAATAGAGAAAAATGTTGCAGAAACCCGATATTTCGATTATCATCTATAATGTATACTATAAAATGTAAACGATATACAAACACGTTATATATTTGGAGGAAAAATAATGACGATAGATACGCTCAAACATACAAGAGCTCGTCAATGGGTTGATGAGGTAGCGGCGCTGTGTACACCGGATAGCGTATATGTGTGTGACGGTTCGACGGCAGAATATGACCGGCTGATGAAAAAATTGGTTGATGTAAAACTGGCGACTCCCTTAAAAAAGCGGAAGAACAGCTTTTTGTTCCGTTCCGATCCTTCCGATGTCGCTCGTGTAGAAAGCAGAACCTTTATCGCGTCAAAAAAAGAAGATGATGCCGGCCCTACAAACCACTGGACGGATCCCGTTGAACTCAAAAAAACAATGAGTGCGCTGTACAAGGGCTGCATGAAAGGGCGTACCCTCTATGTTATTCCCTTTTCGATGGGACCCGTTGGTTCCGATATTGCAAAAATCGGTATCGAAATTACCGACTCCGAGTACGTTGTCTGCAATATGCACATTATGACACGGGTCGGCACAAAGGTGCTCGATGCGCTCGGTACCGATGGTGCATTTGTTCCCTGTCTGCACTCGGTCGGGAAGCCGCTTGAAGCAGGCAAAACCGATGACGGCGTGTGGCCGTGCGCTCCGCTGGAACATAAATATATTTCTCACTTTCCGGAAGAGCGGCTGGTATGGTCTTACGGCTCAGGTTACGGCGGAAACGCCTTGTTGGGTAAAAAGTGCTTTGCGCTGCGTATCGCTTCCGTACTTGCGCGGGACGAAGGCTGGCTGGCCGAGCACATGCTCATCTTAAAAATTACCAATCCTGAAGGAAAATCAAAGTATATTACCGGAGCCTTCCCCTCAGCTTGCGGTAAGACAAATCTTGCGATGCTTATTCCCACGATTCCCGGCTGGAAAGTTGAAACCGTTGGAGACGATATCGCATGGATGAAGTTCGGTGAGGACGGTCGCTTGTATGCCATTAACCCCGAATCGGGCTTCTTCGGTGTAGCGCCGGGAACTTCCGACCAATCGAATAAAAACGCAATGGAATCGATAAAAGAAAACACCATCTTTACCAACTGTGCCTTAACGGAAGATGGGGATATATGGTGGGAACAGATCGGTCATCCTGCAAAGGGTAAGCTGGTAGACTGGAAGGGTAATACCCGCGATGCGCTGCCGACGGATAAAAGCCCGAAAGGCGATGAATTTGCACATCCGAACGCCCGCTTTACCGCGCCTGCTAAGCAGTGTCCGGCGATTGCAAACGAATGGGAAGACCCCAAAGGCGTACCGATTTCCGCGTTCTTGTTCGGCGGCCGCCGTCCGAGCACTATCCCGCTGGTACACCAATCCCGCGATTGGAACCACGGCGTATTCCTCGGCTCGATTGTCGGCTCGGAGATTACCGCCGCAGCGCTCGACTTAAAAGTCGGCAGCATCCGCCGAGACCCGTTTGCGATGCTCCCCTTCTGCGGGTACAACATGGGCGACTACTTTCAGCATTGGATTAACATCGGTAAAAAATCGACGGCGGACAAGCTGCCCAAGATTTTCTACGTCAACTGGTTCCGCAAGGATGCGGACGGTAACTTTATCTGGCCCGGCTACGGAGAAAACAGCCGTGTACTCGCATGGATATTCGACCGCTGCAACGGCAAAGACAATGCTGTAGAAACCGCTATCGGCTGGATGCCTAAAGACGGGGCTATCAATACCGAAGGACTCAACGTGTCGAAGGAACAAATGAAAGAAATTCTTTCGGTAGACGCTGAAGGCTGGAAGAAGGAGATTGCGGATATCCGCGAAAATCACTATCCAAAATTCGGTAGTAAACTACCCAAAGAGCTTACCGAAGCCTTAAACACGCTGGAAAAACGGCTCGGTTAATCATACCGGAACATTGTCGGGCGTTTCTATTTGGAAGGCTGCAAAGCACATGTAACCGACTTTTGTAAACGCCCTGTATCTATTTTGTGAAACTGCTGCATAAAGGAGGAGCCGCGATGCAAATTTTTGATACCCATGCCCATATCGGATTGCTCTACAACGATCCTCTTGCGCAGCTGCGCGCTATCCAAGAAGCCAAACGGGCTTCCGTAACCAGAATACTCAGTATTTGTAATAGTTTGCATGATTTTTATTCGGTATATGAAACGCTCAAAACCGAACAGTCAGTGTATTATGCTATCGGCGTTTCACCGTCGGAGGTAACGGCTCCGGGGAAGGACTGGGCGCTTCAGGTTGAAAAAGGGGCGCAGCTGCCGGGGGTTATTGCCATCGGGGAAACAGGGCTCGACTATTACAAAAAATACGGAGACCAGCGCTCGCAGATAGAGTTGTTTATTACGCAGCTGGAAATAGCGGCAAAAGTGAAAAAACCGGTCGTTATTCATAACCGGAATGCGGGAAAGGATGTGTTGAACATCCTTTCCGAGCGGATGCCCGAAGCAGGCGGCATTCTACATTGTTATTCAGAAGATGCCGAATTTGCTCAGCTCGCGCTGAAGCTGCCGCTCTATTTCTCGTTTGCGGGTAATCTGACATACCGGAATGCCCGTAATCTGCATGAAACAGTACGCACGCTGCCGCTTGACCGCATATTGGTTGAGTCCGAAAGTCCGTTTATCCCGCCTGCGCCCTACCGGAAAGAGCGTAATATGCCGGCGAATACCGTGGCTACGGTTGAGTTTATGGCGAAGCTTTTAAAGATGGATATGGAAGCATTAGCGGCTCAACTGTGGAAGAACAGCTGTAAAGCGTTTAATCTGCCGGAATGAATAACTTGAATGCAGCAGAAACGGCCGGCGGATTTTACCGGCCGGTAACAATAGGAAGCCTAACACTTCCCGGGAATATTTTTTTAGCCCCCGTAGCAGGGTATTCCGACAGGAGCTTCCGGTCTATTTGTGTTGATTGGGGCGCGGATTTTACCTATACTGAAATGGTTTCGTCGGAGGCATATATCCGCAACTCGGCAAAAACGGAAAAGCTTATCGCCCGTGCATATAACGAGCGGCGGTATGCAGTACAGATATTTGGAGCAAATCCCGACTTTATGGCGGAAACGGCAGTACGTATCATCGAACGGTATCATCCGGAATGTATCGATATCAATGCCGGCTGCCCGATACCGAAAATCACCAAAACGGGGGCTGGTTCCGCATTAACGAGGAATCCGAAAAAGCTCTATACAGCGGTTAAGGCGGTTACGGAAGCTGTCGGCAAAATGGATGCCGCTGTTCCGGTAACGGTAAAAATACGCTCCGGCTGGTCGCAAAACGAGCTTACGTGGAAAGAAGCTGCCGCGGCAGCCGTTGATGCAGGAGCGGCGGCGTTGACCATTCATCCCCGTACCTGTGTGCAATGCTACAGCGGAACGGCAGATTGGGATATTTTGGCACAACTTGTACAGCTGATGCAGGGGCGGGTACCCATATTCGGGTCGGGTGATTTGTTCAGCCCGGAAGCAGCGCATGATATGCTTTCTTCCACTCAATGTGCGGGGGTTATGTTTGCGCGCGGAGCTATGGGCAATCCTTTTATCTTCCGGCAAACACGGGAACGGCTGCAAACCGGCGCCTATTCCGAAATAACGCCTGAGGATAAAATCGGAACGGCAAAAAAAGAACTCATGATGCTGTGTGAAGAAGTAGGGGAACAGATCGCCTGCCGAGAAATGCGGAAGCGGTTTGCCGCTTATACCAAGGGAATTGCAGGGGGAGCAAAGCTTCGTGAACAGTTGGTACAGGCGAGTTCCATACAAGACTATGAAAGGATTTTAGAGAACTTCTCATTACAAGCGGTACAGCCGCATACCGATAACAATAGGTGAGGATTATTATGTTTGATTTTATCAATACTCTTATTACGTCAATAAAGGATTTTTTTGAAGGACTCTTTTTTTCCTCATCACCGGAGTATCAAAAGAAACGGCAGCTTAAAGGCTACGCCGCAGAACTCAAAAAGCTCAATCCGCCGTTATACCATACCGGTAAAATACTGCTTCCGGCATTCGGTTCGTTGTTGTATCAGCTGTATCATTTTTTACAACCGGTGAAAGCGATTCTGGACAAGACGGTTAATTCCCCTGATATACGCGCGTCCGAAAAATATCAAGACCTTTTTTTTGAGGCGATCTTGTCGGAAGAGCAGATAAAACAACATCGGAGTTTTACCTTTCAGGCTCGGAGCCAGCTCTTATCAAAGTGTAAAAACTATCAGGAAACGGAACATACACTGCAAGAACAAATACATAGTTTTAAAAATTTTATCCGCTTGTTTCATACACCCGCATTTAAGACCCGTGAACAGGAGTTGATCAAACTCTTTTATCTTTCCGATTTGTGCGATTTTGACTATGCGTCTTTTCTCAATCAATTTAACAATAACTTGCAGCTCAATACCGCTGCACCGGCATCGATTTCTCAAGATAATTTTGAAGAAGTATTTGCCGGTGATGTGGTAAAAAATTTGCTGGATTTCCAATTTATCGTACGGCATGTTGCTATCACACAGACGACGATTAACGATGTCATTTTTTTGGCACGGAGTTTAGGAAATTTTACCGATGAAGCAGGTGCAAAACTGGAAAAAACGCTGAATACGGTCGAAAACCTTCTTGCAAATCAGCTGAAGCGGACAACGATACCGATAATGTTGAAATTGATTAAGGAAGACCCCAATTTTAAAGAAAAAATAACCGTTTCCGAATCCAAACCGCTGCAGGAATATATTGATCGAAGCAGTGAAATCTTTCAGGCAGATTCAAAACGCCTTTTAAAAATCACCAAGGAAACGAATATTACCGGCTTAATCGAAAAATGCTTTGGGAGCGGTCAGTTGAAGCCGTTGGAAGGATATAATGATGCAGTTAATGACGCTATTCAAAATCTTTCACCGATTTCTTTTGATTGGGTTAAACCGATACAATTGTTAAAGGCGTTTACCGAAATGTATTTTGAAACGCACTATAAAACTTTTTTAAAATCTCTGTTGATTGAAGGTTTTTTTGCGAACAAACAGATTGAAGGTCAATATGCGGCAATCTACCGTTCCTGCGAAATGCTGTTGGGTAAAATAACTAATTTTGAACAGCTTTTTAAGCCGAAAGGTCAATGCAATCTTCTTGAAATTCAAGGCTATATTACAGAGATCGAAAAAGGCAAGGATATGAAAAAACAGCTGCAGAAAATCGTTGATATTGCAAATATGCAGGCAAAGGCTATCGTACAAACCGGAAGCAAAGCTTATGCCGACCTGTATGCTTTTACCGAGCATTTATTGGAGGACATAAAAGCGCCTACTTCCGAACTGATTACAAACATAAAAGCTCTTGTCGTCAGCTCAAAGAACAAAGAATCCTTTATCCGCTTGGAACAGGATCGGCACATCTTTGCTATGTTTCTCGAGATAATGAAAAATTATGCAGTGTTCGGTTCTATCGAAAAAGGAAAACCGGGGGCACCGCTTCCTACTGCCGTACCGAGTACGGGGTCTACCGTAAAACCGGTGCAAAAGTAGTGTTTAAACATTAGTGCCGGAAAAATTATCAAGTAAAATGATGATATACAAAACTATGCTGTTTCGTAAGCTATCCTTTTTTTTCTTTTTACTCTGTGCTGCCTCTTTCTTATATGCCGACAGCTATTCGGGTTCAGGAATAAACGATGCCCTCATTATCCGTGCACCGGTATGGGTTTTCCTTGAATCTCAGCCTGGAGTTATGGATAACGACACACAGGGCACACGATTACCGCCGCGAAAAGCGCTGTCCGAATTATCGAAAACAATAATGGAGGGCATGGTCTACGGTTGGAAGTTCTCGTATACCCCGTTTGATAAGCGGAGAGCCGTTGCAGAAGAGTTTGAACTGGAACCGCTTCAATCCATCCATTCAAACGACAGCCGTTTATCCGTTACGGAGCTTCGCCCTCAATATCCATACCTGTATTGCTGGGCGGAATACCGCGTTACCGACGCCATTGCTTTACATCGAACGGAATGGGTTCGCATCAATTATATTACCGGCAAAGGTTCCGGAAGTGCAGAACGCAATCTTGAGATAGAGGGGATACGACAGGCCTATCGGAATGCAGCGCTTGCCGCCGTTCGAGGATATTTACGAAAAAACGTTAAAAATAAGCCCAAGACCGTCCACGGAGAGATGCTGATCAAAGATAACCCGCGGCTCTATGTTTCGGGCGGAAAATTTACTACCGAACTGACTGTTTATCTTTATATTAAGGAAGTTATTCCTTACGAGATCTTTTGAACGCCGCCGTAAATGCAGGGCACGCCGTATTTGAAGAAGCAACCCAATATCTGCCGGAAGAAAAACAATAACCGGTGAGCAAAGTGTCCCTCTTGCTTAAACAGATGTCAATATGTTAAACAGGTAAGGTTTATTGTTGCTTTTTAGAAGGATATAGTATGATTAAATATAAGCCATATAAATATATACGTTTGATACGGTCTATTATTGTCAGCGTATGCATTTTCTTTACTGCAGTTGTTTATGCACAGGAAACGGAACCCGCACCAGCTGCTCTTATTGATGTTCCGGCAGAGTCTCCCCTAGCCGATAAACCTGCCGAAGAACCTCTTGTGCAAAGCTATCAAATAACAGCCGTCAACTACAATATTAAAGGGCTGACACGGAAATATCCGCTTTCTCAAGCTGTTCCGATTGACACCGTCCGTATTTTTAATTCGGAAGAAGAGATGCTGCATTATCTTAGAGAGCTTGAACAGCAATTTAAAAATATCCGGGTTATTCAATCGGTTCAAATCGATAGAGAGTATGGCACTCCGGATAATGGAGCAGTAATACCTGTTACGATTACAGTTTCAGTCGTCGATACATGGAATTTCATTGTAGTTCCTTATCCTTCTTTCGATTCGAATAGCGGCTTCCAATTGAAGCTGAAAATGCAGGATTTCAATTTTATCGGAACATTGCAACCCTTAAAAGTAGATGTTGTATATCGTTCAACCGAAACAAATCAGCAGATTTTTTCATCTTCAATCAATTTTGCATTACCGTTCAAAGTGGGAGCATTTAATCTGTTATGGGATAACAACTTCGAAATTGTTTACGCATACAAAGAACCCCCTAAAATAAATATCGGTACGGGACTGACGGCATCAGTCAAATTTAACAAGCGGCTCTCTCTAATATTCGGGCTTTTACCTGAATTGGCAATTAACGACCGTGCATCCAGCCAAATGTCTATTACGGGGTCGTCAAGCTCCTCTGAAGAAGGACAAATCGAACAAGGACGGCCGAGCGGGTTAGGCTATTTATATCCTGATGACCGGTATTATTTTAAAACGACATTATTTGTACGTGCTCCTGTTATGATTACTGAGGTGAAAAACTTTGGCTCGCTCGTATGGACACCTTCCATGAGCCTTGCGGGAAATTGGGCGTTTGACGGTATACAGGCAGACAGTCTTAGAAAATGGACATTTCATTGGGGGCATACGCTTTCTCTTTCAAAGGTGAATTGGGAATTGAATTTTAGGAAAGGGCTTTCGTTTTCGCTCAGTAATACGTATGCTTATCAATTTTACGACAAACGAAATATGAGTATCAGCTTTTCCACCTCTTTAGCCGGATATTATCCATTTGTCAACCGGGTGGGAATATATGGGCGGACGCAGTTTTTTTATCATTTATTCGGAAGTACCAGTACGCAGGCAGGTTCTACGCTTCGCGGTATTTTAAATAAACGGATCGAGACGGATACTGCTTTTACCTTTAATCTTGATATCCCTATTCGGATTGCTTCACTCGATTTTCAAGCTATTACCGGCGTTTCATGGACGCGTTTTTTTAATTGCGATATCCAGCTTGTTCCTTTCTTGGATATTGCTTTAGTACACGATAAAAAAACGGGACGGTACTATCATCCGGCAGACGGATGGTATGCGGGCGGTCTGGAAGTGATTGTCTATCCTGAAAAGATGCGGAGTATCTATGTCAGGGCAAGTGCCGGCTTTGATTTAACGGAACTTAAAAATCTTTCCGGTCTCGGCGGGCGAGCAAAACGAGACGGAGAATCAATCACCGAAATATTTATTGGAATCGGTCTACATTATTAACGGCTTTTGCTAAAGATTAGCGAGGCTTTTTATACCAATCAGATACCCGTCTATTGAGTGATAGCGGTTTGTCATCACCGGCAAATATCCGCGTTTGATCCCGTAAGTACGGAAAGATAATTTCTTTTTTAAGCAGCAGCCAGTTATGGGGTAAGATATGCGGCGCGGAGAAATCATCGGTTTGCGGCAAATGTTTGAGCAAAAGGGGATAATAAACCGGAAAAATATTTTCAGTTACATTCTTTATAGCGGAAAAACCTCCCGCTAATCCGAAAGAAGGCGCGATCATATTATCGGTTTGGGTGCGGGCAAGCAGATCTTTTTGACTTTCTTCATTAAAGAACCAAAGCAAGAATGCTCGTGCTGCTGCCGTATTTTTTGCCTTTTTACAAATTCCTGCATATATAATTTCATCCTGTACCGGTGTTTTGCCGTTGTAACTCATCCACCGATAATCAAGCGATTTTAATCTTTCGTTATTTAATGAAAACAGTTTATCGCTTGATAAGTACCAGAATAGGCAGCGTCCATTTGTAATCAATGTATACGGCGGATCATAGAGGTATTTGAATTTGAATTCATCCTCAGCCGCAGCGCTTGTATTGACTTCTTCCGACCAGCGCCGCGTATACGTAATCAATTCCTGCAGCATTTTGTCATTCCACGAAAAGAGGCTTTTTGTTTCTTCAAAAGATACGTCAAGGCCTTGTGCGGTAACATAGAGGAAATCGGTATCCCAGCGGGGTGAAAAACCCATTTTAGTATATTCCGAGCCGCTTTTTTTATTGTACGCTGCGGCAAGCTCTCTCATTTCTTCAAGAGAAAGTGTAAAATTTGTTTTTACTAAATTTTTTTGTGATGCGGAAAAAATAATGGTTGGTAAATTAAAGCTGACCGGCAAGAGATACTGTGCCCCGTTAATATTTCCCAGTTCAAATAATAACGGATAAAAAGTATCCGGATCAATTTTCTTTTTAGAAAGCATCCCTCCTAACTTACTGAATTTTACCCGAGTTGCATCACCTCTGAGCCAAGGGCCAATGACGATATCCGGTTCTTCGGATGCTGCCATTAAAGCATCCGATGGGTTTTCTTTATAGCTGACAGTGATTTTATAACGGCTTTGGGCGTTGTTAAAAGCCTCACAATAAGAGATGAATTCAGTACGGTTAGTCCAAATAACGGCAATCGAATCCTCGGCATTTTTGCACGCAGATAGCATACAACTTACAAACGCTGCAATAAAAAGGAATTTTTTCATACTCATCCATTATGACTACAATAACCTCATTGTCAATGACTCTTTAAGTGTGCAATATCCTTGCGCGGATACGGGCTTTAAAGTATAATCCGTAAGTATGAAAAAATTGCGTTGTTTTTACAATACTAAGCTTATTTTAACGGTTCTTTGTTTCGTTTTTTTACGATAACCGGGTGTTCAAAAAAATCGGTTACGGCGTTGTCAATTGGTCAATCCCTGAGTATAACTTGACAGCATCGGATGTAGTGCCGATTCTCGTCCGGTCGAATATTTCGAAGGTATATATTGCCGAGCTGAATAAACAAAAGATAGAAATTCCGCTCTGGCAGCTCACCTTTTGCGCTTCAAAGCGTGAAGCGGAGGCCTATATTAAAAAGACTGCCGAATACCGTTCTGTGTATGCCGCGGTAAAGCTTGACGGTCTGCCGCTCCGCTCTACGCCTGATAACACCGGTAAGCAAGTGTACCGTCTGCGTGAAAGTCAGATTGTAAAAGTGCTTTGGAAAGGGGAGGGGGCGCCGGTTATCGCACGGGATAAACCTTTGGAAGGTGATTGGCTTTATGTGATGACCAACGACGGCACCCGCGGTTGGTGTTTTTCTTACAATCTCTTTATGTATGATGAAGGGGAACCATCCGTATCCCGGCAGACAACGGAAACGGTGGTCGATGAGATTCTGACGAGTATCTTAAAAAGCCGATGGTATCCCGAATATTACCGTGATATGATTCGGAAAAAGCAGATCGATCCCGAACGGATGACGGATAATTTCGGTTTTTTCCCCGGCGAAGGAACAGGCGTCGTGCGTATTATGCTGAAAGATGAGCAGCTTGCTTTTTCTTATACCGGTATCGTAAAAAACCGGATGGGTGCTTATCAATTTGAAGGTTCGCCGCTACTGATGCAAATTAGAGATTCGGATACGATTGCCGTCAATTATACGGATGAGAAAGGTCGGGTACAAATACGGTATTTTATTACGCTAAAAGAAGACCCGCAGGAACTTGCACAAGCGGAAACGGAACGCCGGAACGATGCGCTGCAAACCCTTGTTACAACCGGTCCGGTGTTTAATTCCGTAAATTACGGTGTGCTCGAATTTACGGATGGCGGGCGTTTCCATTGGAAAGGGTACCAAGTGTTATCCCCGACGATTATTCCTAAGGGGGTAGGGAATTCCGGTTCCGTTGCAATCCGATATTTTATCAGTGCTAAACTTAAAACCGAATATATGGGGATTCTGTCGTTTAAATTTGACGGCAGTGGAGACTGGATCGATTTCTTTTACACGGTGTCAAAGCAAGGCGTTAAGCTTGAGTATGTAAAGCCGGAGAATATTACCGACGGTGTCGCTTCCGTGCGCAGCCTTAATCCTGTTATCCTCTTTTTCGGGACGGAAGGAACGGAAGAATAATGCCGTTTGTCCAGCTTTCAAATATATCTCTTGCGTTCGGCGATCGCGATATTCTCCAAAATATCACGCTTGTACTGACACAGGGGACAAAGGCGGCGCTCACCGGAGCCAACGGAAGCGGTAAATCAACCCTGATGAAGATTATCGCAGGGGTGATGCAGGCAGATTCCGGTTCTATTTCGATGGAAAAGAACACCCGTGTTGCCTATCTGCCGCAATCCGGTATCGTGCACAGGGGTAAAACGCTGGCAGAAGAAGCCGATACCGCCTTTTCCCGCGGGGCACAGCTGGTAGAACAGCTTGAAGCGGTCGGCAAGCTTATGAGCGAAGAAGCCGATACCGCCAAGGCGGAGCGGCTTGCGCACGATTATCACGCCCTGCAAGACGAGCTTGAACAATCAGGTTGGTATTTTAGGCAGCGGTTGGCAGATGAAACGCTGCGCGGGCTCGGCTTTACATCGGAAGATTTTACCCGTTTGACCGATGAGTTTTCCGGCGGATGGCAGATGCGCATCGCGCTTGCGAAGATTCTTTTGAGCGGTGCGGATATCATTATTTTGGACGAGCCTACCAACTATCTCGATATTGAAGCGCGCAGCTGGCTTGAACTCTGGCTGAAAAAGTTTACCGGCGGTTTTTTGCTGGTTAGTCATGACCGCTCGTTTTTGGATGCAACGGTTAACGAAACGTATGAACTTTTTAACGGAACACTTAAGCGCTATGCCGGAACCTATACCAACTATGAAAAAACGCGGGAGATAGAGCTTGCATCGCTGATAAAAGCATATGCGCAGCAGCAGCTGGAAATTGCAAAAACAGAAGACTTTATCAGGAAGTTCCGCTACAAGGCGACAAAAGCCGCAGCGGTGCAGGATCGGGTAAAGAGACTCGAAAAACTTGAGCGCATCGAATTACCGGAACACTTAAAGAAAATTCATTTCAGTTTTCCGCCCGCCCCTCATTCGGGAAATATTGCTCTGCAAGCCGAAGGGATTACCAAGGCATACGGAGAACGGCTCGTGCTGAAAGACGCGGAACTCACCGTTACCAAACAAGAGCGGATCGCATTGGCAGGACGAAACGGCGCCGGTAAAACCACTTTTTTGCGGATACTGGCAGGTGAAGATTCCGAGTATACCGGCTCTGTGAAGTACGGGGCGGGCATTATCACCGGTTATTTTTCGCAGGATGAGGCCGAGCGGATTACCGGCAGCGAAACCATCATGCAGCTGATGGAGCGGGAAGCACCGACCCATCTTATACCGAAACTCTACGATATGCTCGCTGCCTTTTTGTTCCGCGGCGACGACATCCATAAGCAGCTATCCGTGCTGTCGGGCGGGGAAAAAAGCAGGCTGGCATTGCTCCGGCTGCTGTTGAGGCCGCTTAACCTCCTCATCTTAGACGAGCCGACCAATCACCTTGACCTTCATTCTAAAGATGTGCTGCTCGATGCGCTGCAGCGGTTCGAAGGGACGGTTATCTTTGTTTCGCACGATAAGTTTTTTATCCAAGGGCTTGCGACCCGCATCCTTGAACTGACAGCTTCGGCAACGCCCGGCGCCGGTACCCGTATCAGAAACTTCCCGGGCACCTACGACTATTACCTGTACCGGATCGCCGCCGAGGCAGCTGATAGTCCGATTGAAAAACCGGGGCAGGCGGCGGATTCTCCGGGCGCCGGAAAAACAAGCAGTGCCTTCTCCGGTAAAGCATCGATGGCGTCTTCCGGTTCACAAACAGAGCTGCCGTTAAGCGGTATCGGCGGCGGAGCTCTTTCTTATGAAGAACAAAAAAGGCTGCGGTCGGAAAAGCGCAAACGTGAAAAGGAAGAAGAACGTATTTTTGCACAACTCGCCGAAACCGAAAACAAAATAAGAGAACTGGAAAACCAACTCGCAGACCCCGAAGTTTATACCGACGGCGAAAAAGCTCGCAGCATTCTGCAGCAGATTCATGCCTTACAAGCAACCTCCGCTGAACTTACAGAACAGTGGGAAGCTCTCGCCCAAGATTCAGGCAGTTGAACCACCGCCGTCCTCGCCCAAAAATATACATCCGTGTACATTTTTGGGCTGCCAGTTTGCAAGCAAACTGGTTGCTGTTTAGAACCACCGGCATCCGTGCCGCTTCTGCCACGTTGAGGATTAATTTATGTGCAGCACGAAGTAGCTGCACCCTTTCCGTAAGCCTTTTGAAAATAGCCTGTCCAGAAGTGTACATCCGTGTACACTTCTGGACGCGAGTTTTTGCTGCACAAAAACATCGCTACTGACTAGAACCACGGACATTCCTGTCCGTTCTGAAACTACAAGGCGCGTACAAAAAACACCCGCAGGCGTACTTGATGTACGTCGAGGACTACTTACAGTAGCGGCACGGATGCCGCTGGTTTAAACAGTAGCGATATTTCGGCAAAGCCGAAATTCGCCATCAAAAGTGTACAAGGATGTACACTTTTGATGATGTGCCGTATATTTCAAAAGGTGAGGGAGAACTCACAGCCGCAGTAATCTTGTCTATACAACCCCAACTCTTTGCTCAGTTTAATGGACTCCAGATAGCCGTCTTTTTTCTTGAAGTCGCTCGGCAGCCATCGGCACTTGTCTGTGGCAAGCTCCATGCCGATTTCGTTGATTTTTGCCGCACTTTTGAGCGGGCTGAGAGAAAGCGTTGTACAGAAAAAATCGAAATCTTGGGCTGTTGCCTCGCGTACCGTTGCTGCAAGCCGGAGCCGATAGCAGCGGAAGCACCGCTCTCCACCTTCGGGGCAATCCGTATAGCCTTCCGCTATTTCGAGAAATTCTTGATGATTATAGTCCCGTATCAGGTAATCGATTCGGTACGGAAATTCTTTTGACGTATTGTACTGTTCGATTAAACGGATTTGTTCATCCGCACGGGTACGGTATTCAAGTTGGGTATCGATGTTAGGATTATAATAGAAGATAGTTAGCTTAAAATGCCCTGCCAGCCGCTTTATTACCGAAGAACTGCATGGGGCGCAGCATGAGTGGAGCATAAGACGCGGTGGAGCTTCGGCAGTAAAAGAATTGCCAAGAGCCGCGATGGTTTGTTCCATCAATAATTGAAAATTTTGCTTCATACTAATATGTTTTGTTTAATAAAAGATTGGATGTCTTCAAGCAGTGTATAAAGCGAGTTTCCGGATTCTCGGGGAAGCCGAAAGGCGATCGCGCCGGGATGTCCGCCTCCGTCCGTAATCTTAAAATGACTGAGAATTGGGTGTAAATTGATGCCTCGAACTGCTTCGCTCGCACGGATACGGCACTGTATTTTATTGGATTTGCCGGGAGAATCGTAGTAGGCGGAAATTCCTATGCCTCCGACTTTCTCTGCAATGGCATTGGTTGCCTCCTTAATCATACCGGTAAACTGTGTATATTCGATACTTTTAAGGAAAGCATTCGACTCATCTTCCGATAAAATGACCATTCCGATGTGTTCGGTATATCTCGCACGGTCGATAATGGTATGATAGATTTTCTCGGTTTCGGCATCGGTTGTTTCCATCACATCCAGCAGCCGTTCCATTGATTCGATTTTTTTTGTACGCCCCTCCGAATGAGTGCTTATCCGCAGCATCAAATTTAAATGCTTGGAAAAATAGTCAAAAACTTCTTTATCATGCGGGTTGGAAATATAATTTCCCATTTTTGCATCGCCGAGCATACCGGTCAAAAGCGTCAGTACCAGATTCCGCGAATAAAGCTCTTCGATGCTGTAACGCTGTAGTATTTCGGGGTGCGTTGCTAATTTATAGCATATCCGGCATAATATTTCGCAGGTACTGGACGCATGGAGAACTAAAGAATAGGCGGGATCTCCGGAATATGCAGCATCGGAATCAAAGTGATGGTCTATTTCAATTTTTGGAATAGATGGGGTATTCAGAAAATCATAGATACAGCCGTTTGCCGCGATCATATCCGGTTTCGGCGTATCCAAAATACAGAGAACTTCGACGGAACGGATCGGCGGCATTGTTCCGTAATATATATTGATCTTGTTATATTTGCAGATGGAAGTGAGAAATTTAAGGTTTTCAGGCGGTACGGATTCTAAAAAAATGCTGACGTGTTTATTAAATTTACGCAACAATAGTGCGCCTGCCACGGTCGAAGCATAACAATCTTCATCAGGGTTTTCGTGACCGAGAATCAAGAATGAACGATGTGCTTTCATGAGATAATACATATTCTGTATAACACGATTCCGCGCTCCAATGGTCATATTCTGCCGTTTTAAGCGCAAATCGGGTCTGAATTTATTCCCCTGAGAATCCATATAAAATCATTATACCATACTTTCCAATAAAGTGTTATCCCAAAATACATTTTTTCAAAAAATGTCTGATGTGGTGCGCCCCTAGGCTTTTTAACGGTTTTTTGATAAAATTACGCAAATTTATGGAGAAAATCATGGAAAATGCACTTTGTTTTCATAATGCAACGGTAGTAACCGGTTACTCCTTAATGGAAAACGGTTGTGTCTATGTTAAGGACGGCAAGATTGAGGATGTCTTTAGCGAGCGCCGCTTTTTAAATAAACGTTTTTCTCCCGAAGTACGTATCATCGATGTCGATAAAGCATATATTGCTCCGGGACTGATCGATACCCACATTCACGGCTTTGCAGGATTCGGGACGGAAGACGGCTCTCCCGATTCCATACTTGGTATGTCGAAGGCTCTTGCCGAATACGGCGTAACGGCTTTTAATCCTACGCTGTATCCGACGGAGCCGGAAAATATGACGAAATGTATCCGTGCGGTTGTCGATGCAATGGGACATGAAGAAGGTGCTGCCATCATGGGTTTGCACCTTGAAGGTCCGTTTATTTCGCCGGAAAAACCCGGAGCGTTAAGCCCTTCTGCAATCAGCTCTGTCAATCTGGATTTGATGGATAAGCTTTGGGCTGCTTCAAACGGCAATATCGTCAATATGACCGTAGCTCCGGAGCTTAAAAATATGCGCGAGCTGGCGCTCTACTGCATCAAAAAAAATATTGTGCTGCAGGCGGGGCATACCAATGCACTTTACGAAAATATGCTTGAAGGAATGCAGGCGGGTATTTTACATTCGACGCATCTTTTTAACGCGATGAGCCAAATGCACCACCGCAACCCTGGTGCCGTCGGTGCGATTTTAATCCATCCGGAAATGTCCTGCGAAATTATTGCGGACGGTATCCATGTTCATCCCGACCTTATTCGCTTATTGGCACGGGATAAACCGATCGATAAGATTGTTTTAATAACCGATAGTCTCAAGCCTACGGAACAGTGTGAAGGTACTCTGATTGCAAACGGAGAAGAGGTTGTACTCCAAGGCGGGTGTTTCCATCGTAAGACGGACGGCGTTATCGCGGGTTCGAGTCTTTCGATGATTCGCGGGGTTAAGAACCTTGTATCCTTCGGTTTTCCGGTAGAGACCGCCGTCCGCTTCGGATCCGCAAATCCGGCAGAAATTATGCGGTATTCTAAACGCGGTTCCATTATGCCGGGGTACAAAGGTGATCTTATCGTATTCGATAAGCAGTTCAATGTGCTTGCAACCGTCATAAAAGGAAATTTGAAAAAAAATTTATTTTAATAAGGCTAAAAATTTTATAGGAGAAGCTATGCGATTAATTATAAAACCTGATTATGATGCCTGTTCCGTATGGGCGGCTGATCATATTTGCAAAAAAATTACGGATTTTGCTCCGACTGCATCAAGGCCGTTCGTACTCGGCTTGCCGACGGGGTCTACACCGCTTGGTGTCTACAAAGAATTGATTAAACGCCATCGGGAAGGGAATATTTCGTTTAAACACGTGGTTACCTTTAACATGGATGAATATGTGGGATTGACTCCCGATCATCCGCAAAGCTACCACTACTTTATGTATGAAAACTTCTTTAAGTACATCGATATAGACCCTGCAAATATTCATATTTTAGACGGGATGGCAAAAGATCCAAAAACCGAGTGCGAACAATACGAAGCGGCGATTGCGCAGTACGGAAAAATTCATCTATTCATGGGCGGGGTCGGAGCAGACGGGCATATCGCTTTCAATGAACCCGGTTCTTCCCTTGCGTCCCGCACACGCCAGAAAACACTGACACAGGACACGATTGCGATGAATGCCCGCTTTTTTAACGGCGATGCGGCAGCAGTTCCCAAGACAGCGCTGACTGTCGGAATCGGTACGATTACCGATGCGGAAGAGGTGATGATCCTCGCAACCGGTTACAATAAAGCGCGGGCGGTACGGCATGCGGTGGAAGGCAGTGTCAATCATATTTGGACGATTTCGGCACTACAGCTGCACCCGCATGCAATCATCGTGTGCGACGAACCGGCTACCGATGAACTCCGTGTCGGAACCGTTCGGTATTTTAAAGATATAGAAACTTCAACTTCATCGGGCGGAACAAAATAAGCATGCAGAAATCACTCAAGTTTCAAACCGTTTCTTTTTTTATCATATTGGCGATTACCGTTGTGCTGGTAGCGCGGGTGTTTTTGCCCTATGCAAGCGTACTGTTGTGGTCAGCTATCCTCTACATCATGTTTGGACCGCTGTATCATAAACTGCTTAAAAAGCTGAAGCCGGAGTCCCGATGGTTTAGAATGCAGCAGAGTATTATCGCCGCTTCATTTTCGGTCGGTATTATTATACTGGTTGCCGGAATTCTGTTCTTTTTTGTTATTAAACTGATCGGGCAAGGGCAGATGTTTGTAAAGAAAATAATGAACTTTTTTATTACGCATCCGCAGTTATTTAGAATGGAAAAAGATGCACCGCTGAATGAATTAGTCATGCAGATTTCGATGGGAACAATCGATCTTTCGGTGTTTGATGTCAAAAAAGAACTTATGAATTTCTTTCTACAATATGCGAATACGATCGTCCGCTACGCGACAAGTATTGCCAAAAATATCGGTAATTTTGTGCTTTCGCTCCTGTTCATGTGTTTTGCCCTCTATTTTCTTTTTATCGATGGGCAATATCTCGGTACGGTGTTTGTAACGGCTATTCCGATTCAGGTGTCGGAAGGTCAAAAACTGGCGGCAAAGATAAAGGACACTATCTCCAACCTTTTTATGGGGTATTTTCTCGTTTCAATATGTCAGTTTGCAGCGGCGTTTATCGTGTATACTATTTTTCAGGTGGAAGGCGCACTGCTTTTATCGTTTTTAACTTTTTTTAGTTCCTTTTTGCCTTTCTTTGGCTGCGCGTTGGTATGGGCCCCGATTGGAATCGAAATAGTGTTAACGGCAGGTTTATTTAAAGGTCTCCTCTTTCTCTGCGTCGCAGGCTTTTTTATCAGTTCAATCGATAATTTTTTACGACCGATGTTCTTGCAGAACCGTGTTCAGATACATCCGTTGCTGATTTTCTTTTCGATACTCGGCGGTATTCGTTTTTTTAAGCTGAACGGAATTGTGCTTGGTCCGCTGTTTGTTATCCTCTTGTTTACGCTGATCGATATTGCGCGGACTTCGGACAGTACGGATGCTGAAGACTAGCCTTGACCATGAATAGTCGCCCGCTGTTATACCATCGGCGTATTGAACGAATACACCCGTTGATTTCGCCGCAGCAGATGCTCGAAAAAATCCCGGTATCGGAAAAAGCGTGTCACACAGTGTTGACGGGAAGAAAAGAGGTAGAAGCGATTTTGTCCGGCGCCGATAACCGGTTTTTATTGGTTGCCGGCCCTTGTTCCATCCACGATCCGATCTCTGCACTGGATTATGCGAACCGGTTAATGCGTCTGCGGATAAAATACCGCGACCGCTTTTGTATTATCATGCGCGTGTATTTTGAAAAACCGCGTACCGGTTTGGGCTGGCGCGGTTTGATTGTAGAACCTGCGCTTGATGGAGTGATTAATATTACCGGCGGGTTGGAGATGGCGCGCAAAACATTGAGTGCTATTACCGAACTGGGACTGCCGGCTGCTTCGGAGTTGCTCGATCCTATTGTACCGCAATATACTGCGGATTTTATCAGCTGGGCGTCTATCGGTGCGCGTTCCGCCGAAAGTCAGATACACCGGGAACTTGCTTCGGGGCTGTCGATGCCGGTCGGTTTTAAGAACCCTACCGACGGCGATATTAGTACGGCGATAAACGCCATTGTTTCCGCACGGGAACCGCATGCCTTTCTCGGCCTCATGCAAAACGGCAATCCCGCAGTAATGCATACGAGCGGCAATGAATACGCGCACCTCGTATTGCGGGGGAGCATTCACGGAGCAAACTGCGGCAGGGTTTCAATAGAAGAAAGTTGCCGTCTTTTGACTGAACAGGGGATACAGCCGGCGATCCTGATTGACTGTTCGCATGGCAACTCACAACGGCAGCCGGAAAAGCAGTGGGACATCCTGCTTGAAAGCCTCCGGTTAAGGTTGGAGCAGCCGCAGATTGAAGCAATCCGCGGTTGTATGCTCGAAAGCTTTATTCAGGCGGGGTCCGTTTCGCCGGAGCATTGCTCAAAAAAGAGCGAATACGGTAAATCAATTACCGACCCCTGCATGAGCTGGGAAATGACCGAATCGCTTCTCACCGAAGCCGCGGATATATGGACAGGGCAACTGCATTAGAAATATTCCAAGCAGTTGCCTTCCTCTTGTATGAAATTTTGTTAAAAATTTCATACATTTTTTTAAGGAAGGACAAGCGCATCAGACAGACAGATAGATAAAAATCGCAGAATAATGGGGTTGTGAGACCATTTGAACCGCGAAGTGGTTCAACTCTGGTTGAGCAGCCCCATTATTCTGCGTGGATATTCACAATGATGTCTGATGCGCTTGTCCTGTACTCGGAGATATTATTATGAAAAAAATTAAATTGTACACCGATGGAGCATGCTCCCAAAATCCCGGGCCGGGCGGATGGGCGTTCGTGATGATCCTCAAAGATATGCAAGGTGATCAGCCGGATCAGGAATTACTGCGAGGTTCCGGCGGAGAAAAACTGACTACAAATAATAGAATGGAATTACTTGCGGTTATTCAAGCCCTTATTGCCTATCAGGAAAAAATATTGCCCGGCTATGCAGACTGCCCGGTAACCCTGCATACGGATTCCCAGTATGTGCAGCAGGGGATCTCTTCGTGGATAAAAAAGTGGAAGCTGAATGGCTGGAAAACAGCTGCCAGAGAGCCGGTAAAGAATCAAGACCTTTGGCAGCAGCTCGATGCACTCGCTTCTCAACTCAACCTTGAATGGATGTGGGTAAAAGGACATGCCGGCAACGTCTACAATGAACTGTGCGACACCCTTGCTGTAGAAGCGGCAAAAAAAGCGAAATAACTTATCAGAAACGGAAGGGAGGCTCGTATGAAAAACGAAACAGCATATCGGGAATTGGCGGATCGCATAGCAGCGGCAAAACACTGCGTTGCCTTTACGGGCGCGGGAGTCAGTACCTTGTCCGGTATTCGGGATTTTAGAGGTAAGAACGGGCTTTATACGCTGCCTGAAACCGATAAGATGTTCGATATCGAAGTCTTTAGGGAAACACCCTCCGTGTATTACCGGCTTGCAAAGGAATTTATCTACGGATTACAAGAAAAAGAGCCGTCAATTGTGCATCAGGTACTTGCCGGACTGGAATCTCGCGGAATCTTAAAGGCGCTTATTACTCAAAATATCGACTTATTACATCAAAAAGCCGGAAGCAAGCACGTGATAGAAGTACACGGTTCTCCTTCGCGGCATAGCTGTACGCATTGTTCCTATAGTACAACCTTTGAGGATGTCGTCGAGGTTGCCCGTAAAGGCGAGGTACCGCTCTGCCCAAAGTGCGGCTATGCATTAAAACCGGATATTACGTTTTTCGGTGAAGCACTCCCATTTGCAGCGATAACGGAGGCACAAAATGAATGTAATAGGGCGGATTTACTGCTGGTGTTGGGCAGTAGTCTTACCGTGTACCCCGCCGCAGCGCTGCCGCAGCTGACCTTAAAAGCGGGCGGTGCTGTTGCCGTCGTTAACGAACAGCCGACATATTTTGACGAGTACGCGGTTCTCCGCTGTACCGATTTGCAGGAGTGTTTTGAATATCTTGAACATACTCTGCTGGGATAGTACGGGTATACTGCCGCTTAGATCCCGATTCACGCAGATATCTCTAAAAATTCGATGAACATTTGCAGCTTTCAAGAACTTTTGAAAAATTTTTGCTGGTAAAAAGCGCAAATCAATGATATACTATTTACTATCTACTATATTTAAAGTTGACAATTGAAAATTCATATCCGAATTACTAGTTGTCTACCTGAGGAGGATGCAATGAAAAAAAGCATTGCGCTATTGTTCTTATGCTTGTGTACTGTTCTTTTCGTACTTACAGGCTGTAAACCGAAAGAGAATAACGCCGATTCGAATGCACCGGTAACCCTTTCGGTGTATATGCAGATGGATCTTGCCAACCCGCAATCAGCGTATTGGCCCGAGACCGTTGCAGCTTTTGAAAAGCAATACCCGAATATCAAACTTGAATTCGAGTACGTGAATGGCGAAGCATTCCATGATAAATTCCAAATCATGGCCGCTTCAGGGGATATTCCCGATGTCTTTACTACGTATGCGGGAGCCCGTTCAGGTTATGTACTTGACCGCGGTATGGTAAAAGACCTTCGCCCCTATCTGACGGACGATTTAAAAAATCAATACAATCCTGCCGTTTGGGCACCACAGGGACCGAATGGAGAAATCTATATTATTTCTCAGAACCTCGCAGTGTGTACGGTTGTGTATATCAATCCGAAACTGCAAAAACAGCTTGGTCTGACTACTCCGAAAACACTCAACGAAATGATTGCGCAAGTTCCCGTTATCAGAGAAGCCGGTTTAACCCCGCTTGCTTTTGCGAATAAGGGACAGTGGCAGGCTCAGTCGCTCTTGTTATCCATGTTAACCGATCGTATGGCCGGTACCGCATGGTTTGATAAAGCGATGGTCGGAACGGCAAAATTCTCCGATCAGCAATTTGTCGATGCAATCAATGTTATTAAAACGATGACCGATTCAAAGCTGTTCCCTCCCGGAGTAAACCAGATGGAAGGTACCGCTTCTTGGGGTGAATTTATTGCCGATAAGGCCGTGTATCTTTTGGATGCAGGATGGCGTATTTCCGCATTGAAAAAAGCTGCAAAACCCGAAGACTATGAACAGTATCAGTTAATGGCATTCCCCGCCGTTGCAGGAGAGGTTACACATGGCTCAAGCGCTGCGACAACCGGTGAAGCTTTCGGTATGAATGCAAAATTGACCGGTGCAAAAGCCGACGCTGCATGGAAATTCATTTCCTTTATGTCCGGTAAAGAAGCCTGTGAAATTTTGACAAAACACGGCACGACTACCACCTATAAGCTTGATCTTTCAAAATTCGATATCGATCAGCTTACAAAGCAATACATCGACCTGATTAACAATCAGAGCATGGGCTATGTTATCGATGCGAAGATGGATAGTGAAGGCGTAAACAGCGTACTCAACCCCGGTATCCAGGCGGTTATGATTGGGCAGAAAACCCCCGCTGAGCTTGCAAATGAATACGAAGCTTGGGTTGCTGCTAACGATTCTCATCGCAAAAAGTAAACCTGTTCAGAAACTTCCGTTTTGGAACAGGTCTAGTAAAACAAAAATATAAACGTAAGGGAATGCTTATCTCCATGGATGACTGTGGAGATAAGCAAATTTTCCATGCTAAAAATCTATAGGACACTTCTAAAAATCTAACCGAGTTTTTAGAGGTGTCCTATACTACAATAAATCTTGGGAACACGAATATAAAGACATGAACTTTACACGAGAACTGCCGATCGGCATACAGAAGCTTAAAACACTTCGCCGTAATGGCTGTATCTGTTTAGTAATGCATAATTATAATTGATAATTTAAACACTAAGGCGGTTTACGGTATATGACCTACTTACGGCAAAAGCGGATGAGTTATATTTCTTTTATCTTGCCTGCTTTTATTATTTACATCGGCATCATTATCTTTCCCGTGCTGTTCAGCTTTTATTTAAGTCTGACAAAGTGGAAAGGGTATGGAAAAATGGAATTTATCGGGCTTGGTAACTATATCAGAATGTTTACCGATCCTGTTTTCTACATTGGCTTACGGAACAATATCCTCATTGTATTAATTTCAGTACTCGGGCAGATTCCGCTTGGGCTTTTACTTGCGTACATGCTCTACCGAAAAATGGTAAAACACGCAAACTTTTTTGAAGTACTGATTTTCTTACCGATAACTATTTCGTCCGTTATCGTTGCACAGCTGTGGAACCGAATATTTTCTCCTGTCGGCGTGGTTCCTGCAATTATACGCGATCTAACCGGCAATCCCGACTACATTATGACGATATTTGAGGATAAATATCTTGCGATTGTGCCGATCCTCTTTGTATTACTGTGGCAGCATACCAGCCTTTATATGGTTATCTTTTTAGCTAACCTGCAGCGGATACCGTACAGCGTTATAGAGGCGGCTCAGCTGGAAGGCGCACGGGAAGGAACGATTTTTGCCCGCCTTATTGCGCCGATGCTGGCAAATGTTATTTTTATCAATACTATTCTGGCAGTTTCGGGCAGTTTTAAGAGTTTTGACCTCATCTATTCGATGACCGGCGGAGGGCCTGCGCACTTTACGGAAGTTATCGCCGTTTATATGTATAATACAACCTTTGTATTCCAGAATTACGGATACGGTAGTGCGCTGGCTGTTATCATTATCATCTTTACCGTTATAGCCTTGATGATAAGCCGAGCCGTAACAAAACGCTTTGATTATTAGGAGGCTGATATGACTACAAAACGAAATCTGCTGCAGGAAGCCTCTCATGGTTGGCAAACAAGCGCCTACATTTTAATGCTGACCTTTGCGGTGCTTACGCTGTTCCCGCTTATTTGGCTTTCTTATTCATCTTTTAAACTGAATGCGGAAATTATGATTCACCCGTTGGCGCTGCCGAAAGCTCCAACCTTTTTTAACTATACCGAATCGTGGGCAAAGGGCGGATTAGGTATTGCACTGGTAAACAGCTTTATCTATACGATTACGGCGACCGTCTCTACCATGCTGCTTGCAATGGCTGCTGCTTTCGGTTTAACAAAATTCCCTTTCAAATCGTCAAAGGTCTTTACTTCGATTTTTGCCTTTGGTTTAATGATCAGCGTTCATGCAGTTATCATCCCGTTGTTCCAACTGGAAGCAAAACTCGGTATGGTGAATACGCGCTTAGGGGTTATCATTCCGTATGTTGCTTTCAACCTGCCGATCTCTATTATGATTGCAATTTCGTATGTTAAGGGAATCCCCAATGCGCTCATTGAATCGGCGGAGATAGACGGCGCAAAGTACCGCTACATATTCTGGACGATGATTATGCCGCTCTCCGTTCCCGTCATTGCGACGATGATTATTTTATCTTTCTTGCAGCACTGGAATGAATTTTTATTCGTATTCGTTTTTACCACGAAGGCAACATTGAAAAGTTTACCGGTTGCGATTACCCAATTTGCCGGACGGCTCAACATCGACTACGGTTTACAATATGCCTCCCTTGTTATCGGGGTACTTCCGATGATTGTATTCTATATTGTCTTCCACGCACAGCTGATTAAAGGCTTTGGAGAAGGGGCTTTGAAGGAATAGCGGCATTGATATTCGGCATTGATATTATCGAAGGAGTTTTTAAATGAATAGAAAAAAGCGGGTGCTCGTGGGCGGAATGCATCACGAGTCCGATACCTTTAATCCGATTACCACCGGACCTGATGATATTTGGGTGTTACGGGGAAAGGAGCTTTTAGAGGGAAAGGGGCAAAGTTCCGTTTTCGGTTCGATTGCGACGTTGAAAGAAGCGGGATACGAGGTTATTCCGGCGCTTATCGCACGGGCGGTTCCGAACGGCGAATGGGACAAAGATTACTACCTTTCGTTAAAACAAGAATTTTTGCAGGCGATTAAGGATGCGCTGCCGCTGGATGCGCTGTGTCTTTCCTTGCATGGTTCGATGCGGGTGCGCGAAATCGGTGAGGCGGAAGGCGATTTACTGGAGGATATCCGTAAAATCTGCCCCGACATTCCTATTTTGTCATCACTTGATATGCACGCAACGATTTCGCAGCGGATGCTCGACTATGTAGACGGCTATGTAGGATATAAGTGCGCCCCGCATACGGACACGTATGAAATCGGCATTCATGCAGCGCGTATGACTATCGACACGTTGGAAAAAGGCATCAGGCCGGTTATGTCGGCGGTTAAGATTCCGTTCCTTATCGCAGGTGAACAATCGGAGACCAGTGTTGAGCCGATGAAAAAGCTAACGGCAACATTACGCGAATACGAAAAACAGCCGCACATTATGGCTGCTTCGTACCTGCTCGGCTTTCCGTGGGCTGATACTGCCGACAACGGCGTTACGGCGATGGTGGTAACCGACGGCGATAAGCAGCTCGCAACGGAAAAGGCGCGGGAGCTTGCGCAGTTGTTCTGGGATACCCGAAAAGAATTCTGCTTTTACAACGAAACCCGCGAACCCGCCGACGCCCTGGTTCATGCACGCTCAAGTGTTGAAGCAGGTGTGTATCCGGTGGTGCTTTCCGATTCGGGCGATAATCCGACTGCCGGTTCTTCGCAGGATGTAACCAACTTCTTAAAGGCGATCCTTGCCGATCCCTTCTTAACCTCGCTAAACCCGCCGCTGTGCTATCAGGCTTTTTACGATCCCGCCTTAGTTGCAGCCGCCTTTAAAGCCGGAGAAGGAAATGTCGTGGAGGGAACGCTCGGCGCCGCCTTCGACAAGGAAAAGAGTTCACCCATTCAGGTAAAAGCGACGGTAAAAAAACTATGCAAGGCATGGGCAGAGGCTCAGAACAGCGATATGGCACTCTTGGATGTCTGCGGCGTCGATGTCGTTGTAACGTCAAAGCATGTCGGCTGCTATGACCCCGAAATGATGCGGGCGCTCGGCGTTGAACCTACGGAACGCAAGGTCATTGTCGTCAAGCTCGGCTACCTTGAACCGGAAATCCGCGCCATTGCAAAACGCTCGATGCTCGTGCTCACCGACGGCAGCACCAACGAAGTGTTCTCCCGTCTGCATTATAAATACTTGCCGAGCCCGATGTATCCGATGGATCAAGAGATGTCCTGGAAGGCCTTTTGAAATATACGGTGCATCTACTGCGTTGCTGCGCGAAAATTAATCCTCAACGTATCAAAGATACGCCTGCGGTTAATTTTCGCTCGCGCCTTGTATCTACGCCGTCTATTTCAAAAGGCGCTGGCAGGGCGGTTTCACTAAGCCGCTACTGAAAATCCTCAACGTATCAGAACGGACATGGATGTCCGTGGTTCCACGCAACGGCGACGTTTTTGCTCCGCAAAAACTCGCGTCCAGAAGTGTACACGGATGTACACTTCTGGACAGTCTATTTCAAAAGGCTTACGGAAAGGTTTCTTTCAATTGGAGCTTACCGGTATGTTCGACATGACGAAACAATTATCCCATGAGGAGCTCACCTCGGCGCTTGAGTCGGGTTCCGATCTTAACAGTATGAATTTTGCCGGTCTTACGCTTACCGGTGTTGATTTTTCCGGTAAAAGACTTGCCGGCTGTTCATTTGCGCATGCCTGTTTTACGGATTGTTCCTTTACGGGTACGCGGGTTCGGCTTTCTTTTTTTGACTTTACCCGCTTTGTCAATTGCACCTTTGATAAAGCCGATATTCAGTTTTCCTGCTTTGCGGGAAGCATTTTTGAAAATACCGTTTTTACCGATTCGGAATTGCTTATCAATAATTTTACCGGGATTACAACGTGTGAATGCGGTTTTAAGGATTCGGATTTATACGGATCCCGTTTTATTCGATGCTCGTTGCGTAAGACACCGTTTGAAAATTGCAATATAAAAAAAGTGTATTTTACAAAGAATATATACGATGACGTATCATTTAAGTATTCTAATACGCGCGTTGCTCATTTTGATACTGAGGAATTTGTAAAATGAAAATATATCCTCATTATTCACACGAAGGTTTTGTAAACAGCTATCTTGTCGGCAATGAAGTCAGTAGAGAAGCGCTGATTATCGATCCGGGAAAGATAACCGGTGAAGTAATCGGTCACATCGAAAAGAACGGTTATACGCTCAGTGCTGTCTGTATTACGCATAATCATATCCGGCATTACGGGTACGGGCTTTCGACGTTGTTAAAAATATATAACCCGCGCATATATGCAGCGGATCATGCATTGGTCGGTAAACACGGAAAGATGCTGCGGGGCGATTGTACGCTTTCAATTGCCGGTTTTTCCGTCGAATGTTTTTCGGTACCCGGTCATTCGCCCGATTCTTATCTATTTAAGATAGATAACTGTATTTTTACCGGCGACAGTTTGACTGCGGGAATAACCGGTAGTACGCTGCATAGTTTTGCGGCAAAAACGCTTGCGGAGCAGCTCGAAAAAAAGCTATTTATCTATGATGATGCGTTCCTCCTTTTTCCGGGACACGGCCCGCCGACTACGATCGGAGCGGAACGGAAATTCACGCAGCATACCGATTTTCAAGGTTGACAAAAGTACGGTATACCCTATACCATATAAGATTGTAAATAAAATCTAAGAAAAATCTTTAAAAACAAAGTTTTCAGAGATTTCTCGTAGTATGTAAAGGAGTTGTTCATGAAAAACAAAATTATTTGTTTGCTTTTTTTTCTCAGTGTTACGGCAGCGTTTGCTGATATCAGAAATGCTGTTTGTATTGTAAGACCGAATTACAGTGAGAAAACCGCTGCTTTTATGGAAGCGGCGTCGGATAAACTGGAAACAGCCGGATATTCGGATTTAGCCGAGCTTTTTAAAAATGCAAAAGAAGGTGTGTTCGGATCCGGTTTTTTATTAAAGGACAAAATAAAAAAGACTATGTTTTAACCAACTATCATGTTGCTGCTTATGCGGCATCTCTTACGTTGGAAATTGAAGACGCTAACGGTGGAACGGCAAAAATTGAAAACTGTAAAATTATTGCTGTTGACGAAGAATTGGATCTTGCAATTGCCGAAGTCCCAAGCGGTAAAGTTGATTCGTATTTGACATTTGCATCAAAAACTCCTGTCGACGGAATTGACGTTTGGTCTGCCGGTTATCCGGGGCTGGCAGGAAAACCGATGTGGCAGCTCGGAAAAGGTACTGTAACAAATGCACGCGCACGACTGCCCGATGATATTGATCCGAAAATATCTACCTTCATTCAGCATTCTGCCCCTATCGACTCCGGAAATTCCGGCGGTCCTCTTCTTGTAAAAGCGGTAAATGCTCCTTCGGGATACGAAATTATCGGTATTAACTCTGCAAAGGCGGTTTTTAGACAGGCCACCAATTTTGCAATTCCTGCTTCTACAATCACTAAATTTATGGATGAGAAAGCTTTTGCCGGAAATAAAAAAATCGAACGCGATTTAACCGCTTCTTTAAATATATTTGCCGAATCCTGTAAAAATTTTAAAATCGAGAAAGAGAGTGACAAAAATAAAGAGATCGTTAAACGGATCAGAAAATTAACCGTTTATGTTTCCGAAGATTATGCGATCCAAAGCGGACTTGATGTATACTTGAAAGCGTTGCGAAGGGCTCCGAAACTTTTTAGAAATGAAATATTAGCTGCGTCAATTTTCGGAAATCCTATCAACGGCATCAGAACAGCTCTTGCATACGATATCTATACTGCGGTCGATCCGGAGGAAAATACCTATTTACCCGATACGGGGACGGATATCAATAGCTTGAAAAAGACGGACAACGGTTATGAATTTGTTCTGTATGATGAAGTTCAGAAGTCGAAATTCTTTACCGTTTGGAAAAAAGCCTATAATTCATGGCAGATGGACGGTACCGGTCTGAATGAGCCTCCTCAAAGCGGCACGGGTTCGAAAGACCAAAATAAAAAGAGTGCAAAAAAAGATAAAAAATCTTCCGGAAAATTCTCGGTCTTTATCGATGAAATTCCTACAAAAATGAGAATGCCTTTATCGTATCTCGGCTTTAGTAGGGATGGACGTTGGAGATCGGCTTTTTCGTTCGGTTTCTTTTACAGTTTTAAATATGCAGAAGTTGGAATGTCGGCTATTATTGATAAACCGCGCGATGGCATATCTTCATTCAGTCCCTCGCAGAGCGGTTTATTTAGCTTTACATTCGGACTCTGTCCTGAGCTGAAGGGGCAGATACCGATCAATATTAATAATGTCCTATACATTGCACCGCAAGCATTTGTCGGCGTAGGCCTGTTTATTCCTCCGGTCGATACGTTTGTACATTACGGGGCCGGTGTGGAATTTGTTCCGGCTAATTTTACAACACTGTCGTTCGGCGCCGATTTTATTGCACGGACATACTTAAAGAAGCCGAACACAACGAATCCTGGAGTTCGTATCAACGTATCAATACGGTTCTAATTATATTGAAAGGAGATAATAGTATATGAAAACAAAAATCAGTAAGAAGGGCGCGGTGCTTTTCTGTTTGTTGAGCGTGCTGACGGCATTTACTTCCTGTTCTATGTTCCGTAACTTTAAAGTTATGGCAGAAGACGGTTATGCAAGTCTAAACGGCAAAAAGGTTACTATAAAATCGATGGGAGATCCGGAAACTGACTGTCTGGTATACGGGTATGTGGATTCGTATGTTAGTCTACAGATGTATGTGCAAATGGATGCTTCCAAGGAGGCTATTTATACGACCCCATTAGCCATGGGAAATGGGCCTTTTTGTTTTCCTCCGTTGGACACGGGACTGAGTTTTCAGCTTATACAGCTCC
Organism: Treponema sp. OMZ 838; assembly: GCF_000775995.1. NCBI lineage: Bacteria > Pseudomonadati > Spirochaetota > Spirochaetia > Treponematales > Treponemataceae > Treponema > Treponema sp. OMZ 838. Next base: position 320,080 of record NZ_CP009227.1, on the reverse strand, counting down.
GTCAAACAGCTGCATTTGGGGTCAATATCTATTCACCCAGTGTAGGAAAAGAAGGGTGTATTACATTTACTACGAAAAAAGCAGGCTTGCAGTTTATCGGCGCATATAACTTTCAGGTTGATTTTAAGACCTCTATAGGAGCGCTTACGCCGTATCCCCGCAGCGAACAGTCTGCGTATGAGTTAAAAACATTGACTAAAATGAAAAGTCAATTTAAAAACACTGACTGGGAAGCGCTTATCAATAAAAGAATAGAGGAGATTCAAAATGAGAAAAAATAACTACGCTGTTGCTTCATTTATTATTGCCGTTGCGTTTTTTATTATCGGTACGGATATCTTTGCCGCTGACAAGAACCGTCCTGCAGCCCCCGGAAAGGATGAGATTGTTATGGTATTTTCTTTAAAACTCCAGCCGTCCCCGGATACTGAATTTTTTGCAAAGTATGCAGATATGTCGTTTGCCGCACTCTCGCTCAAGCGGTACGGTGACGGAAATGATGTTATCATGTTTAAGGGTAAAAATGCTAAATATTTCCTTCAAGGGTGGACTGAAAAAGATACCGATTCCGGTGAGTTTGCTATGCTGCACGTCGGTTTTGCGGCTCGGAAACGATATATTGAGATTCACTCTTTACGATACTATTTTGCGGGAGCTGAGGCGCTATTTCTTACGCTCCCGTTACAGGTTAAAATCGAAGTGCCTGATGACGTACGCTACGTATATATCGGTGATTTTACCTGCAAATGCAGCAGGCCGTTTTATGATATAACCGATGTAAAAAGAACTGATAATTTCGATGCCGCTGCAAAAGCTGTCAAGGAAGTATACGGTAAAGATGCCGAACTTGAACGGGTGCCGTTGATTTCTTTGAATAAGGAAGATTAACAAGGTTTTATATGGAATTTGAAAAGATTATTCTTGCCTCCGACCTTGCAGCGGTACAGGGTGGAAACGGCTTAATAGTTGATGCTAACATGCTTGCTGTCTTTACAGAGCAAGCGTTTAAACGATTGTCCTTTACCTTTCCTCAGGAGCATTTGGAAAGTTTGCTGAATGTTGCATGCGATCCCGCATCTTCGGAGAATGACCGGCTTGTTGCAGTAAAATTGCTGGAGAATGCCGTCATTGCAGCAAAAGGTACGCTGCCGCTCTGTCAGGATACGGGCGTTGCGCAAGTTTTTGCATGGAAGGATTCCTCTGTGTATTCGGTCTTAAACGCTGTGGATGGAACGGTACCTTTTGCTTCCGATACGGAAGCGCTTACGGCTGGTGTCGGGAAGGCGTATAAAGAGAATAATCTGCGGTTTTCTATCAACATTCCTTCTTCGCTTTTTGATGAAAAAAACTCGGCTACCAATTTACCGGCTCAAGTCGATGTATTCAGTACAAATGGAAGCGGCGAGCCTTCGTACCGTTTCTTGTTCTGTGCGAAGGGCGGCGGTTCCTCCAATAAAACGGATTTTACCTGTGCAACAAAGGCGCTGTTAAACCCGCAATCCTTTGAGCGTTTTTTGCAAACGAAAATTGCCGCCCTTGGAACGGCTGCCTGTCCGCCATACACGATTGCCGTTGTTATCGGCGGGTTGAGTCCCGAACAGAACTTACAAACCCTCAAGCTGGCAACAACCGGCTATTGGGATGCGGTAGGGGCGTTAAACGAAGCCGGCGGCGCTATCCGTTGGACGGATACGGTCGGCGGAGTGCGCCCCCTGCGGTGTAAGGATTGGGAAGAGCGGGTATTACAGATTGCAGCGGAAACAGGATTGGGCGCCCAGTTCGGCGGGTCTCACCTTGCAGCGCATGCCCGTGTGTTCCGGTTACCGCGGCACGGTGCAAGCTGCTTTGCTTCCATAGGCGTATCTTGTAATGCGCACCGGAACCTTGTCGGTTATATCAGCCGCGAAGGCGCCTTTTTGCAAAAAAATGTTTCCGATCCTCAGCCGTTCTTTGAAAAAGCCGCAGCATATACATCCGGTGCCGATGCGCATCATGGGGAGCCGGTTAAGGTCGATCTCAGTTCTATTGATGCCGCCCGTACCAAGCTTTCCAGCTATCCGGTAGGGCAGGCTTTCCTCTTTTCGGGAGAGATTTTAGTTGCACGCGATGCGGCACATGCCCGCTGGAAGGCATTACTGGAAAGCGGTAAACCGCTGCCCGATTACACGCTGCACTATCCGATCCTCTATGCAGGACCGGCGGAAACACCGAAAGGCGCCGTTATCGGCAGCTTCGGGCCGACAACCGCGAACCGCATGGATCCCTATGCCGATGATTTGATGAGCAGAGGGGTTGCGTTGATAACCATTGCCAAGGGGAACCGGTCTGAAGTATGGCGCACCGCGTGTAAAAAATACGGCGCCTTTTATCTCGGCACCATCGGTGGTGCTGCGGCGTTGATTGCGGAAAAGCATATTACTGCACGTAAAGTCCTCGACTATCCCGATTTGGGAATGGAAGCCGTACAGCTGATTTCGGTTAAGGATTTGCCGGTATTCTTGATTACGGATGATAAAGGAAACGACTTCTACGCTTCCCTATAAGTAAAAACGGCTAATCCGATGAGGATTAGCCGTCTGGCGGGAATGTTATTTTTTAGCTTGTATCTTATCTTTTTCCTTTCGTACTTTTTGATCTAAAACATCCATCAATTTATTGACCCCTGCTTTAAAGTCATAATCTTCGGTGGAAACGTGTGCGGTTCCGCCCTTAAAATTGATGGTACATTCGTAGGTGAACTTTTTGTCGAATTTTATCGTGCAGAGGACATCGACAATTAAATCTTCCGCATACTTAATCCGTTCAAATTTCTTGTGTACGAAGGTTTTTTGATCTTCGTCCAGCGTAAATTTTACCGCCTGTAAATTGATGTTCATACGAGACCTCCTATACGGTATCAGGTGTGTGAAGACGGCGCAAAAACAACTGCTTTTTGCAGCGCTCCTTCTTTCAGGTCATTCTAAAAAGGTTGAACACGTTTTTAGAAGCCCTCTCTATTAAGTATACGTAATAAAATGCAAAAAGTCGAGGAAAAATCCACACATATTCATCTTTTCCCTTTGTGTGAAATTTTGTTTTCTTTAAAATGTAACAGTTGAATGAAATATGAATTTTGAAAACTGTTGCATTGGAGCACAACGTCATTTTAGAGGCTTATTTTATACCTACGAAATTTCGCATACCTCCTGAGTAACCATGGTTCTTTTTACGAAAATTTATTGACCGCGAAAATAAAAACCTCTATTATGACAAACACTATACCGTAACGCGATACAGTGTAGGAGGTATCACCGATGACTACTGTAGTTTCAAAGCCGCCAAAATCTATTTTTGTCTTGAATCTTTTCATATACAGTGGTGTTTTTATTTTTATTTTCTTATATGCATTGTATACGAAGATAGTCCCCAGAGAGGCACTCTTTAAAATTTTTATGGCGCCATCTACATTGTTGACCGCCTGTATTACAATTGTCTTTCCTATTGTTCTCTATAAAAAAACTATGAATATCGTTCTTAACTGGCAAACGGAAGAAGGTGGTATAAATAAGGCGAATAGAGCGCTGAATATATATTCAAAACTCAGCATTGTGGTTCCGATTGTATTATCAACGGTAACGCCGGTTGTATCGCTACTATGGGTAGGTATAAATTCTACCGTACAGTTTGCTGCAGCGGTTTTTGCATCGGCTGGATGCTTGTTTTTTATCGCACTCTTTTTTTATGTGATCTGGATTCAGCAGCTTGAACAATATGTAAAATTTTTACCGCTTGAAAGAGAACATATTGCTATGTCCTATACGACGCGAGGAATGCTTGTCGGTTTCTTCCTTTTTTTAGGTATCATTTTTCTCTGTGTATCTCCGTTTTTAGCAAGCCTCTATAACGGTATGACGATCGTCGGTACGATAACACATTCAATTATTCCGATATCGTTGGTGGTGTTGGTGGGGGCTCTTTTTGTCACGTATACGCTTTACAAAGGTATTAATAACGAGATCGAAACTATTGTGTCGTTTACCGATAAGTTAGCGGTTGGAGATTTTACTCCGAGTCACTTGGAATTACGGCGCCGCGATATTTTCGGGCTTTTGGGAACAAGATTGAATGTGTTCCATAAAAGCACAGTCGCTTTACTGACCGGTGTCAAAAACAATACCCAAGCAATGAAAGACGCTATCGGAGTGCTTTCCGTGAACACGGCACAAACCGCAGATTCGGCTCATCAAATAAATACCAATGTCGAAGGTATGAAACAACAGACTATCGCACAGGCTGCAAGTGTTATGGAAACATCGGCTGCAGTTGAAGAGATAATCAACACGATAAAACAACTGAATGCGAGTATTGAAGTACAAGTAGAAAGTGTCGCTCAGTCTTCATCATCGATAGAACAAATGGCGGCGAATATCGCTTCTATTACGCAAACGCTGGAAAAAACCGATGAGGCAATCAAACGGCTTGCCGATGCGACTGCGGACGGAAAAACAACGATTGTAAATTCCAATGTCGTAACAAAAAAGATAGCAGAAGAATCAGGCGGATTGATAGAGGCAAGCAATGTTATCCAAAATATTGCAAGTCAAACAAATCTCCTTGCAATGAATGCTGCAATCGAAGCTGCCCATGCCGGAGAAGCGGGCAAGGGATTTGCAGTTGTTGCAGACGAAATACGGAAGTTGGCAGAAGAATCTTCCGCACAAGGTAAAACTATTACGATGACATTGAAAATGCTCGGCTCCGAAATCACGAGTTTATCTACGGCATCAAAAACCGTGGAAGAAAAATTTGCCAGTATTTTCGAACTTTCCGAACATGTAAAAGCAATGAGCGCCAATCTTATGAAAGCAATGGGTGAACAAGAAAACGGTAATCGTGAAATCTTGGGGGCAATCTCGAATATAAAAACAGTAACATCGGATGTCAAAAGCGGGTCTGAACAAATGCTCAAAGATGGAACACACGTTACCGGTGAGATACGGAAACTTGACAACTTAACAAAAATCATCACCGATAATATGAACGCAATGGCGCGCGAAGCTGTTCAGATAAATAATGCCGTACAGGAAGTAAATGCTATTACGCAGCAGAATAAAGACACTATCGAAAGCTTGTCTGCAGAGGTCGATAAGTTTAAGGTATAAATTGGTGTCCACCCGGAATTATTTCAGGCGTTTGCCATGAATGCATTGGGTAAGCCTCTACGAATTAACCGATTTCCCAATCTGTTTTATTTTTAAACCTATATCTTATCTTTTTTCCCCAGACAGATAAATCATAATCGAAGAAAAAGAGAGACTATGAGACCTTTTGAACCATCTTCAACTGTTGTACATCCATGTGTACAGGGATGTACATTTTTTAGCGATGCCATCCTTGGCAGTTCTGGTCGAATAGTCTCTCTTTTTCTGCGTGGGTGTAAAAAACAGCCCGGTGCGATTACTCTGTCTTAACCCTACAAGACAATTCTATCGTTCTCCTGCCGTTTTACCTTGCCGTTTTTTTCCAGAATATTGAGTAGGGGGATAACATACTTGCGCGAAAGATTGGTCGCGGTACGGGCATCTGCAATGGTTATGATGTCGCCTGCTTTTTTCCCTTTTAAGATAGCGGCAACCGCTTTGTCGTATATCTCGCGGTGGTAGTGCAAAAAATTTTCCAATACGACGAGCTTACCGAGCTTTACCAAATCGCGGGCGTCTTTCCGCACCTGCGGCAGCTGGATTTTATCTATTTCGATACCGTCGAACCCTGCTTTAAGTGCCAACTGTAACAGCTGCTGTGCCGTTTTCGACAAGGTATCTCCGCTGCCTGCCAGCTTGTACACACTGCCTTCACTGACAAGTTTGTTTTCCGCGCACAGTTTTTTCAGGATTTCCTGCCGCACCTTTACCGGCACAGCCGTATCGATTTCCTCTGCCGCAAAACCTGCCTGACTTTTCTTTGCGGTCTCTAAAATCTTTGCTTCCCATTCGGCAAGTTTTTTGGTAAAGATGAGCTGTTTGCCGCAGGCCGTAACATCTTTTGCGTCAGCCGAAAGCTCCTTCGGTTCCGCACGGTCTTTTTCTATAAAGCCGGTGATAAAAAAGCCGCAGCTTTTCCACGACGGTAATTCCCGTCCGGCATACACCGAAAAAAACTGTTTAAAGACTGCCGCGCGGTAGGAGTCAAAGGCTGCAAGTATTCTGCATGAGGCAAGAATGGAACTTCCGCCATGCCTGATAAGGACGGCCGGTTGGTTCCATCGTCCGGCGATAGGTTCCTGCAAGGACACCCGCGCCAGCGTGGGATCTGTTTTGTTAAAGTGAATCGCGCCGATGGCATTGGTACTGCCGGTGGCAAGTTCCAGTTCGATATGATTTTTGATACCGGCGCCGGTTTCCTGTTTGTTAAAATATTCATCGACGCGGACAAGCAGCTCGGAGCCTTGCAGTACGGGGCTTTCGCCAAGGCCTGCAAGCAGCATACCGCGCGCTACCTTTTCCTTTTCGGATATTTTCAGGTTGAGCGCCGTCCGCATTCCCGATTCGGAAGAAGATACGTCGGCGTGGTGATTTTGAATGTTTTTAATCTTGCATTCGGTTCCGCCGGGATAGAGTGCAAGCTGATCGCCGACGGCAATGCTTTTACCGCGGAGCGTACCGGTTACCGTGATGCCGATTCCTTTCAGCGTAAAGGCGCGGTCGATATACAGGAACGGCTTATCCAACGGAGCGGTACGGACGGTGCTCAATAATTCCGTAATTTTTTTCTTGAGTTCGTCGATACCGGCGCCGGTATGTGCGGAAACAGCCACCGAGGGTAATTCCCGTCCGAGGATTTCGCGGCAATGCCGATTTGCATCTCCCCGTATCAGCTCAATCATATCGGGATCGGCCAAGTCTGATTTGGTTATGACCAACAGGATGGAGTTGATATGCATCGCTTTTAGTACCCGTAGGTGATCCGACGACATCTGCATCCATCCGTCGTCTGCAGCGACAATCAGCATTGCCGCGTCAAGTCCCCACGTGCCTGCTACCATGTTACGGATAAACCGTTCGTGTCCAGGAACATCGACGATGCCGACCGTTCCGTGTACGGGATCTTCCAAGGCTGCAAAACCCAGCTCAATGGTCATACCCCGCTTCTTTTCTTCGGGGATGTGGCTGGTTTCCACTCCGGTTAAGCATTTTACCAATGCGGTTTTGCCGTGATCGACGTGTCCGGCGGTTCCTAAAATATATGCCATAGTCAACGCACCTCTATAATTTTTTAATGAACCTCTAAAAGCCGGGCGAGTTTTTAGAGATTTCCTGTAATTCTTGGATAATATATGCATCATCGGCAGGATTTACGGCGGCAAGGTGTAATAGCAGCCTATCCTCCGAAATAATAGCGATAATCGGAATGCTGCAAAACCGCAGCGCCGTCTTTACCGCTTCCGGTTTATGCGTGTGCAGCATAATTGCCCATGACGGGAAGGCTTCGTCGGGAGTGCTGCCGCCGCCGAGCGAGAAAGGGTAGGGGACAACACATGCGGTTCCGGGCGGCAATTTTCTCACAATCTTTTCGCTGCGTTTTTTTATCACGGCAGGGTCAAGCAGCAACGCTTCGGCCGCGGTGCTCTTTCCGTTATTCAAGTAATGCACGAGGGTTTCTTCCATTAAGGCGGCAACGGCGCGGCCTACCCGATAGGTGCGCATCAGCGGATGGCGGCCAATGAGCGCGATTAAATCTTTTTTGCCGGTAATCCATCCGCATTGCGGGCCGCCGAACACCTTATCTCCCGAAAAACACACGAGGTCGGCGCCTTCTTTTAATAAGGCCGGTACGGTCGGCTCATCTTGTATGGTAAGCGCAATAGCGCCTGACCCTTGATCTACCGCAAGGATTATCTCAGGCGGTAAGGCCTTGCGGATGGTGCTCAGGGATGGCTGCTCCGTAAAGCCGCGGATTTTATAGTTTGAGGTATGCACCCACAGTACCATTGCCGTCTGTTCGGTAACGGCGGCGGTAATGTCTTCAAGGGTGGTGATGTTGGTAGTGCCGACTTCTACGAGCGTACAGCCTGCCTCCCGCAGAATGTCGGGAATGCGGAAGCCGCCGCCTATTTGCACCTGCTGGCCGCGCGCAACGATAACTTCTTTCCCGCCCGCAAGCGCTTTAAGTAACAGAAACACGGCGGCGGCATTGTTGTTCAGCATCAGCGCCGCTTCCGCACGGACAAGCGTACTCATCGCTTCGACGGCAAAGGGAAACCGCTGCCCCCGTTTGCCGTCCTCCAAATCCATTTCGATAGCCGAATAGGATTGGGCGGCTTCCTTTGCCGCATCCCAAATACCGTGCGGAAGCGGGCTTCGTCCGAGGTTGGTGTGCAGGATAATGCCCGTCGCGTTGATAATCTTCGAAATCCGCTTCCGTATATGCTTCGTGCATCGCTGCCGGATGTCCGCTATACACGCATCAAAAGACGGAACGGCGGCTCCTTTTAAAGCCTCAGCCCGTATCTGCTTAATATACTCCGATACGATAGAGGCTACAATCGGTCTGCCGAGCTTTTCGATGCAGCCGGAAAGGTCATGATGCGACAGAAGTTTTTCAACTTGCGGTATCTGTGCCAGTGAACCGTGCATGGCGGTTACTCCTTTTCTTCAGTGGTGATGGTGAGTGCTGACACCCATTTTGTCCGCAAAATGAGGACGGTTGCGATAAGCGCGGTTGTTATGTTTGAAAAGAGATTTCCCCAAAAAATAGCGTAGTATTGCAGGATGTGTTCCGTTGCCAATACAAAGATGTAACGCAGCAGCCATATACGGAGCACACCGAGCACAAGCGGCATCTTCGTTTTGCCGAGTCCAATAAACGCGCCTTGAATGGTCATACAAATACCGAAGCCGATAATCGAATAGGTATAGATGTTGAGCGCATTGTTTGCAATACCGATAATTTCCGGCTCCCGCCTGAATAAGACAGTCAGATAAGGTGAAAGCGGAATCATAATCGAAATCATTATAACGGCGATAATGATGCTGGTGATGCAGCCGAGGAGACAATCCCGTTTTGCCTTTTGCGGATATCCTGCACCGATGTGCATACTGACCATCGTCGTAATTGCCGCGCTAAAAGCGGCAGGCAGGTTGAAGCACAGCGCATTGATATTGCTCGCGATTCCTTGTGCTGCGACGACGATGGCGCCATATTTTTCAATTTCTTTATTGATAAGAAAAAAGCCTAAGTACAAAAAAGAATAGTTGAACATTGCCGGAAAACCGACTTTCAGAACCTCTTTGATGATCTTTGAATCGAACTTGAAGTTTTTGACATCGAGCTTGTCCGGACTTTTGTGGATGAACAATTCGTATACCATCCAGACTGTGATTGTTGCGTTTGCCAAAAGAGAGGCGAGTACGCAGCCGAGAATTTCGAGCCGCAATACGTAGAGAAAGAGAAAATTCCCGACAACCTTCATGATAAAGAGGATGGTCATTCGGGTAAAAGCCGCTTCGGGTTTTCCATTCGCGTTTTTAATACCGTTGTATACGGACTCCAAAAAGCTGAACGGTAAGACGATGCTGTACCATGCGATGTACTGACGGACATACGGCGCAATATCGCTCTTCAATCCGTTTGAAATCGTCACACTGATGATCAGAAGCAGCGGCGCGCTGATGATACCGAGTATGACCGCAAATAAAAATATCTGCGCTGCAACCCTTTTCCCTTCTTCGATTGCACCTTTCCCATTCAGCTGTCCGATAATTGCCATCGCGGCAACACTTAACCCTTGTGATAAACCCAATACCATCGAAATAATTGGCTGGGAAAAGGTTACTGCCCCCGTTACTGCATAGCCGGTGAGGTTATTGATAAAAAGCCCATCGGTAAACGGCATCATCGCCTGCACGGTATTCATCAGCAGTGATGGGAGAGAGAGAATAAGCAATGTTTTAATAGGGTTGGCGGTCAGGATGAGTTCGCGCCGCGCTTCCGTCGATTGCTTCAGGAATGTCTTCATAGGCGGGGAGGCAATACGCTGTGTTATTTAACGGAAATAACCGAAGCTGTTCTCCCGTCGGCCATGTAGACGTGTTCGCGGTTTGTCGTATCGGGAATCTGCTTTCCGTCTTTAAAGTATGCGTAATACCAAACGCCGTTCGGCAGCGGAAGATATAATTCGTATCTGCCCGGCATCACTTCTTCCAAGGTATACATAAAGGGATCCCAATTATTGAACGTGCCTGCAAGGTATATTCGTTTTCCCGATTCTCCTTGATAGACAAAACGAGTCCTGCCGTTGTTTTCAACAGCGGTTCTATATTCTTTTTGATACGGAATCTTTAAAACCGAAAGAGACATTCCGGCGGAGTAGTCGAATATTTCATCGGGATTGAGCGGGTCTGTAGACCAAAGACCGTTAATAACCAGCCGATAGCGCAGCTCTCTCATTTCTTCAGGTATCTGCATGATATAGAAGAGGATTGATTTTTTAGTCTCGGTGCTATCATCACTTCGATATAAGCGCTGGAAAGAATGAATTGATTGAAAGTTTTCGTGTTCAAAGGCGATACCGACATGACGTGCGGATCCTGCTGCCGTAAAAATGATATATTTTCCGGTGATAAGCGGCGCATCCGTCCGTGCAATCGTTTCAACAAGTTCGCCGTAGGTGTATGTGTCGATGGCAGTTTGTTCCGCCGCTTGCGCCGCGATCAGTATACACAAGAAAAAAAAGACCGCCACGGCTTTTTGCCGTATTGCATTGCGCATGATGTCCTCCCCGAATATTTTAACCGGTTGTTATCTTTTAATAATAACATACTTCCATTTAATAAGCATCGGAAAATAAACCGAAAACTTTAAATTTGAATCATTTTATCCTCAGGAGCCTGTTCAAAGTAGGTATGCAGCGCGTGCTCCATTTCTTCTCGGCTCTGTGACCGCAGCAGTTGTGTTCTACAATAATGCGCAAACGAAAAATTGTCGCAATAAAACTGAAAGAACCGCTGCGCCCGTGTAAGGAAGAATTCAGGCGGCTGTTCGGTTTCGAGGTAGTGCAGAAACGATACTGCCGTTTGTTCAAGGTCGATACGGTATGGTATGGAACTCGAATTGCCGGCACGTTTGCGGCGTATTGCTTCAAAAATCCACGGCATTTGTACCGCTGCGCGTCCGATCATCCACCCCGCGCAAGGATAGTGCTGGGCGGCGGTTTGCAGTTTTTCTGCCGAATTGATGTCTCCGTTGCCGTATACCGGAATAGCTAAATCCTTTGCAAGCGCAGCCGTGTATTCGTGGAGAGCAGGCCGCGCATAGCTTTGCCGCTGAAGGCGCGGGTGGATTGTGATAAGCTGCACGCCTTCATCAATCAGCATCGTGCAAAAGCGTAAAAGACACGCATAATCGATGGTAGCTCCGAGCCTCAGCTTTACGCTCAGTCTAAACGACTTGCCTTGTTCTGTAGAATATGCTTCAAGCGCTTGTTTAACCGAGCGCACCGCTTCGGCTGTCGTGTTAAGCGGCTTGAGCATCCAAGCAACGCCTGCTCCCGTCCGTACAATCGGCGGAGCGGAACAGCCCATGTTTAAGTCAACCCCGATGCCGCCGTGCTGCAGTACAACCGGTACCGCCTGTGTGAATGCTTCCGCCTTAGGCGAGGTAAGCTGCCACACCAGCTTTTCCGGCACGGGGTTTGCCCGCAGATACCACTGTTCAAACCGCCCGCCCGCAAGCAGCGACGGCGCATGAATCATCTCGGTAAAATATTCGTCGGGATCGCCGAAAGTGTGGATAAGCATCCTCAATCCCGAATGGCTGATATTTGCCAGCGGCGCCAGTATGAGCTTCATCGCCGCTCACTGTAACAAAAACTCCGTGATTTTGCAATGCGTGGAATTCCGCACATTTTTTTCTAGCAATCAGACAAACACACTACTGACGAGAATCAGCGACATCCGCATCGCTTCTGAGATACGTTGAGTATTTTCAATAGTAGTGGTACGAAGTATATAGCTTTCCGTAAGCCTTTTGAAAATAGCCTGTCCAGAAGTGTACATCCGTGTACACTTCTGGATGCGAGTTTTTGCGGAGCAAAAACGTCGCCGTTGCGTGGATCCCCGGACATCCGTGTCCGTTCTGAACATACAAGGCGCGAGCGAAAATTAACCGCAGGCACGGTATAAAATGTACTTCCCTGTACATTTTATACCTACGTGTTTGCAGGGCAAACACGCTGCTGCTTGGAACCCCCGCCATCAGTGCCGCTGTTGAGCAGTGTACCTCCTTGTACACTGCTCAACGATAAGTTTTTCTAACGAAAAACTTACTGCTGCTTGGAACCACGGACATCCCTGTCCGTTCTGATACGTTGAGTATTTTCAGCAGCGGCGCGCAGTATATACCCTTTCCGTTAGCCTTTTGAAATAGACGGCGTAGATACAAGGCGCGAGCAAAAATTAACCACAGGCACGGTATAAAATGTACTTCCCTGTACATTTTATACCTACGTGTTTGCAGGGCAAACACGCTGCTGCTTGGAACCCCCGCCATCCGTGGCGGAAATGATACGTTGAGGATTAATTTTCGCGCAGCAACGAAGTATATAGCTTTCCGTAAGCCTTTTGAAATAGACGATGCAGATACAAGGAATTAGGCAAAAAAGTACCGCAGGCGTATCTATGATACGTTGAGGACACTTTTTTGCCGTATGACGCAGTAGATGCGTCGTATATTTCAAAAGGTCTTGACTTTATTTGTAATCTTAGATATAGTACATCACTGTTACAAATGCGGCGGTGGTGGAATTGGTAGACACGTCAGCTTGAGGTGCTGATGCCGCGAGGTGTGCTGGTTCAAGTCCAGTTCGCCGCATGAAGGCTTCTTTTGATTTTCAAAAGAAGCCTTTTTTTATGTACGAGGCATATCAGTTTCCGGAATTTTGTTTTGAAGCTGCCGTTTTTGTGTCTTTTTTTGTAAAGTTGATCGAAGTTTTTGCCGCTCCTCCCGAAAAGATGATGCGGCGTTTTGCTTTCGCGCTGCCGTATTCTCCCGGGCTTTTGGTAAGCTCATTACCGGCAATGGTGAGCGTCCCTCCGTTTTGGACGTAATCGATATGATATTCAGCCTCTTCCGAAGGGAAGACTATGGCAGCGGTTGCATCGGTTACGGTGAATGCACAGGATTTTACAATTTGCGTTTTATCATAGGATAGCGAACCCCGCGCAATATTGATTACGGCATTTTTAAAGACACATTCGGACGTTGTTACCGAGCCCATATTCAGCATTGCAAGGATATGTACCGCCTGCACACCTTCGAGCCGGATATCCGCGCGGTTTACCCGTATACTGCAATTTTCAAGCAACATCTTTTTCGGTATAAAGACATACAGCGTGCCCTGCGAAGGAGCCATTTGGCGTATCCGCAGTGTTTTTTGCGTTTCTATGCAGGAAAGTTTTTTGCCTTCCGCAAGTTCAAATCGATATGCGATGCGTTCTTCATCAAACGCTTCGGCAATCAAATGTACCTGAGAAAGCTCAATATCAAGGCCGTTGGTTTTCGGCCGCGCATAGGTAAGCTCCTCACCGAAAGCGGCTACTGCGGATAGTAAGAATACAACTACAAGTAAACTCTTTTTTTCATCATTCCGTTATCATTATGAAGGACTTTGTTCATTCCAGTAGTAAGTATCGGGGTACTGACGTTCGCCGAATATCGCCGTACCGATGCGCAACATGGTTGAACCTTCTTCAATGGCGATTTCTAGGTCGCCCGACATCCCCATCGAAAGAATATCCGTAGAAACATTCGGCAGCGCCAGTGCTGCAACGCGCTTTTGCACCTGTTTAAGGCAGCGGAAGCACGCCCGTACCTTATCTTCTTCCCCAGAGAATAATCCGATAGTCATAAACCCGCGGATAGTGATATGGGGCAGGGTAGCGATGGCTTTTATCAAAGTCTCCGCTTCTTCCGGTGCACAGCCGAATTTGCTTTCCTCTGCCGAGGTGTTTACCTGCACTAAGATGTCGAGGTTACGGTCTTCTTGCGCAAGCCGCTGTTCCAGTTTTTGTGCCGTATCGAGGTTATCGATTGATTGGATACATTGCGCATACTGAATCACCTCTTTAATCTTATTCGATTGCAGATGCCCGATAAAATGCGCCGTATGCGGCACTGCGGAAAGCGCCTCATATTTATCGCGCAGCTCCTGTACCTTGTTTTCGCCGATTAAAGTGCAACCGCAGGCAAAAGCCTGTAGAATCCGCTCCGGCTCGACGGTTTTAGTTGCAAGCAACAGCTGAACTTCTTTAGGATCGCGCCCTGCTTTTTTACAGGCAGCCTTAATCCGTTCCATAATGTGCAGGATGTTTTCTTGAATAATATGTTCCATAAGAAATGTATTGTGATGCTCCTGATAGTTTAAATTATATAATCCATTCGGTATTTATGCAAGGATTCATATTGACTATTTTCAGGTTCACGTATAATATGGAATATCTTTTTGTGATTTAATTATGAATAGGGAGGTTACCTTATGGCAGTGCCAAGAGCTAAAACGTCAAAAGCACGCACACGCCGCCGTCGAGGAATCAATATGCGGTTAAACGCACCTCATCTTGTGGAGTGTGCAAATTGCGGCAATTTAATTTTATCTCATCATGTATGTTCAAAATGCGGGTTCTACCGCGGACATCAGGTCGTTGATCCGGATACATTAAATTAAGAGAGGATTTTCTTATGGACGAATTATTTGTTCAAATTCAAAAGTTGATTGCAGACAAGTTGGAAATTGATGCGGATAAAATTACGCTCGATTCTTCATTCCGCCAAGATCTCGGTGCAGATAGCCTTGATACGTATGAGCTGGTGTATGCAATCGAAGAAGAGATGGGAATCAAGATTCCTGATGGAAAAGTAAGCGAATTCGAAACCGTTAGGGATGCTTACGATTTCATTAAATCTCAGTCGAAGTAATATTGCAAAAGATGTCGTTCTTGTTTCCTTTTATCCATGTTTTAGAAAAACATCGGAAGCAAGAACTGCTTACTTTTCAAAAAAAAGCAGGATGTAAATTTAAAAATATTGGCTTATTGGATATAGCCTTTTGTCATCGTTCATTTTCTAATGAACACAGCGATTCTCCTATCAATAATGAGCGGCTTGAGTTTTTGGGTGATTCCGTACTTGGTATGATTGTTGCAACAGAGTTGTATCTTGCTCATCCAGATAAACCTGAAGGCGATCTTGCAAAAATTAAAGCTGCGGTTGTTTCCGAAGACTCTCTTTTTCCCATTGCACTGAATCTCAATATCGATACATATCTAATGCTGGGGCACGGTGAAGAAGTGTCGGGCGGTAGGAAGAAAAAAGCCCTGCTCGCCGATGCGGTGGAGGCACTTATCGGTGCACTCTACTTAGATTCGGGATTCAAGGCTGCTCAACAGTTCGTATTAAAAATTATTGAACCGCAGATGCAGTTGGTCGAACAAAATAAACATCGATATCGGGATTATAAATCCTTGCTGCAAGAATATGTGCAAAAAAAATATCGCATTATCCCTAAATATGTGCTGGTAGAGACATCGGGGCCGGATCATGACAGAGTTTTTCAAGTAAAAGTTGTCATTAAAGAGAAGGAATATGAACCTGCTTTAGGGAAAAGCAAAAAGGAAGCGGAACAAGCTGCCGCGGAGGCTGCTTGGAAAGCCTTGTGTCTGTAAACAAAGGGGAAAAAGTATGTTTTCATTTACAAAAAAGGATTCGGAAGCGGAAAAGCATGAGATAGCGCCTATCACAAACGGTATCGTGTTTGAGGTAAAAGAAGTAGAAGCATTGATGACTGCTGCGGAAAATATTGCACTTAATATCAGAAGCAAGATAACCGGTGCGTCTCAGGTTCTTTTTAAAAACCTCAAGCAAGAACATCAATTTGAGGCGTTTACCGATAGTATCCATTCAATTCTGGATTCCATCATGTCGGTTCAGGAACAGCTGCAAGAGGTGCATAGCTGCACTACTGCACTGGAGGATACGGCCGGAAAAGCAAGTTCGTCGGTAGAGCAAATAACCGATTCGGTAAATCGTGTTGCGGACATCGTTACCGATAGAATTTCGGTTACTTCTCAGTTAACGGATGCCGTCGCAAAAGGCTCATTAAAGGTAAAAGACTTATTTACGGTTATCGACAGCCTTAATCAAAACATTGATGCGGTTAAAGATATTATCGGCTCGATAAATGATGTCAGTGCTCAGACAAACCTGCTTGCAATGAACGCTGCCATAGAGTCGGCACATGCAGGGAAGGCTGGCCTCGGCTTTGCCGTTGTTGCGGGTGAAATTAGAAAGCTTTCTGAAGCGACGGCGCTCAATGCTGCCGATGCTTCCAAAACCCTTAAAAATATGCTTGAAGCGCTTCAGATTGCGCGTGATACCGCTGACGAAACGCGTACTGCGATGACGCTTATCGGTAATTCGGTAAATGAAACAGCCTCTTCTTTCGTAGAAATTTCTTCTGAGATGAATATGCTTGCCGGAACAAGCACATCGGTACGCGATGCTGTTATGTTGGTGCCGGAATCTGCGGCAGACTTGAATAACCGTGCGGACACCGCTATTGAATATATCAATAAAATAGCTGATCAGGCGGATAAAGGCGGCAATATGCTGACCTCTTTGCAGACAACTGCAAACGAAGTAAGCGATTTGATGAGCAGCGCCCTGTTTAATATGAACAATATTATTGATAGTACCGTTGTGGTCGATGCTGCAGTCGAAAAAGGTATTGATCTGGTAAACGGAAAGACAGTAGCGGATGAGTATGCTATGCCATTTGCGCGCATTGTATTGAAACATCTCGGTTGGGTTACTAAGGTGCGTGCCTTGATTGATGGGCGGCTTGATGTAAACACAATAGAATTGGGTGACCATAAAAAATGTGATTTAGGTCAATGGATTGAAAAAGAAGCTCCGCTGCATGAAGGTTTAATGCAGCATCCCGAGTTTAAAAAGCTTATGGTACACCATGAGCAGCTCCATAATGAGACGAAAGCTATTGTCGGTCAGCTTAAAACATCATCGAGAACCGAATTGGAAGCTTCTTATTCAAAATTGCTGGATTATTCTGCATCGGTTATCGAAAGTTTGAGTATCTTGCGTCAATTTATCGATAGTAAAAACTACACAAAAAATAGAGAACAGGGGTATCCCGAAAATTAGTTACTTTCGAGATACCTCCGCTTTGCTGATTTTATAGTTCGGCAAGCGGAATATGGTAGACACTGGAGCAATTCCGGCAGACAATCTCAAGCGGATCGTCTGCTGTTTCTTTTAAGTTTTTCCGTTCAGCTTCCGACAGCTTCTGCAATGCTTCCAGATAATACTCTTTTGAACATGGGCAATCGAAGGCTATGTTCCGTGCTGCAACCGCTTGAGGATTGAACTCTCTCAGTAAGCCGAAAATGATATCTTCGCAGTTCCCGCCTTCACTGAACCAATCGCCGAGCGGAGGACAGGCGGTAAACGCCCGTTCCATACGGGTAACGGCATCTTCAATTTCTTCTTCCGTTTTTGCCTGTTTTCCGCGGCGAGTTCCTCCTTCCGTCGGCATCCGTTGGATAAAAAAGCCTCCGGCGCCGACTACTCTGCCAATGCTGTCAAACCTGATACTCGTATTAAAGGCCGTATAGAGCTGTTCCGATTGCTGAAAATACCACGCAAGGTCTTTTGCGATATTCCGGTATTTAATTTCGACAATACCGCGATGTGGTTCCCGCCCGGCAGCATGATCTGCCTCCGGAAAGCGGGTAACGGTAAGTGTGCCGTTTCCTAAAAAGGGGGCGAGATCCCAGCTTTCAAGCGGAGTTTCAATCGGTATGGGATTTTGCAGAAGATAGCCGCGCACAAAGCCTCGCGAGTCTGCTTCTACTGAAAAGCCGGTTGCAGGGCCGTCCGTTTCATAGCGCAGCTGGAGTGTTTCGCGCCCTTTCATCGTTTGAATCATCAGTGCTGCACAGAGGCCTGCCTGTCCGAGCACAAGGGTTTCGAGGATTCCCAGCCGGTGCTGTGCACGTATTCGGTTTACGAACCGCGTGCCGTGGAAAAGCCCTCCGCGGAACAGGCCGTCGTCGGCAGTAAAGATATGGAGTTCATCTTTTTCAAGTTTATCAAGGTGCTGTTGCAGCGCCGTGTCGTCAATAGGTGCGTATATCATGGTTCTTATTATGCCCTCTTCCGATTCATTCCGTCAGGATGTTCACCATACGGTGCATTTGCCAACAGGAGCTTGAGGCGATTGAGTTGATTTACCTCGCTTGCACCCGGGTCAAAGTCGATTGCGGATATCTGCGCATCAGGATACCGGCGACGCAGCTCTTTTATCATACCCTTGCCGGTAACATGGTTAGGCAGGCACGCAAACGGCTGCAAGCAGGCGATGCTGACAACGCCTGACTTGATAAGTTCAACCATTTCGGCGGTAAGGAACCATCCTTCACCGGCGACGTTCCCTAAATCAAGAACCCCGTGGACACCCTTTGCTAAATTATAGATCGATTCGGGGGCGGTAAAACGGCGGCTTTTGTTCAGCTGTTTTTTCATCCCGTTGCGGTACCGTTCAATATACCAGATTGCGACGTGATATTTAAATCGGTTAAATGCGCTCGATTCCAGCGATGTTTCGTAATAAACTCCGTCGAATAGCGAGTAGAAGAAGAAGTCCATCAAGTCGGGCATGACACATTCTGCGCCTTCCCGCTCAATGGTGCCTACAATATCGTTGTTGGCTGTCGGATGAAATTTTACCAAAATTTCGCCGACTACCCCGATTCGGGGTTTTTCTTCTTGAATAAGCGGCAGCGTATCAAAGTCGTGTACAATATCTCGTACAACCTTACGATAATCCCGCCCGCTCATGTGTTTCAATTCGGTCTTTATCCTGTCTGCGTAGTGCCGATAGAGCGTATTTGCCGCGCCCTTTTCTTGCTCGTAGGGGCGGGTACGGTAGAGTACACGCATCAGTAAGTCGCCGAGGCAGAGCGCTTTTAACGCGCGGTCTGCCAAACCGAATGTCGGCTTAAAGCCGGAATTCTTTTCAATCTGCTGCGCGCTTAATCCGATTACGGGGATATATCCTAAGCCCGCATCTTCCAATGCCCGCCTGATAAACCCGATGTAGTTTGTTGCGCGGCATCCGCCTCCCGTTTGCGTGATGA